>APFI01000136.1 GCA_000403945.1 Desulfovibrio sp. Dsv1
TTCCATGATTTTACTCGGAAGAGTCATCAGGGAATCATGAAATGACTTCTGGCTTATTACTCTTATAAATAGAGGACAGGGCAGGCCGGTGCCCAATGAGCCTCGCGCTATCCTGAACGGAATTCTTTGGATTCCGTGTACGGGCGCGCCGTGGAGGGATTTGCCGGAACGATATCCGCCGCCGTGCCAGACCTGCCATGTATGGTTCCAGCGCTGGCGAAAGGAAGGCGTATTCGATGCCGTGCTGCTCGCCTTGGCCGATAATTTGAGGGAACGCGGCAGTCTTGATTTACGGGAAGCCTTTATCCACGGACGGGACATTCGCCCCGGTAAAAAAAGGGGCCGTGCCGTTGGTAGAACCAAGCGCGGCAAGGGCGCCAGGATCATGACAGTGGCGGACGCCGCCGATTTTCCTCCCGCCCTTCACGTGGCAAGCGCGTCGGATCATGAAGTGATCCTGGTTGAGGACCCCGGAAAGGGTATTTGCCAACGAACTCCCAAGGCGCTTGATAGGCGATAAAGCTTGCGACAGCGATAAGCTTGACGCCAGACTGGAAGAAGATTGGGGTATTGAAATCATCGCTCCGAACCGGAAAAGCGCACCAAAACACAAGATGGCCGCCCCTTGCGGCGTTATCGCCGCCGTTGGAAAGTCGAGCGGATGTTCGCCTAGCTGCAAAACTTCCGCCGCCTTGTCGCAACATATGAGTTTCATGCGGAAAACTTTCTGGCGATGGCACAACTGGGCTGCATTATGATCTTGCTTCGGTTGATTATGAGATGACTTCTAGTGTTCGCGTTATGTATTCCAAGAATGCATAAATCTCTTCCTTGTCCTGGAACTGTGACCTGATTTCGCTTCCGTTGGTGTACTTGACGAAGACCTCGTACTTCACTAGGGTCAGGCTTGCGGTGTCGCCCTCGTATTCGCGCACGAAGGACACCATCTCGTCCGTCGTCCGGAATTCGTAGGTCCGCCCGTGCAACGGGATCAGGTACAGCCTGTCGATCCTCTTGCCGAGCGCCTTGTCCAGTGCGGCGAAGAAGCCGCCGATTTGACTTTTGTTCAGAGACAGGAGGCGCTCCTTCACGGTGTCCCATTCCTTCGTGCCCAAGCCCTCGAGTCCCGCCACAATATTCGCGAAGTGCGTGTCCGCAGTCTGTTCGTCAAAGCAGATGTCAACACCGACTGTGGAGAATGCCTCAACGATTGTGCCGTACGGAAAAAGGGAGATGGTGAATCCAGCGCTTTTCATCTGCTCTATGGCCGGATCCGTGAAGACGCCAGCCAAGAAGGCGCCCATGAAAGGGGAATCCCAAGCGTACTTCTCGGCGATGGGGATTACCGCCCCCTGGATTTCCTGAGCCTTGTTTCTGCTGTGCTTGGTGTATCGACGCCAGGCCGCCTCGATGAAAGCGACCGGATGTCCGATCTTGTCCTGGGTTCCGCCCCGTTCGATAACGAAATCCAGGTCGTGGGCGTTCCCGTACTTGTCATGCCATGTCAGCTTTTGCCCGTGCCGTGCCGAACGGCTACCTTTCTTGTCCAGGTACAGCACCTTTTCCGGTCCGCCCTGACTGTGCGATGCGACGGCGAATTTGCCATTGCCTTACCCCTCTATCCACAGGCGCCCCTCCTTCAGAGGGACGCGGTGCTTCCTGTTTTTCCATTTGACGTTCCGATCGCGGACCTTCTCGAAGGAATATCCGGAGAAGCCTGAGGCTACCGCCAGCCTTCCCATGAAATCGTCCACCGGGACGTAGATGCCGTATGGAGCGGAGTCGCCTATCACGAAGCACATCCGGCTCCCAGCCCGGCAGGCGCTCCTCAGCGCATGGAACACGGAAGCAATGTCCGCAAAATAGGCGGCGATCATCGTATGGTACGTTTTCTTCCCGCTGTGGTTCAGCCTTTCTTCTTCCAGGTTTCGGCAGATCCGGGATAGTTCGTCCCGGATCGAACCAAGTTGCGGCGCGGCGAGAACGTCGTCCAGCTTCAGTTTCTCCGCCGCCGTATGCTGCGAGCACGAGTGCATGAGGAAGCGGCGCACCGCGCCTTGGAGGTCGCCCCAGCCTTTGATTTCGTGCCAGAAACACATTTCGAGGCGGGTACTGTCACCATAATCGTAGTTGTTAGGATATGGCGGGGAAGTGACCACTAGGTCGATCCTGTCATCGAGGCTTTCCATGCGGTTCCGAGCATCGTGAGCCATCAGGCTACCGGAAGAGTATGCGGACCGCTGAAAAAGCATCATGTCAGCGGCCATGTCGTCGATCTTCGCTCTGAAGGCATCGAACGGATCCACAACGCGGGCCTTTCCTTTAGTGGGAAGGACGTACTGCCATTGGGCCGTGCCCGCGTGGCTGCACGGGCGCAGGATACTCGTGATCGTCAGCCAGATCAGGTCCCCAGCCGCTGCAGGCATCTCTTTCCTACTCATCAGGAAGCTGTCCCGGATGGCGCACAGCTTCTTGAGGGCATCCTCAGTGTAGCATTTCAAGATCAGCGGCGATTCGCCGGAAATGTTCGGGTACAAGGTCGCGGCCTGATCCAGCACTGCGGCTGCCCATGAGACGAGTTCCTTCACCGGGGAATTCCAAGACAGTTTAGCACGGGCGATCCCCGCGACGAAGGGGTGCGCCTCGAAGCCATAGCTGACCGTCAGCTCCTGCTCGGCTGCCAAGAGGGTCGTTCCGCTCCCGGCGAACGGATCCAGCACTGCGGCAGGTTTGTGCTTCCGTATGACGGAACGCACCCAGTCGGCGGAAAAACCTGCGGAATATCGGAACCAGCGATGGATCGGAAGCCGCATGTTGTCCGAAAATGTTCCGGATGTGCTGGCCCTGTTATCTTCATAAGAAGGGCTTTTCATGGTAGATCGGCAGCGGGAGCTGGGTTGGGGTGAGTCGGAGCATAATTCTCTATTTTTTATGAAGTTTCAGTTTTGCAAGGATCGCGTTGTCCTAGGGAAGACTTGCTTTTCTGTGGCACAGCGATGCGCAGCACAATCATGCATAACCGACTCCTGTAGCCTTCACAAGGCCTAACTCTCAGGGGGGAACCTAGGGCCACGCCTCACATTCCATCCGGCAAATTACTTAGGTAGTGTAGTCACGAGATTGTCTGGAGTTTTATTCTGTGGCATGGTTCTCTTGTCTTCAACTTGGAGCGCTGGCGCGGCATTGCGACCCGGCACGCGAAAAATGCGGATCCATTCCTGGCCGCTGTCCGGATCGAATGCATCCTTTTGTGGTCTTCAATACTCGTGACTACATTATCCAGGACAGCCCCAACATTTATCCCACCCAGATCGAAGCCGTGCTCAATGAACACCCCAAGGTGGCGGAAAGCGCGGTGGCGGGTATGCCGGACCGTCTGCACGGCCAGTGCGTGGCCGCCTATGTGGTTGCCGTCGGACGATAGATTGAGCGTGGAAGAACTGAAAGCCTACCGGCGTGGGACACCCAATGCTGCCTTCGTACAAGCGACCCAGATTCTATACCCTTCTCAAGGAACTGCTGCACACGGCCACAAGCAAGTTGCTGCACTACAAATTGCGGGAGCGGGCCGCGCGTGACAGAGCCTGCGGGCGCTATCGAAAAATATCCGGCAGGTCGTTTCTGGTCTCAAGTTTCTGCGCGGTGGACCGATAGACATTCTTGGAGCGCAGCACGCTCTGTTCGTCGCGGCCTCTTTCCGTCAGCAGGGTCATGTGAAATTATGTCTGATTCCGACCCCTGTGGGGATATAGCGGCGACGCGCGTCGGTTCGTGTCGTAATCGGCGTCCGGTTCACTTCCCGTTGCGGCCGCCCCGGATTCCGGTGCCATTCGGCGTCCGGGGCGGCCTAGATAGTAGTCACGAGACTGAAACCCGCAAAAGGACGCATCCGATCCGGACAGCGGCCAGGAATGGATCCGCATTTTTCGCATGCCGGGTCGCAATGCCGTGCCAGCGCTTCAAATGAGGGAACACGTTCTCCATCGGGCATCGGGCCTTGCAAGGCCCCTTGTCGCAATCGCGCCGCTCCCTGCGGTTTTTCCTCGAAGGAATGACCGCTTCCATTCCCCGCCTTTCGGCCCGGGCGAGAATCTCGTCCGTGTCGCGGCCCTTGTCCGCCAAAAATCTTTCCGCCGCAAATCCGTCAATCGGAGCGATCGCCTGAGCGCAATCCACTGTCACGCCCTGTGCGACAAAAGCCCTGACCGGCATGCCATGCGCCTTTGACGCTCCGCTCCTGTGAGAACCCCTGTTCGAAAAGCCAGAAAACAGCGGCCTCCTTGTTGGCGAAAATGGCGTCGTCAAAGAAGCGACAAAATTCCTCAAAGAGTTCAGGGCTGACGTATTCTCCATTAATACTTACCTTGTCTTTTCCACGATAACCAAAGTGTCGTTGTTCATAAATCATATCAAGTATGTGATTCACCAAGGCCACATTTTGATCGTCATGGTCGTTATAGGCAAAATTCAAAATTCGCTCGAAAACATTCTGTAAATACTCTCTTGGCGTATCACATCTTGCAGAATATAGAAAATGCCGCAATAAACGCTTTGCTAATATTCTTCCTTCCAGCGGGCCATTACCCATATCTGACATATCGGGAAAATAAGGCTCTTCCACTTCATTATCATATAGGGACTTTTTATTATTTTCTTCAATGGCAATAAAGCGTACAGCTTCGTCCCAGAGTTCGTAGAGATCAATGCTCCCTTGATTCGCAAGCGCGGAAATGAGAAGGCCAGTTTCATGCACGTTCAGACTGTACGCTGTCCATATTCTGCCCAGTGATATTTTTTGCGCGTCTAACATGGCACTATAAAACTCCTCTGGATCACAAGGCTTGCCTCAGTTTATCCAGGTAGTCAGCCCATGCCTGCATAAGTTCCCGCCGTTGCTCAAAATACTGCGAACGGTCGTAGGCTTCCACAACGGCATTTTGCTCCTTGTGGGCAAGCTGCTTTTCAATATGGTTAGGGTTAAGATTGTTCTCCCGCGCCAGAGTGGAAAAAATCGTTCTGAATCCGTGAATACTCATCTCCTCCTTGGAGTAACCCATATCCCGCAGCGCGGCCAATAACCCTTCAGCCTTGACATCCTCCCCCGCCTAAAGTCGGGGGAGGATGTCAAAAAAAGGGCATAAATCAGCGGCAGTCAATGCGCTCGGCATCTCGCGGGCACGCTTTACCGCCTGCCGGCTCAGAAGATGCCGTAAGTGTCGCCAATGCGAAAAGCGGGAAGGCTTTGAAGCCTTCCCGCTTTTCGCGTGAGCGGCGGAACGATTCAAGCCTGTTCGAGGGCTTGGGCGAGATCCGCCAGAATGTCGTCCAGATTCTCCATGCCCACGGAAAGGCGCACCATGCCGGGCGTGATACCCGCCTCCCGCAGTTGCTCGTCGTTCAGCTGGCGGTGCGTGGAACTTGCCGGGTGCAGGACGCAGGTACGGATGTCCGCCACATGCACCTGAAGGGAAATCATTTTCAGACTGTCGATGAAACGCGCGCCGGACTCGCGCCCGCCCTTGAGCGAAAAGGAGACCACGCCGCTGCATCCTCTGGGAAGGTATGTATCGGCCAAGGCCTTGTTGGGATTGCCGGGCAGGCTGGGATAATTGACCGATTCCACCTGTGCGTGCCCGGCAAGGTAGTCGGCCGCGGCCTCGGCGTTACGGCAGTGCCGCTCCATGCGCAAAGGCAGCGTTTCCAATCCCTGATTGATGTAAAACGCGCCCTGCGGGCTTTGGCAGCAGCCCATGTCGCGCATGAGCTGCGCGCGGGCCTTGACGATATAGGCGGCCCTGCCGAACGTTTCACTGTAAATGAGACCGTGGTAGGACGGATCGGCTTCGGTGAATTCCGGGAACTTACCCGACGTCCAGTCAAAATTGCCGCTGTCCACAATGGCGCCGCCCATCTGCAAGGCGTGCCCGTCCATATATTTGGTGGTGGAGTGCACCACGATGTCCGCGCCGAATTCAAAGGGACGGCAGAGCACGGGCGTGGCGAAGGTATTGTCCACGATCAACGGCAGGCGGTGCCGGTGAGCCAGACGGGCGAAACGCGCGATATCCAGCACATCCATGGAGGGATTGGTCAGGGTTTCGCCGAACACCGCCCTGGTGTTGGGCCGGAAGGCCTTTTCCAGCTCCTCATCGGAAGCGGTCTGGTCCACAAAGGTCGCCTCAATGCCCAGCTTTTTCAGGGTGACGGCGAAGAGATTGAAGGTGCCGCCGTAAATGCTGGAGGCGCTGACCAGATGCTCGCCGCTCTGGGTCAGATTGAGTACGGCCAGCATGCTGGCGGCCTGCCCCGAGGAAGTGCACAGTGCCCCCACCCCGCCCTCCAGCGCGGCGATCTTCCGCTCCACGGCATCCACGGTGGGATTACCCAAGCGCGTGTAGAAAAAGCCCGCTTCGGCCAGATCGAACAGTTTGGCCACTTCGGCGGTGGAGGTATATTTAAAGGTTGTGCTCTGGGCGATGGGCAGAACGCGCGGCCGTCCGTTTTCAGGATTGTAACCAGCGTGCAGGCAAAGGGATTCCAGTTTCATGACGGTATGTTCCTTGGGGTAAGCTGAATGTGCCGAGCATCCGCGCAACAGGAATGCGGAACCGCTTTGCGACACAATGGCGGTCCGCCGCCGGGGTCGTACCCCGCAAGCAATGCGCAGCGGAAATTTATCCCATGCGCCTAGGCAAGGCAAGCTCCCGCTCCCCGGCCCTTTGTGACGACGTGTGCGAACGACAACAAAAAAAATTCCTCCCTATTGACCCTTCATCTTTCAGGGTATACTCTTATTTGCAAATGGCGGATGTCTCCATTGTGCGAGGGGTCGGACAGGGCAATGTTTCCGTGAGCCGCCGCACTGTGAAGATGGCGCCATCCGGAAGGTATTGCACATCCCGCACGGACCATCCGCTGCGGGCGCATCGGGCTTTATGCTCCGGATGCGCACCCCTCTCATTCCGGCGGAGTGACTGCTCAGTGCGCAGCAAGCGGAGCTCTGTGACGGAGTTTTCTTCAGTCTTTTACTCACCTTTGCCAGGAGGCTATTATGCGTATTGCTGTGGGTCTGGGCAAACAAAGCGGAGAGGAGCGTTTAGAACGCCAGGGCATCAGTCGCCGCGATTTCATGAAATTCTGCACGGCGGTGGCGGTGACCATGGGCATGGGCCCGGCCTTCGCCTCGGATGTGGCTGCAGCTCTGACAGGCCGCCGTCCTTCGGTGGTCTATCTGCACGCCGCCGAATGCACGGGCTGTTCCGAAGCGCTGCTGCGCACCTACAAACCTTTCATCGACAGCCTGATCCTGGATACCATTTCCCTGGATTACCATGAAACCATCATGGCCGCCGCCGGCGAAGCCGCTGAAGACGCTCTGCAGCAGGCCGCCAACGGTCCCGACGGCTTCATCTGCGTGGTGGAAGGGGCCATTCCCACAGACATGGAAGGCAAATACGGCTACATCAGCGGCCACACCATGTACGATATCTGTAAAGGTATCCTACCCAAGGCCAAGGCCGTAGTCAGTATGGGCACCTGCGCATGCTACGGCGGCGTGCAGGCCGCCAAACCCAATCCCACTGCGGCCAAGGGCGTCAACGACGCCTACGGCGATCTGAGCGTCAAGGCCATCAATATCGCCGGCTGCCCGCCCAATCCGCTCAATCTGGTGGGCACCCTCGTGGCCTTCCTGCAGGGCCAGAAAATCGAGCTGGACGAACTGGGTCGCCCGACCATGTTCTACGGCCAGAGCGTGCATGACCTGTGCGAACGCCGCAAACATTTCGACGCCGGCGAATTCGCGCCCTCCTTCAATTCCGAGGAAGCCCGCAAGGGCTGGTGTCTGTATGAAGTGGGCTGCAAGGGTCCGCAGACATACAACAACTGTCCCAAGGCTCTGTTCAATCAGACCAACTGGCCGGTGGGCGCCGGGCATCCCTGCATCGGTTGCAGCGAGCCCGGCTTCTGGGACGAAATGACGCCGTTCTACCAGAACTAGGGGGGAAGTTATGAGTGAAGTCATCAAAGCGCCCCAGAGCGATTACACCGGCCCGGTGGTGGTGGATCCGCTGACCCGTATTGAGGGGCATCTGCGTATTGAAGTGGAAGTGGAAAAGGGCAAGATCAAGGAAGCCCGCAGCTGCGGCACCCTGTTCCGCGGCCTGGAACTCATTCTCAAAGGCCGCGACCCGCGCGACGCCCAGCATTTCACCCAGCGCACCTGCGGCGTCTGTACCTATACGCACGCCCTGGCCTCGACCCGCGCCCTGGAAGACGCCATCAACAAACCTATTCCGGCCAACGCCACCTATCTGCGCAACCTGGTGTTGGGCATGCAGTTTCTGCATGACCACTTGGTGCATTTCTATGCCCTGCACGCCCTGGACTTTGTGGATGTGACCAATGCCCTGAAGGCGGACCCGGCCAAAGCGGCCAGCGTGGCCACCTCCATTTCCGCGCGCAAGGTCACGGCCGACGATTACAGGGCCGTCCAGTCCAAACTCAAAACCTTTGTGGACAGCGGCCAGCTTGGTCCCTTTACCAACGCCTGTTTTCTGGGCGGGCATCCGGCCTACACCCTGAGCCCGGAAGTCAACCTGATCGCCACGGCCGACTACCTGCAGGCCCTGCGCGTCCAGGTGGAAGCGGCGCGGGCCATGGCCGTCTTCGGGGCCAAAAACCCGCACACCCAGTTTACCGTGGGTGGCGGCGTAACCTGCTACGACGCCCTGACCCCTGAGCGGATCAAGGAATTCAAGGAACTTTACAAGAAAACCCGCGCTTTTATCGAGAATTACTACATCCCGGATCTGCTCGCCGTGGCCGCCAATTACAAAGAATGCGCCACCTATGGCGGTACGCACAACTTCATGGCTTTCGGCGAATTTCCAGATGCGGGCGGCGAACGCGACCTGCAGAAACGCTGGTTCAAGCCGGGCGTCATTCTGGACCGCAAAATCGGCAATCCTCAGGGCTTCGATCCCTCCAAGATCGAGGAACACGTCCGCCACAGCTGGTACGAAGGCGACAAGGCTCTGCCGCCCTATCAGGGCGAAACCAAGCCCGCCTTCACCAAGATGGGCGATACGGACCGCTATTCCTGGCTCAAGGCGCCGCGTTATGACGGCATCTCCATGGAAACCGGCCCGTTGGCCCAGGTGCTGGTGGCCTACACCCAGAACCACAAGGCCGTGAAGCCGCTGGTGGATCATGTGCTCAAGACCCTGAACGTGGGCCCCGAAGCCCTCTTCTCCACCTTGGGCCGCACCGCCGCGCGCGGTATCGAAACCTTGGCCATTGCCCAGCAGATCGAAACCTGGCTGAACAAATACGAAGACAATATCACCAAAGACAAGCAGATCGTGGAGAGCTACGACGCGCCCAAGGACGCCAAGGGTGTGGGCTTCGTCACCGCGCCGCGCGGCGGCCTCTCCCACTGGCTGTGTACCGATGCGGACGCCAAGATCGCCAACTTCCAGCTTGTGGTGCCCACCACCTGGAACCTGGGACCGCGGGACGCCAAAAACGTGCCCGGCGCGGCCGAAGAAGCCTTGGCGGGCACGCCGGTGGCCGATCCCAAGCGCCCGGTGGAAATCCTGCGTGTCATCCACTCCTTCGACCCCTGCATCGCCTGCGCCGTGCATGTGATCGACGGAGAAACCAACGAAGTGCACAAGTTCAAGGTGCTGTAATTCACAACAACTGGAACAGAACGAATAACTATCCCCCGGCAAAGCCGGGGGTTTTCATATGAGCCCATATGGATCTCTTGCCGGCTGCGCCCTGGCAGGCGCGTATTTGATTGGCATCCGCATTTCTGTTACTTGCGGCCCGTAAACGGACTTCCAGGGTATGGAAGAAACCGCTGGTTTTCCGGTTTGCCCTGATCCAGTCGGTGTTTTATGTATTCTTGAATTTCTGTCTCCTTCTTGCCAACTGTATTCACGCACCACCCACAATGCCAAAACTCCTATTGCGATTCAGGATCTATTTCGAGCAGCATGCGGATATGATCAGGACAACACCGGCCCCGGGGTATTTTTGCGTCCTTACATTCACACAACTTACGGAGAATTTCGCTCGCCGCCCGTTTTTTTCACTGCGGGAAACTTGGCGGCAATATTTGGGAGCAAAGACTATATGGTATTTGTGGTTCCATTTTGTGTGCGCCACGCTTTTAGGGCCGCCCACGGCGACCTCCTTTTGGTTTGTTCGCTTGCGGTTGCCAGTCCACAAGGCTTTTTTGACAGCGCCGCAATGGCCTGTCCTTCGATAACGAGTAAAAAAAACTTTGACTCAGCGTTTCTTTCAGAGCATTTAACGCTTGAAATGCTCGTTAACATCCTTACAGCGCAATTGACGCATTTCATGCGTGCCCCACTCTAACCTTTGCATTTTTCCCCAGCTGTCAGGAGGACGTGTGGACGACAAAAGGATACTGATTCTGGGCGTGGGTAACATCCTGCTGACGGATGAAGGCTTCGGCGTGCGGGCTGTGGAATATCTGGAAACCCACTACCGTTGGCCCGAGCAAGTACGCCTGATGGATGGCGGCACCCAGGGTCTGATGCTGATGCCGGAGCTTCTGGAGTGTGACTTTCTTGTGGTGCTGGATGTGGTGCTGGGACCGGAAGCGCCGGGCACGGTCTATTTGCTGGAAGGCGAAGATCTGCGCAAGAGCCTGAGCTTCTGCGACTCTATGCATCAGACGGATCTGCTGGACACGCTGATCACTTGCCACCTAGCCGGGCACAGACCCGAGGCGGTGGTCATCGGCCTACAACCCTTTGACTATAAAACCATGCGGGTGGGATTGAGTCCGCAGGCCCAGGATCTGCTGCCGGAATTCTGTCGCAAGGCCGTGGAGGAAATGGCCCGGCGCGGCATCGTGGCCAAAGTCAGGACAGACAAATGCTGAAATGCGGCGCGTTGCAGAAATGGCCGACCAAAAATGCCTTTGCAGGAAGCGCGCATAACAAAAAAAACCGCTGATCGCGGCCTAGTACTATATAACATTTAAACTTTCGTATTTTGAAAGGGGCTGTCCTGGCCAAGACTAGAAGTCATTTCATGATTCCCTGATGACTCTTCCGAGTAAAATC
>APFI01000137.1 GCA_000403945.1 Desulfovibrio sp. Dsv1
GGGCTTGCGGAATGTCTGGACCGGGGCCTTCTGATCCGTGACGCCGCCGGCGCCAATTGCCGTCCCCGCATTTTCAGAACCACGTGGGCGCTTTCTATAGGGGGTATAGATGCTCTCTTCGTGGCTTTTTTCATCCGGCCTTGGTAGCTCAGTAATATTCATGATTGCCCGCGCAGGAAAGCACGCCCAGAGGCGCGCGATTGCGCCAGCGGCGTGATGTCTCCGCTGTGTCAGGCGGGCGGTCCGTCGGCCAGATCGCTGGCGATTACGATTGGATCCGGCTTGAGCGCGTTGACCGTGTCCACCATAGCCCGTACCCAGTCGCGGGGAAAGGCCGGACTGATATGCAGATCCGAAACCGGACGGTGTGCAGACCGTCCAGAGCTCGCGGCAGACGGAGCAGGGCAGGGCTGAGTTTGTGCACGTCCGGCATGCGTAGGCCCTGCCGGACGTGCACAAACTCAGCAGCAGGGAGAGAAAGAAAAAAAAGGGCCGTATATGAAAAAAATTCTCGCCGACCATGCAGGAGGAATCATGGCCGGGGGAGTACGGTCCGGGTATTGCCGGTATGGGAAAAATACGCGATCAGGATTTTGTGCGAGGAATCAGCCGCAGCGGCAGCAAACTGCGCAAAAGGAAGAACCCCCGCTGCCACGGCGAGCCCGGCAAGCCCCTTCAATGTGTCACGCTGGGTATGACGTGGCGGCAATTGGCGCCGGCGGCGTCACGGATCAGAAGGCCCCGGTCCAGACATTCCGCAAGCCCTGGCGGGAGCGCCCCCGGACGTCACGCGCATCTTGCCAGCCCCCCCGCCTGATCGCGCAGAGCGCCGGGGAGAACGCGGACCTTCAGCTTTCCGGCCACCCCACGGCGGCCAGCTGGCCGGGGTCAACCAACTGGTGACTTTTTTCAACGACGGCTTTCTGGCTGGAGGCTATCACGCGGGAGACGCCACTCTGTATGTGAGCCCCGACAGCGACCTGTGGGCAGGCTTTCCCTGCGCCTGCTCGTGCCTTCGGAAATCACGGAGATCACGCTACGCGACCAGCGCAGTGTGCCATAAATCCGGCGGCGCTTCCGTCCGGAATACGCTGAAAAATCACACACCTCCCCTTGCCATTTTCCTAGCTTTGCAAAATAATGAGCTGTGCCCGACTCTGGCTGACAAAGAGGAAAAAGGTCACAGTTGATGGAAAAGCAATGGTCATCAGGCCCTGCGGGGCATTTCGCCCTAAGCCTTCAAATGCGCCTGCTGCAGGAGAGCTTGGCGGGTTGGCCGCGCTTGGGCGCAAGCCTTCTGGAAATCAACTGCAGCGAAGGCATGTTTCTGCCCCTGCTCTGGGAATGCGGTTTTAACGTGACCGGCACGGAGCGGACGCCCTGTCTGCGGGCGCAAGCAACCATCAATGCCGCCGCCAAAGCCGAGGTGGAAGCCGCCGCCGATGACCACCTGCCCTTTGGGGACAATGAGTTTGACTGGGTTGTGCTGCATGTTACGGCCGCCGACGACGACGCTCTCGCGGCCAGTGTGAGCGAGGCCTTACGAGTGGCGGCGCGGGGTCTGGCCGTGACCTTCTGGAATACCGCGTCCCTGCCCGGTTTCTGCCGTCGCCTGAGCGGCCGCGAAGCCGTCTGGCCAGCTCCGGGGCACAGCTGGTGGCGCGTCTGGCGGATGCTCAGGCGCTTCGGAACCGGCCGTCTGACCAGCCTGAGCACCCTTGCCGGGCCCATGCGCACCTGGAACAGACAATGCGTCGCCGCGCCCTGCAATACCTGGTTGCGCGGCCTGCCGCTGGGCGCATGGAGCATCATCCGTCTGGATCTGGCCCCGCTCAGACCGGTGACGCCTCTGCCCCTACGCCTAGGCCGGGGACGCTTGCGCCGTCCAGAACCGGCACTGGAATGCGGGCAGAAAAATCTTGCCTCCCCCCTCAACAAACGGCGGAAAAACTCATGAAGCTGCCCCTGCTTTCCCCATTGATCGCCATGGCGCGCGCGCATCTTCTGGCCCTGACCACGGCCCTGCTGGTGGCAGCCCTGACTGCGGGCGGCCTTTACGGCTGGCGCTATTACCAGTACCGCCAGAGCAGCGAGTATGCCTTTATCCGCCTGACTGGGGCCCTCACGCCGCCCAAGCCGGAAGAGCTGGCCCTGCTCGTGGATTTCAACACCCTCTCCGAACATCTGGCCAAGGCCGTCATGGAAGTTTTTGCCTTTTTCAAACGCGGACCGGACCAAATTCATGATCTGAAAAACATCATCCAGACCGGTCTGCTCAAAAAATTTCTGAGCAAGGAAGAACCGCCCAAGGGCGAGGCGACCCAAGAGGATGATCCGCAAAAACTGCTGCAACATCCGCTGATTCTGCTGCCGCCCGACTTTCTGGCCCAGCTCACCTCCAGCCTCAGCATACGCCGGACTGAAAACGGTACGGTTCTGATCTCCGCCAGCATCCAGCATCCGCAGCTGAAGCGCACCTTTCCCCTGATCCTGAGCATGGAGCATGGACCGGGCGGATGGGTCGTCCGAGAACTGGTCAACGCCGCCGAACTGGCCAAACAGCTTCGCGCCGCCCTGCTCGCGCGCCTGACTGCCCGCCATGATGGGCTGATCCGCAGGAACGCCGCCACCCGAAAACGCATGGACGGCATTCTGGCCCTGCAATCCTGCACGGCCAGCGCGGGTCTGCTTTCCGACGGCAAAACCCTGGTGCTGGTGGCGCATGTGCTGGCCCGCAACACAGGTGACGTTTCCGTGAACAATCTGGATCTAGACGCCACCTTCAGCGGCCCGGACGGCACGAAACTGCTGCGCCGTTTTCTCAATACGGCCCGGCCCATCGCGCCGGGCGAGGATTTCGAGCAGCGCTGGAGCATCGAACTGGACGGGCAGAGTCCGCAGGGCCAGCAAATTCTGGCGGCGAGGCCGCTCACCTGCTCCGCCGGATGGCGCACCTTGGGGTTGAGCAATGCCGAAGTGCTGCATATTGTCGATGTCCCCGACATTCTGCAAGCGTGCGACAAGCCGGGGCATAATCATCCTTTGGGTTTCTGCCTCTCGCCCATCTTTCAAAACTGATTCCAGCTGACGACCGAAAGACAAATGCGGAAGTATCTTCAGCAGGTTAGCAGCGGAGTGAAAATATGGCTTTTCTCTCCAAGACATCTGTGCCATAGTAGGGCGGTTTAAGTACGAAAGCTTCCGCCGGCGTGAATCCGGCGGCATTTACGCAAGGAGCCTCACATGCAGGGCCGTAGCCGTTCCATCCATCTTTCCGTGCATATCCACAAAAATCCTGCCGCCATGGCCGAACGCGCCGCTCACATCCTGGCGGCGGCATGCGAAGAAGCCGTGGCCGAACGCGGCGTATTCAAGATCGCCCTTTCCGGCGGACAGACCCCCATCCCCCTTTTCAGTCTGCTGGCCGCCAGCGACTGGACGGACCGGCTGCCTTGGGACAAAATGACCTTTTTCTGGGTGGATGAACGCTGTGTGGGACCCGAGCACCCGGAGAGCAACTACGGTCTGGCCCGACGCGAACTGCTGAGCCAAGTACCTGCCACGCACTTTTTCCGCATGCGCGGCGAAGCCGACCCGGTGGAGGCCGCCGTCAAGTACGAACAGCAGATCCGCAACGGCTTCAATCTCGGCCCGCAGGAACTGCCGCGCTTCGACTTCATGCTGCTGGGCATGGGCGAGGACGGGCACACTGGATCCATCTTCCCCAACTCTCCGGCCTTGGCCGAGAAAAAACGCCTGGTCATTGACCAGTACGTGCCCGAACGCAAGGCCGACCGTCTGACCCTGACCCTGCCGGTCATCAACAACGCCCGCTGCTGCATGTTTCTGGTCACCGGCGCGGAAAAACACGACGTGCTTTCCCGCGCCCTCAATCTTCTGGCCGAACCTACCCTGCCCGCCCAGATGGTCCGTCCGAGCATCGGCGATCTGATCTGGGTTGTGGACGAGGCCGCCGCCACCGGCAACTAAGCGCATCTCCTCAAAGGCGAGGCTCCATTTCGTCCGTCGCGCCGCCGGTTTTGAA
Source organism: Desulfovibrio sp. Dsv1 (assembly GCA_000403945.1). Classification (GTDB taxonomy): domain Bacteria; phylum Desulfobacterota; class Desulfovibrionia; order Desulfovibrionales; family Desulfovibrionaceae; genus Desulfovibrio. The sequence goes on from APFI01000137.1 coordinate 4,046, forward strand.
ACCGGCGGCGTTCATTTTTTCCAGCCCCAGCAGAATGCGCGCCTTGCAGATCAGTTCCGGACGGTATTCAAAGTGCATGAGGTCGTACTCGTGCCACTTGCCGCCCCAGATGAAGCCCTGCGATTCAAAGGCCGCCACAATGGCCTGAGGATAACCTTGCTGCATGGGATGGGGCCGCAGGCGACTCCAGCGCCAGTAGGGCGCGCGCCGGGCGCCCAAGTCCAGGGCCACGCCATAGGCATGCGGGCTCATGCGCTGTTCACCGGCCACGCGGCGCCACAAAAAACCGCCGTCAGACTTGAGCAGGCCGCGCAATCCCGGATCTTGGCGCACGGCTTCGGCCAGCACGGGTTCCACTTTTCGCAGGGCCAGCGCCGCCGCTCTTGTCATGCGGACGGACTGCCCCAGCAGTAGCACCGTGCGCAGGCCCCTGCCCACCTCTCCGGCATCCGCGCCGTACAAAGCTGCCAGTAGTGCGTAGGAGCGCCGCCGCCCAAGCGCGACGCCCGCCGGAGTGGCGGGACGTTCCGGATCCAGAGGGTAGAGGTCGGCCATGCTGGTCCGCACGTCCACATTCCAGGGATCAACCTGAAGTTCGGCCCGCGCCCGGCTGTAAAGCACCCGGCGGCCATCGGACAGCGCCAGCCATTGCGCGCCGTCGTCGTCACGCTCCAGGGCGCTCACGACGGGATAGGACAGGCGCAGACAGTAGAGATTGAGCTCGTCCTCCGCCGGGACATCCGGCACGGACGGCAAAGCATGAACCATGCCGGGCGCGCAACACAGCAGCCAGCAAAACAACAAGAAACAGCGCATGTTTCAGCCTGACCCGGCCCGCCCGCGCTTGTCAAGGAGGGCGCTTTTGCGTACATCAGCGGCTATGCCTGCCTGGAAATTCTTCATTGCCACCTTCGGCTGCAAGGTCAATCAGTACGAAAGCCAATCCCTGCGCGAAGCTTGGCAAAAGCTGGGCGGCGTGGAGTGCGATACGCCGGGTAAGGCCGACGTGCTCTGCGTCAACAGTTGCGCCATCACCGCCAAGGGCGAACGCGACGCGCGCAACGCGGTTTTCCGCCTGCGGCGCGAAGCCCCGGCCGCCCGCCTGATCCTCACCGGCTGCGCGGCCCGTCTGTTCGCGAAATTCCGTCCCCGACCCGACGCGATCTGGGCCGAACCGGACCTTCTGGTGCCGCAGGAGGATAAAAGCCGCCTGCTGCGCGGTCCGTGGCCTAGGGAAAGCATTCCCGCGTTCCCGGCGGATACGGCTTTTCCACCTTTTCAGATCAGCGCCTTCCGGCGTGCCCGACCTGTGCTCAAAGTGCAGGACGGCTGCGCCCACCGCTGCACATACTGCATTGTACCGCTCACACGCGGCAAGCCCCGCAGCCGCGCCCCGCAAGAAGTTCTGGAGGAAGCCCGCCGCCTGCTGCGCGCCGGTTATGCGGAACTGATGCTTTCCGGCGTCAATCTGCGCCAATACGGACGCGACGTCCCCGGCTACGGCGACTTCTGGGACCTGCTACGCTTTCTGGACGAAAATCTGGCCCCGAAATTCGAGGGCCGGGCGCGGCTGCGGATCAGCTCTCTAGAGCCTTCTCAGCTGGTCGGACGCGGCTTGGCCACCTTGACGGCATGCCGCATGCTCTGCCCGCATTTACATATTTCGCTCCAGCACGCCAGTCCGGCGGTGCTCAAGCGCATGGGGCGCGGCCATTATACGGCGGCCATGCTGGAAGAAGCCGTGGCATCTCTGGCGGCCCACTGGCCGCGCATGGGACTGGGGGCGGACATCCTAGTGGGCTTTCCCGGCGAAACGGCCGAAGACCTGCGCCTGCTGCTGGAACTGATTGAACGCATGCCCCTGAGCTATGCGCACGTCTTTCCCTATTCGCGACGGCCGGGCACGGCGGCGGACGCCTTTGCCGATCATCTGCCCCAGGCCGTCAAACTCAGGCGCGCCGCCTTGACGCGCGAAGCCGTGGCACGCCGTCACCAGCGTTTTTTGCGGAACCAACTCGACCTGCCAAGCATGCTGGTGGCCGCCGACGCCTTGAAGCACTCCCCTCCAAAAGCGAAACATGAAGATCCGGAAACCGGGCACGACTTCGGCGTATGGTGCAAAGGTGTCAACGAATTTTACGCTCCCTGCCTGTTCCGCGCCCCGGCGGCGGGCGCGGATGGTCAGCCCGACGCACTGACCGGCCTGCTGTCCGCGCGGCCCGTGCAGGTCACGGAAAAAGGCCTGCTGGTGGAACTGAAAAAACATGAAGCATGAAGAAAGGGGGCCGAAGTCCCTTTTTTATATGCGGCGCAAGTTGACTAAACGCTGATTTTGCCGCCCAGCATCTTGATAAAGGCCGCGATCCAGGCCGGATGCGCGGGCCAAGCCGGGGCCGTGACCAAGTTGCCGTCCACCACCGCGTTGGTGAAGGTTTCATTGGTGTCGGTCCAAGTGGCCCCGGCGTCCACTACGTCGGGCTTCACCGCCGGGTAGGCGGTGCAGGTGCAGCCTTTCAGCACCCCGGCGGAGACTAGGATCTGCGGGCCGTGGCAGACAGCCGCAATGGGTTTTTTGGCCGCGTTGAACTCACGCACGATTTCCAGCAGGCGGGAATTCAGACGCAGATATTCCGGAGCGCGGCCGCCAGGCACGACCAAACCCGCGTAATCGGCGGTATTGACCTTGTCGAAATCATAATTGATGACAAAATTGTGACCGCGCTTTTCGGAGTAGGTCTGGTCGCCCTCAAAGTCATGAATGGCGGTCCTCACCGTATCGCCGGTTTTTTTGCCGGGGCAGACGGCATGCACTTCATAGCCCACCATCTGGAGCATCTGAAAGGGCACCATCACTTCATAGTCTTCCACAAAATCTCCGGCCAGCAATAAAATCTTTTTCATACTCTTTACTCCTTGGACAGGTCCCGACGGGACCGCCATGCATGGCTCCGGCAGGACACGGTTGACTGGTTTACGGCGCCAAGAAGAGCTCGCGTCTCTTGCCTTGCCGATACGCATCTTATATATGCAGGCAAGGCCCGTCGGCAAGCCCCACTGCCGGGTCCGGCGGACGAACATTCCTGCTACCGGAGGCCATTATGCCCATGTACGACTTTCTTTGCACAACCTGCGGAGAAAAATTTGAGGAACTGGTCCTGACCGGAGACGCCATGCCGCCGGTCTGTCCCCAATGCGGGTCCACCGCCGCGGAACGCCAGATGAGCGTCCCAAGCCCTCTGAAAACCGGAGCGTTTCCCTTCAAACCCGGCCCGGTGCGCCCCATGGGCACGGGCATGTCCTCCTGCGGCGGTGGCGGTTTTTCCTGAGGAAGCTGACGGAATCCGTCGGATTGCCATACTGAAAGGCCGCCGTTGCGATGGCGGCCTTTCTTGCATTCCCCCGCCCCTTGCTCTATACTTGTCAGACACAGTTCATAGCAGGAGAATCTATGCTCCGCAGTATGACCGGTTTTGGACGCTGTCTGGTAGAAAACGCCAATATCACCCAGCAATGGGAAGTCAAAAGCGTCAATGGACGTCATTTGGACATCAAATGGCGTCTGCCCGTGGCCGTGCGCAGCTTGGAGCCGCACTTGGAAAAAGTGGCGCGACGTTTTGCCGCGCGCGGCCGTGTGGACATCAGTCTGGCCCTGCAATACGCGGCCGGTTCCGCGCCCAGTCCGCGCTTTGACAGCCTGCAGGCCGCGGCCATGCTGGAAAGCCTATACAGCCTGGCCGCCTCGCGCGGCGAGGACTTCAGGCCCGACTACAATGCCCTGCTACAGATTTCCTCCCTCTGGGGCGATGCCGGCGAAGAGCTGAACGAGAACCTCGTCGCCCTGCTGGAGGACGGACTGACCCTGGCCCTCGAGGACTGGAACGAAGCCCGCGCCGCCGAGGGCCGCGCTCTGGCTACGGACATGCACTCCCGCATTCTGCGCATGGAGGAATGGACCGGCCTCATCGCCGAACGCGCCCCGGCCATCAAGGAAGAGCGCGCCAGCCTGCTGCGGGAGCGCTTGGGTGATGCCTTGGCCCAGAGCGGACAGGAGCTGGAGGAAACCCGCCTACTTCAGGAAGTGGTTGTTCTGGCCGACCGTCTGGATGTCAGCGAAGAGCTGACCCGCATGAATACCCATCTGGAGCGTCTGCGCAATCTGCTGCAAAGCTACGGCGACGTCGGGCGGCGGCTGGATTTCACCCTGCAGGAATGCTTCCGCGAGATCAACACCTGCGGCAACAAACTGCCCGATGTGCAGCTTTCCCGTCTGGTGGTGGATTTCAAGAACGAACTGGAAAAATGCCGCGAGCAGGTCCAGAACCTGGAATGAATCCATGCCCGGCGACAAACTTATCAATATAGGTTTCGGCAATTATGTGCTGGCCGGACGGGTGGTGGGCATCGTCAACCCTTCTTCCTCGCCTATGAAGCGTCTGCGTGAGGACGCGCGGGCCGAGGGACGGATCATCGACGCCACCCAGGGGCGCAAGACGCGCTCCATTCTGGTGACGGATTCCAACCACGTGATCCTCTCCTCCATCCAGCCTGAAACCATCAGCCAGCGTTTTACACAGGAGGAAGGGGACTGATGCGGCGCGAAGGCATAGCATTGGTTCTGAGCGCCCCGTCCGGGGCGGGCAAGACCACTCTGACCAAGCGGCTTCTGGCGGAATTTCCGCATTTCGGCTACTCCGTGTCCTGCACCACGCGCCAGCCACGCCAGGAAGAAACGCACGGCAAGGACTATTTTTTTCTGAGCCGGGAAGAATTTGAGCGCCGTCGCGCGGAACAGTCTTTCGCGGAATGGGCCGAGGTGCACGGCAATTTTTACGGCACGCCGCTGGCACCGGTCAAAGAAATGCTGCGCCAGAGCCAAGACGTGCTTTTCGACATCGACGTACAGGGCGCGGCCCAGCTCAAGCTGACGCTTGAGGAAGCGACCTTTGTCTTCATCCTGCCACCAAGCATGGCCGAACTGGAACGCCGCCTGCGCAGCCGCGGCATGGATGACGAAGACACCATACAGCGCCGCATGAGCAACGCCCGCCGGGAAATGCTTGAAGCCCGCTGGTACGACGCCCTGGTGGTCAACGACGATCTGAACGCGGCCTACGATGCCCTGCGGGCCGTGTATCTGGCGGCCACACTGACTCCGGGCCGCAACTCCCGACTGGTGGAAGAACTGCTCGCCCACTGAACCCGGCGCAACTGTCCGTCACGGCAAGGAACATCAATGGCCCAGCTTATCGTCGCCCTGGATCTGCCCCGCAAGGATGCGGCCCTGTCCCTGGCCCGGGACCTGCAAGGACTGGTCCCTTGGTGTAAAGTGGGCGTGGAACTGTTCACCCTGGCCGGGCCAAGTCTGCTGGAATCGCTCAGAATTCTGGGCTTCAAGATTTTTCTTGATCTAAAATTTTACGACATTCCGCATACCGTGGTCCGGGCCGTCAAAGCCGCCGCCGCCGTGGACGTGGACCTGCTAACCCTGCATTGCCAAGGCGGCGCGCGCATGTGCCGCGAGGCCCGCGCCGCCGTGGACGGTCTAGCGGCGGACAGCCCCGCGCGCCCGTTGCTCTTCGGCGTCACGGTGCTGACCAGCTTCGCGGAAGGCGAAATGCCCGGCATCACCGTCCCCCCGGCGGATTTCGCCCTCAATCTGGCCGCCGACGCCCAAGGCTGGGGTCTGGACGGCGTGGTCTGCTCCGGCCAAGAAGCGGCGCGCATCAAGGCGGTATCGCCCGGCCTGCTCTGCCTCTGTCCCGGCATCCGTCCGTCCGGAACCGCTGCCGGCGATCAGCGCCGGATTATGACCCCGGCCAGGGCTGTGGCCGCCGGCGCGGATTTTCTGGTGATCGGCAGGCCCATTCTGGAGGCGCCTTCCCCGGCTGAGGCCGCGCGGCGTATTCTGGCGGAAATGGACGTCGCCAAATAATAGAAGGAACAGTCATGCCCGAAGAAAAAAAAACCGCCACGCCCGCCGCCGACAGCGGCAAGGCCGAGGTGCGCGGAGTATTTTCCACACAGGAAATCCGCAGAGTGGGCACCGGCACCACGACCCGCAAAACCGTGCAGAAGACTTTCTGGTTCATTGAGCAGCACGGCGACGTCATCGAGTGCCAGCCGCTCAACTCCAATTATGTGCCCAGCGGTCCCAAGCGCAAGATCACTATGGACGAGCTGATCAGCAAGTTCGCGCCGGAACCGGAGTTTTACCTCAATTCCGTCTATCCCAAAATGCAGGAAGTGCAGCATGCTGTGGACAACGGGGACGAACACCGGGAAAAAGGCGAAACTTTCGCCGCCGAATATGAATATTCCCGCGCGCTCAAAGTGGACGAAGAAAATGTGCGGGCCAACTTCGGCATCGGCCTGACCTATATGGAACGCGGCGACGTGGAAAAGGCCCAGGACATTTTCGAGCGTCTGGTCAAGCTCGACGGCGCGTTCGAGTCCGAGCACAAGCATCTTTTCAATGAATTCGGCATCAATCTGCGCAAGAACAAGATGCTGCAACAGTCCGTGGAATATTACCAGCGCGCCCTGGAGCTCTCGCAGAGCGATGAAAACCTGCACATGAACATGGCCCGGGCGCTTCTGGAAATCAAGGATATCAACGGTTGCATCGATTATCTGCTTAAAGCCCTTGAAATCGCCCCCACGCACGAACCCTCGCTGAAATTCCTGGCTTGGATGGTTCAGAAAAACCTCGTGCCCAAAGACCGCCAGGAGGCCGTGCGGGAAGCACTGTGTGCCCTGACACCGGCGGCGCAGGATTCAGGCCGGACAGAGTGAAAAACTGGCAATTCCGCGAAGGGCCCGCTGGCGCGCCGCCCTCCGCTTGGGTCGAGCGGCTTTCCATCTCTCCGCTTCTGCTGGATATCCTCTGGCGACGGGGCATCACCAAGGCCGGGGACATGGAGGATTTTCTTTTCGCGCGCTTGAACGCGCTCACCCCACCCTCCCGCTGGCCGCAGATTCCGCAGGCCGCCGAACTGCTGGCCCGGGAACTGCTGACCGGCAAAAAGCTGGTGGTCTGGGGCGATTACGATGTGGACGGCATCACGGCCTCCACACTGGTTCTGGACGTGCTGGAAGCTCACGGCATCCAGGCCGGATACCATCTGCCGAACCGCCGCAGCGAAGGTTACGGTCTGAACATTCCGCAGGTTGAAGCTCTGGCAGCGCAGGGCTACGGCATATTACTGACTGTGGACTGCGGCATTTCCGATGTGGAACCCGTGCGTCGCGCGCGCGAACTGGGCATGACCGTGGTCATCTCCGACCACCATCTGCCCCCGGCGGAATTTCCCCCGGCCCAGGCTGTCTGCAACCCCCGGATGGGCGAACCCGACGATTCGCCCTGCCCGCATCTGGCCGGCGTGGGTGTGGCCTTTTACCTCATGGCCGCCGTCAACGCGACGCTGGCCCCGCACACGGGCAAACGCTATAAAATGGACGAGGCCCTAGATCTGGTGGCGCTGGGCACCTTGGCCGACGTCATGCGCCTGACCGGCGAAAACCGTATTCTGGTGCGCGGCGGCCTGGCAACGCTGGCCAGAGCCGCGCGGCCGGGCATGGCGGCCCTCAAGGTAGTCAGCGGCTTTGACGCGGCGGCTTCCCTGAGCGGCGGACAGGTGGTCTTCCGCTTGGCCCCGCGCATCAACGCCGCCGGGCGCATGGGTGCGGCGGATCTGGCCCTGCAACTGCTGCGCGAAAAGGATTACGCGACTGCCGCACGTCTGGCCGCGCAACTGGACTTCCTGAATACCGAACGCCGCGCCGAGGAGGAACGCATCCACGCCGCAGCCCTCATCCAGGCGTCGGAACTTCTGGAGCGCAGGTCTTGCGCGGGTCTGGTGCTCTACGGCCCGGACTGGCATCCCGGCATTGTGGGCATTGTGGCCTCCCGCATTGTGGATGAATTTTACCGGCCCACCATTATCCTCTGCGAAGACCAGGGCAGCCTCAAGGGTTCGGGCCGGTCGGTGCGCGAATTCGACCTGCATTCCGGCCTCGCGGCCACGGCTTCCTGCCTGCTGGGTTTCGGCGGGCACCGCTTGGCTGCGGGAGTGCGCCTGGAACGGCAGCGTCTAGAGGAATTCCGCAAACGCTTCGACGCCGTGGTCACCGAAACCCTCGGCCCGGAGCCGCTGCGCCCCAGCCTGACGCTGGAATGCGAGCTGGATTTCGCCCAGGCGGGCGAACAGAGCTTTTTAAAGGAACTGGAACTCATGCAGCCCTTCGGGCCGGGCAACGCCGAGCCGGTTTTCGCCTCGCCGCCGCTGCTGGTCAAGGAACGCTCCTTTCTGGGGCACAGCCGCGAGCATGTGCTGCTGCGCGTGCAGGACCAGAAAAGCGGCGTCACCCTCTCGGCCAAGGCCTGGCGCATGGCCGAGGCCCTGCCGCCTTCCCTGCTGGGCCGGACCATCCGCCTGGCCTACACTCCCCGCATTGACACCTACAACGGCATCGCCTCCGTGGATATCGGCGTCAAGGACTGGCGGCCCGCATAAAATCTGTCGCCAACGCCGCAACGGCGGCGGCAAAGCCGCCGCCGTTGAAAACCTCACACGACCTTGCTCAGCCCAGCAGTTCCCGCAGCAGCGCCCCCACTTCGCTGGGCCGCGCGGCGACCTTGGCTCCGGCCCTGCGCAGGGCGGCGGTTTTGCCTTGCACCGTGCCGTGGCCGTGGCTGGCTATAGCCCCGGCATGCCCCATGCGCTTGCCCTCGGGCGCGGTACGGCCACCCATGAATACCACCAGGGGCTTGGTGAAGACCTTGGCATCCACAGCCTCGGCCACTTCCTCCTCCATGCTGCCGCCCAGTTCCCCGATGATCACCAGGGCGTGGGTGTCCGGGTCTTCCTGGTACATGGGCAGAAGCTCGGCAAAACGGGTGCCCGGCACCGGGTCGCCACCCACGCCCACCAGCGTGGTAACGCCGAAGCCGCCCTTGATGATCTCGGCGGTCACTTCATTGGTCAGCGAGCCGCTGCGGGTCATAACTCCCACGTGCCCTTTTTTGTAAACGCTGTCGATCCAGTAGGGAATGATTCCCAGCAGCGCCTCGCCCACGGAAATGATGCCCGTGGTATTGCCGCCCACCACAATGGCCCCGCAGGAAAGCGCGGCCTTACGGATCTGCACGCTTTCATGCAGGGGAATGCCGTCGGCTGTGGCGCAGATTTTGCGGATGCCCGCGTCCAGGGCTTCAAAAATGGCGTCCTTGGTGAAACGCGGCGGCACGAAGAGCATAGCCACGTCGGCGGGATATTCCCGCATGCCCCGCCGCACGCTGTGGTAGACCGGCACGCCGGCCACGTCCTGCCCTTCCTTGCCCGGCGTGACGCCGAAGACCACCTGCGTGCCCATTTCCTTCATGTGTTTTGTCCAGAACGAGCCTTCCTTGCCTGTCACGCCCTGAACCACCACCCGGCTGTCCTTATTGACAAAAACACTCATTATGCCCTCCCCGCCGCCAGTTCCACGGCTTTGCGCACGGCTTCCTCTGTATCAGACAGATTGGTGAGCCCGGCCTGTTTTAGGGTTTCAAACGCCTCGGCCTCGTTAGTGCCCCGGATGCGCAGCACCACGGGCACCCTGGGATTAAGCTTTTTGATGGCCTCCACCACGCCGTCGGCCATGACGTCGGCCCGCGCTATGGTGCCGAAGGTGACCACCAGAATCACCTTGCTGGGCGTTTCCAGGCAAAGTTCCATGGCGCGCACGGCCCGCGTGTAGTTGGCGCCGCCGAAATCCACATAGGTGGCCACGCTGCCGCCCGCGTCGTGGATAAGGTCGAAAACCGTGGTGGTCAGGCCGGAACCAGCGCACATCAGCGCGATGTCGCCGTTGAAGCGCAGATAGGGGATGCCCTCCTGCGCCGCCTCAAATTCCACGTCCGAGTCGAAATAATCGCGGATCAGCGGATAGCGCGGCTGCCGGGGCAGGGAGTTGTCGTCAATGATCAGTTTGCCGTCGCCGGCCACGGCCCGCCCGTCGCCGGTAATGAACAGGGGATTGATCTCGGCCAGTTGGGCGTCCCGGCTGCGGAACACCTTGTACAAGCCACGAACCACCGCCCCCGCCTGTTTGCCCGTATCGCCGGAAAGGCCCATGCCGTAGACCAGATTGTTCACATGATAGCCGCCGAGCCCCTCGGCCATATCCACATTCACACGGACGATCTTTTCCGGCTGTGTGGCGGCCAGGCTTTCAATATCCACGCCGCCCTCGGCGCAACCCATGAGCAGAGCCGTGCCCGTGACCGGGTCCATCGTGATCGCCAGATAAATTTCGCGGGCGATGTCCACAGCCTCTTCCACCAGCAGCATGCGCACGTTGTGCTCGGAGGCGAACAGTTCTCCGGCATCCTTCCTGCCCGCCGTCACGTCCTTGACCACCCGGATCAAACCGGCCTTGCCGCGCCCCCCGCGCAAGATCTGGGACTTGAGCACGCAGGGAAAGCCCATTTCAGCAAAAGCCGCGTCCAGCTCCTCCTCGGAGCGGACAAGCACGCCCTTGGGCGTCGCTATGCCGCATTCCCGGAAGGCTTCCTTGGCCTGGTATTCAAAAAGATTCATAACAGTTCCTTTTTCAAGAAATCAGGTATACCGATCCCCGGATTATTTGCCGTGCTTCTTCCAGAACTCGCCCCACATTTCCTCGTCCGTGAAGCCCCAGGGCGATACCGGTTCATTGACCCAGGTCACGTTGATGAACTGCCTCCAGTGGACGTTTTCCGTGGTGATGTTGCCGCCCCAGGTGCCGCAGCCCAGCGTGGCTGTGGACGGCATGCGGTTGAAGGGGTGCCCGCCGTTGCCCGCGCTCATGGGCTGGCGCACGGTCACCCGCGAGGTTTTCATGCGCGCGCCGAGATAGTCGATGTAATTCCGCCGCCAGGTATGGATGCCGCAGGAGTGACCGCGCCCCACCCTGCTGGTCAGTTCCGTGAGAATACGGTAGGCGTCCTGGAAGTCGACGGCCTTGTAGACGGTGAGTACCGGCGAAATTTTCTCGTCGTGGAACTTGTCGTCGGCAATGGGCTCCCGCCCCTCCACCAGCAGTATGTCCGCGCCGTCGGGGATGGCGATGCCCGCGCCGTCGGCAATGACCTTGGCGGACTTGGCGATGATGTCCGGGTTGAGGGCCAGCTTGCCCTTGGCGTTGACCTTCCACATATGGTTCTGGAGCTTTTCCCTGTCCGCGCCGCTCACCAGGTGGCAGTCATGGGCCAGCATCTCTTCCATAAACGGTTCGTAGACGTCGGCCACGGCGATGACCGCGTTCTCGGAAGAGCAGGATGTGGCGTAGTCAAAGAGCTTGCTGGCGCAGATCATTTCGGCGGCTTCCACAAGGTCCGCGTCCTCGGCCACAATGACCACCGCGTTGCCCTGCCCCACACCGTAGGCGGGCGTGCCGCTGGAATAGGCCGCGCGCACCACGGCCCCGCTGCCTGTGGCCACCACCAGATCCGAAACCCGCATCAGTTCCGCGATGCCGTCGCGGCTGGAGTCCTCAAGAATCTGGATCAAATCCTCGGGCGCGCCCACTTTTTTGAGGCCTTCACGCATCATCCTGACGGTTTCCGTCGTACATTTGAGCGCGCGGGAACTGGCCTTGAAAATAACGGCGTTGCGGCCCTTGACGATGCCCACAGCCTTGCCGCCGCAGGTGGCCGTGGGATTGGTGGCGGGCAAAATGGCGCAGACCACGCCCACAGGCTTGGCGTATTTCGAGATGCCGCTTGCTTCGTCCCGCTCCATGAGGCCCACGCTCGCCGCGCCCCTGATGTCGTGCATAACTCCGCCGACCTTGCGCTTGTGCTTGAGAATTTTGCTTTCCACATTGCCGTAGCCGGTTTCTTCCACCGCCATCCGGGCCAGCTTGGCGATGTTTTCATCGCGGTACACCTCCCAGCCGATAGCCAGGCAGACCTCGTCTATCTGTTCCTGCGTGTACTCGGCCACAGCCTCCTGCGCCTTGCGGGCCAGTTCCATCTGTTCTGCCACAGTTTTCATCGTATCCGCTCCTATCACGGTTTGGGGTGATGTAAAAAACGTCTCTGCCGCCAACGTGGCAGAGACGCGCGGCTTGCATTACTTTTTATTGAGCTCCTGGAGGAGCTCCTGGAGCTTGGCCTGCTTGTCCTTGAACATTGCCTGCACCTCGGCGCGGTCAAGAATCAGCATGGGAGAGTAGCTGTCCCTCATGCGCCTGAGCACTTCCTCATCATTGAACATCCTGACGGCAATTCCGGCGGCCTTGTCCACGATGGCCTGATCCACTCCCTTGGGCATGGCGTAGCCGCGGAAGTTGACGCTCGTGTCATCCACGCCGTTGTATCCCAGTTCCTGGAAGGTCGGCACATCGGGCAGGAATTCGTGCCGCTTCACATCCGCGATAGCCAGAATGGTGAGGCGATCCTGGGCGCGCCCGGCATCGGAAAGATTGTTGAAGCCCGCCATCACCTTGCCGCTCAGAACGCTTTGCATGGCGTCGGTGCCGCCCTTTTCTGGAATATAGGTGCACTTGATGCCGGCATCCTTCTGCAACTGCAGGGTGGCGACATGATGGCCCACATAGAGGCCCGCTCCGTTGATGGTCAGCTTGCCGGGGTTTTCCCTGGCGAACTTGACCAGGTCGTCAACGGACTTGACAGGACTGTTCTTGGCAACCACCAGTACGGCCGGATCCGCGCCCCAGTTGGCCAGCGGCTCAAAGGCGTCAGCGCTGTACTTGGTCTTGTAGATGATGGACTGGGCGATGAAGTGCGGCATGTTGTAGGCAGTGATAGTCAGTCCGTCACGGCTGCCCCGCTCCATCATCCAGTTCCAGCCGATCTGGCCGCCCGCGCCGGGCTTGTTCAACACGACAAAGGGCTGACCGAAGTATTCCTTCTTCTGGGCCACCATGCAGGAAATGCGGGCCTGCAGATCCGTGGCGCCGCCAGGCGTATAAACCACCACCAGGCTCACCGGAGCGGCTGGATAGCCGTCCGCCGTTTGAGCGGCATGGACCACAGCGCCGGAAAACGCGATGGCACACAGGCACAGGAGGGAACAAAGACTTTTTCTCATCTCAACTACTCCTTAAATAAAATTCGGTTAACAGCCGGAACATCCGCACGTCAGGGCCATATCTCGCCAAGGGGAATGAGCACGCCCAGCCCCCAGGAAAACAGCAGCCACAACCCGCCCACAAACAAGGCGCAGCCCAGCGCGCGCTGGGTTACAATGCGCCCGTTCAGAGGAGTCGGGTTGGCCAGAAGCGAACCCGCCCAAAAGTAGAGGAAAGAGGCCGCATAAAAGCCCAGGGGCAGCAGTACGGCAATATAGGCCAGCGTAAGCGCGAACAGCTTGAGCACCAGGGGGAAGGGATAGCCCTTCAGGGCATCGAGCAGGTTGCGCCCTCCCCGTCTGTACAGGGCAAGGACGTATTGCAGAACATTGACCCCGGCCATAAAGCAGATCAGCAACCGGGGCAGGAGGCCCGCCTCTTCTGACAGATCCGACACATTGACCGCGAACAGGGTCGTCAGGAGGCTCATGCAGACCGCAGCCATAAATTCCCGTTGCAAGAAAATCATGGAAGCCTCCTATGCCTCGGCCGCGCGCTTGCGGGCGTACTTTATTTCGCCGACGATGCCCCAGGCAAAGCTGAACACGCTCAGGGCAATGAGAATCAGATTGAGTTCTCCAGTGCAGAAATAGAAGAACAGACCCACATCCGTTTCAGCGATCATTCTGCCGCGCAGGAAGTTCTCTTCGGCGATGGGGCCGAGAATTATGCCCAGCACTAGGGGCGCGCTGGGGAAGCCCAGCTTGTCCAGCGCAAACATGGCCATACCCAGCACGAACATGATGAGCACATCGGTAAAATTGTTGGACACGCAGTACGATCCGAAAACGCAGAGGATGACCACGGCCCCGAACATGATGTGATTGGGCACGTTGGCCACATACTGCGAATAGCGCGAAGCCAGGATACCCAGGGCGAACATGGCAAACTGCGCCAGCAGGAGACCACCCAGGAAGGTATAGGTGACGCCGGCATGCTTGGTGAACAGATCCGGCCCAGGGAAAAGACCATGGATGAGCAGGCCGCCCAACAGCACCGCCGCCGTGGGCGAGCCGGGAATGCCCAGCGTCAGCATGGGAATCAGGGCAGGCCCCACAGTGGCGTTGTTGGCCGATTCCGAAGCACAGAGCCCCTCTGGGTTGCCCTGGCCGAAGCGTTCGGGGTGCTTGCTCAGTTTTTTTACCTGGTCATAGGCCATAAGCCCTGCAATCTGGCCGCCTGCGCCGGGGATGATGCCGACGACAGTGCCCAGCGTGCTGCCGAGGGTGAGAGTGCGCGCATAGGCGGCAAGGCTCTTGATGACGCGCCGCAGCATGCCCTTCTTGGCCTTCACATCCAGCTTGGCCAGTTTCACATGGGCATCGCGCATGAGGTCAATAACCTGCGGTATGGCGAAAAAACCGATGAGCGCGGGCACCAGGGCAATGCCGCTGGAAAGGTCTTCATGAAAAATAAAACGCGGATCACCGGAAATCTGGCTGTAGCCGATGGTTGAAATGAGCATGCCCAGCGAGCCGCCGAACAGCCCCTTGAGCATGCCTCCGGACGACAAGCCGGTGATGACCGTGATGCCAAAAATGGCCGTCCAGAAAAGCTCTGATGGGCCGAAGCGCATGGCGAAGCGGGCCAGCGGAGGCGCGAAACAAAGCAGCACCAGCACGCCGAATACGCCGCCCACCACATGGGCGCAGAAACTGGTATACAGGGCTTCTTCGCCACGCCCCTGCCTGGCCATGGCCGGCCCCTCCATCAGGGTGGCGATGGAAGCCGGCGCGCCGGGAATGCTCAGCAGAATGGCCGAAATGCTGCCGCCGGCCACGGAACTGGTATATACCGCCCCCAGCATGATCAGCGAGGTGGTGGGCGGCATGTAGAACGTAAAAGGCACCATGAGCGCCACAGCCATAGTCGGCGAAAGGCCGGGCATCGCGCCGAAAAACAGCCCGCCGATGGAACTGGCAATCAACACCAGCAGGTTCAACCAAGAAAATACATCAGGTAGATATTGAAAAAATTCCATTAGAGTGTCCTCTCTTACCCTTGGTGTGCGTGCCGTTTACCCGACCACGCACTTTCGCTGCATCGCATGCCCGGCGCCGTTCAAGGCATTTTCCCCAACTGTCTCTGTTCATTGTCTCCTCTCTTTAAAGGTGTCTGCGGGCCAATCGCACTTCCGGACGATGAAACCCGCACGTCTGAGCTTGTGCATAAAATTACAAATATCATGCCAAGGATGCCTGCATTTTTATATACCCATAACAAATTGAAATTATATAATAAAAAGAGGCCATCCACATTTATATGTGGATGGCCTCATAAAAATCTGTCAATTTTTTTAGACAAATGCTGTCTTATGTCTCGTTAAGTTGACATTTTCTTATCGATCGCGTTTTTTTCACGAATTTTCAGCTGAACTGTCGCTTCATCAAAAGCTTTCGCCATACGCAATTTTTTTATTTTTTCATACAGAGCGGCCCTGGAAATACCCAGTATGGCCGCCGCCTTAACCTTATTGCCGCCGGTTTCGCGTAAAACTTTTTCTATGGTCTGCCCTTCCACATTCATGGTAATCGCCTGCAAGGAGCCAGCCGCCATATCTTTTCCCCACCCGGCCCGGCAGCACTCCGGCGGCAGATCATGCACGACGATCCGACCCCCGCAGCACAGGCTCAGGGCATGTCCCACGGCGTTGCGCAGTTCACGGATATTGCCGGGCCAGGGATATTCCATCAGCACGTTCATGGCTTCTTCCGTACAGACCACTTCGCCCGCGCCCATATGGTCGAGAAAAAAGCGCACCAGCAGGGGGATGTCCTCCCGGCGCTCGCGCAGGGCGGGCAGGCGCAGTTTCATGGCGTTGATGCGGTAATACAGATCCTCACGAAAAGTTCCCGCCGTGATCATGGCCCGCAAGTCGCGGTTGGTGGCCGCCACCAAGCGGAAGTCCACATCCCTCGGCTGCGAGGAACCCAGGCGGAAAAGGCACTTTTCCTCAAGCACACGCAGCAGCTTGGCCTGCGCCGACATGGGCAGATCGCCCACTTCGTCGAGAAAAAGTGTTCCTTGGTGGGCCACTTCAATTTTGCCGATGCTTCCCTCTCTGCGCGCGCCCGAAAAAGCGCCCGGCGCGTAGCCGAAGACCTCGGATTCGAAGAGCTCCTTGGGAATTGCCGCGCAGTTGATGCCCACAAACGGGCCCTCCGCGCGGGAACTGGCGGTATGGATGGCGCCAGCCGCCAGTTCCTTGCCCGTGCCCGTGGCCCCGAGAATGAGCACCGCCGCATCCGTGTGGGCGTAGCGCAGCAAAAGGGATTTGAACGCCCTGACGTTCTCGCTTTCCCCGACAATGGATTCAATGGTATACGGCGCGGACAGGGCGCTTTTGATCTGTCGCTGGCAGGAGTTGACCTTTATGTCCAGGCAGCGCACATGCTCCAGAAGATCTTTAACCTGGGCCGCCGTGTCGAAAAGAGTCATGCTCAGAGCGCCGATCAGTTCGCCGTCCTCGTCAAAAAGAGGAACGCGGTTGACGATCAGCGTCGCGCCGCCGTTGGGGAAGCGCCGTATCTGACGCAACTCGGCCTTGCCTGAACGGAGCACCGCCGGAATGCCGGAATCGGGAATAAGTTCCGTAATATGGCGGCCGACAGCCTCGTCCGGACGCAGACGAAGATAGCTGGCATAGGCGGCATTGATGAACTGCACAATGCCTTTCCTGTCGCAAATGAACGCGCCGGTGGGAAGATTGCGCATGGCCGCCGCAATGAGAGTGTCCAATCCCCGACTATGCATAGCATACGTTATGCAAATATCCGGCCACTTTGTGGCCGGATATTTGCATAAAACGCTACGGCATGCTGTATTCGCGTACCCGGTTGAACACATTGCCGTCCCTAGCGAGGCCCTGCGCGGCGGCCTTGTTGTACCAAATCGCAGCTTCAGCCGGATTTTCCTGAACGCCAATGCCGTATTCATAGCAGGCGCCCACAAAACGCTCGGCCTGGGCGTAACCCTGATCCGCCGCCAGCTTGGCCCAGCGGAAGCTCTCTTTCTGATCCTTGGCGGTCTGGTACAGACCCTGACTGTAATACAGGGCCAGATTGAACTGGGCCTCGGCATATCCGGAGTTGGCGGCGCGGGTCATCAGGGTCACCACGGATCTAGGATCCTTGGGCACCCCGGCGCCCACCTCATGGCAATAGGCCAGCAGCACCTGAGCCTCGCTGTCGTTCCGATCGGCGGCCAACTGGTACCACTGGGCGGCCACGGCCAGATCCTGCGGCACGCCCAAGCCGTTCTCATAGCAACGCCCCAGCAGCACCTGGGCACGGGGGTTGCCGTCCCCGGCCAGAGGCTGGACCAGCCGCAGGGTTTTTTTGTATTCGCCGATGTTGTAGGCCGTCCAGGCATCCCGCAAGATTTTGTCCGTCGCGGCCGAAGGAACGGCGGGAGCCGCCTGAACCATGGGCACCGCACCGCAGCTGAAACCCGCGACAACGGCCAGCAGGACCGCCAGACAATACTTTCTCATGATTTCCTCCTTACACGCTTCCAGCCCTGTCGAGCCGGTTTTCATGAGGTGCAAGAATACCGCCTAGTTTACCCAAAGGCAAGGACACTTGACGCTGGCCCCGGTATGCAACATAACGGGAACATGAACGATGTTTTTTCATTTTCCGGCGGCCCGGCGCAATGCCGCCCGTACCGTCCAGAAGGAACGGCATGACCCCTTCCCCCAACCATCCGCGTGACCCGCACGGCGACGGCAATCTGCCGGAACGGATTTCCGGTCCCTCCGCGAACCAGGACCAGCGCAGGGTGCTGGATGCCGAAGTGCTGGAGCCCGGACAGGGGCACATCCGCCACAGCCATCACTCCATGTTCGGCGAACAGGGGTGCGGCTTCAGCGGCGCGCAATTCGGAGACTTCGGCCCCGCCGGCCTGCATTTCGGCCAAATATGGACCAGCGGACGCGCGGACCAGAACGCCTGCCTTGCGCCCTGCATCAGCTTTGCGCTCTTTCTGGCATGTCTGGCCCAATTCGGCATGCTGGCGGGCATCGGCTTTGCATTTTTTCATATTGCGGGCAGCATGGCGGGTACCCTGCGCGACACGCGCATGCTGATGCAGGGCCGCCAACCCAACCCCTGGCTCTGGCGCATGGGCAACTGGCTGGTCAGTTTTTTGCTGACCGCCTGGCTCGCCGGCAGTTTTGACTGATACTCCGGCATGCGGCAACCACCATGTCTCTGTAGGCGTGACATGACTCTGGACAGCACCGTGCAAAGCCCGTCACGTCCGGACCGGTCCGGGAAAGCCGCGAACATCTGGCACGTCTATTTATTGGAATGCGCCGACGGCACGCTGTACTGCGGCATCACCACCGACCTCGCGCGGCGGCTGGCCCAGCACAACGGCCTTGCGTCCGGCGGCGCCCGCTA
>APFI01000138.1 GCA_000403945.1 Desulfovibrio sp. Dsv1
ATCTGAACACGCATAATGTTGCTTCGCCTTATGAAACATTTGATCCGCAAGAAGCTCAACGCTTGGCATCGCGGCTTGAAATACATCATCCCCCCAAGCATGGTAGTTGGCTTAATATGGCCGAGATAGAACCCAGTGTGTTGAAAGGCCAATGCCTTGATCGGCGTATTGCCGATATAGCCACCATGAAAGACGAGGTACAGGCCTGGAAAACCCGGCGCAACAACAGCGCCAAAAGAATTCATTGACAATTTACAACGGCAGATGCCAAGGTAAAGCTACAAAGCCTTTATCCGAAGATTTAGGCGTTATAAAGTACTAGGGCTATTTCCATGCAAAATATGTCAATTTCCGCTGTGAGATTAAAGTTAACGTGAACTGCAGGGCAAAGTGCTATGGGCGGTGAGCAGGCAGAGTTCAGGCAATCCGCAATTCGACGTTTCGGCGCTCAATGCCATAAAGCGTACTGACGAGTCCGAGCAGTTTCCAAGGCCGCCCTAGACCGAATATAGCAAATTGAATATAGTGCTTGCATTGGATGAACTTATGGAACGCTGATTCGGACAAATCCGGGAGGACAATAATGCCATCCCCATTGCGCGCGAGCCTCGCGACCCTGTTGGCCATGCAGCTTATCACGGTGATTCCGGCCTTCGGCACAAACATCGCGGCGGTGGATCAGAACGGAGGCTATTCCGACAAGGTCTTGGACAAGGTTATTGCGATCTGGGCCCTGCCGCCGAATCTCAAGGGGGATTTTACCGTCAGGCTGAAAGTTTCGCTAGACGGTCAGGGCAAGGTGCTGGACTGCAAACCCGCCAAAGCCTCGGGTATTGAAGCTCTGGACAGCTCCGCCTGCGGCGCGGTGTATCAGGCGGCTCCGTTCGGAACGCCACCTTACGGCATGCCTCTGGACGTGCATCTGGCCTTCTGGTCCGGCACGCCCAAGGGCAAAGCCCAGGCCGAAACCCTTTCCACGGAAGAAGCACTGCGGGCGGAGGTCATGGCCAGGACCAAGGCTGAAGGTCTCATGGGCCAGCAACGGGGCAGTTCCGTGGAGGAGCGTGCCCGTGAACGCGCCGAGGCCATTGCCAAAAATGCCGGTCAGCCATTGCCAGACGTTAAGACCGCACCCGTGGCTCCGCTCACCCGCGCCAAGGCCGTGCCGGGCGCAACGAAAAAAAACGCTTCCAAAAGTTCACGCTCCGGCCTCAGCACGGACAGTCCGGCCACCGTGAGCATCAGTTCCGCCAAGGGAAAAAATGCCGCGCTGTCCGCGCCGGCGATGCAGCTGGTTTCTGGCAGCGGCAAAACCGCAGCTCCGGCCACTGCCACATCGCAGCCTGCGGAAAGCAAGCCCACCGTCATGGCGCAGGACCAGTACGACGCGCGCTACCGCAAATACATTTCCACCATCACCCAAAATTTGCGCAACGCCATGCTCATCCCTGCGGAAACCGCGCCGGGCACGTACTACGCCACAGTGCGGCTGAATGTGGACGCTGCGGGAGCCATCAAAAAATCCACCCTGTTGCAAGGCAGCGGGGACAAACTACTGGACAAATTCGTGCTCCAGGGCATACGCCGGGCGGGCAGCGTAACGCCGTCACCCTCAGGCCTCGGCAACACGCTGGACATCACCTTTACACTGGTGCGCCGCTGACGCGCGCCGACCGAATGAGGAACACCGAGCCATGAAAAAAATCCTTCTTCTCTTGGCCTTGGCTCTGTCCGTGGCGCTGGGGCCGTTTTCCGGCTCCGCCGCCGAAGCGGCCATGCGCGTGGATATTATGAATCCCGGCCAGAATATCGTTAATCTGGCGCTGGCCGCGCCGCTCAAAGGCCCGCAGGTCCAAGCCACGGGCATGGGCGGCGAGCTGCAAAAACTGGTGGAACAAAACCTGAGCTTTCTGCCCTTCATGCGCCTTACTGCCCCCAAGGCCGTGCTGGGCGGCGTACTCCTGCCCGGCTACGAGCCGCCCGCGCTGGACTTCAAGCGCTTTCAGCTGGCCGGTTCGGACATCGTGGTCACCACCTTCTGGCCCGACGGCGACAGTGGCATCCGGCCCGTCCAGATCCGCGCCTTTGAAACCAATACCGGCGGCCGCCTGTTCGGCAAGGAATATCCCAGGGTCAACAGCCGCGACCTGCCCGAAGTGGCCGACCACTTCTGCGCCGACCTGCTGGAAGTCCTGACCGGCAACGGCGCCTTCTTCCGCTCCACCCTCGCCTTTGTGAAGAAGACCGGCAAACTGAGCGCCAACGTCTGGCTGGTCAAGCCCACTGGCCGCGATCTGCGCCAGATCACCAATATGCCGGGCGAAGCCATGTCCCCGGCGTGGTCCCCGGACGGACGCTTTGTGGTCTTCACCCATATCGACCCCAAATCCCACGCCCTAGGCGTCTGGGACCGCTCCACCGGCAGGGTCCAGCGCATCCGCTTTCCCGGCAATGTGGTCATCGGCCCAGCCTTCATGCCCGACAACAAGGTGGCCGTGGCCCTGTCCAACGGCAAATATCCGGTTATCTTCCTGCTCAACCACGTCTTCCAGAAGGAACGCGTGCTGGAGCAGAGCAACGCCATCAATGTTTCGCCCACCTTTGACAGCACGGGCACCAAGATGGTCTTCACCTCCTCCCGTCTGGGCGGGCCGCAGATTTTCCTCAAAGATCTGAACAGCGGCAGCATCAGCCGGGTGAGCAAAAACGGCACATACAACACCGAGGCTAATCTTTCACCCGACGGCACCCTGGTGGTCTACAGTCGGATGACCGATTACGGCCACCGCATCTTCGTGCAGGATATGCTGACGGGCATGGAACGCCAAGTCACCTTCGGCCCCGGCAGCGATGAGCAGCCTTCCTTCTGCGCAGACAGTTACTTTATCGCCTTCGCCTCCACCCGCAACGGCGGGCGCGGCATCTATCTGACCACCCGCCACGGCGGCGACGCCAAGCAGGTGCCCACCGGCGGCGGTGCGGCTTCTTTTCCGCGCTGGGGCATGCCTGTGACGCAGAAGTAAGGTTTACGCCTGGCAATCCGGTTTTTTATCCGGCCGCTGAAAAAAAACTTCAGGCAACCGGGTAAAAAAAATTTTACGAATATGCCTTCCATACCTTGACAAAAATAGAGGGGCAGATACCATCTCTTCCGCGTGATCAAGAGATCACGCATTGTGCAGAAAGGAAAGGTATTTTTTTTGGGGAGTATGAGCTGTTCAGGAGGACACACAATGAAACGCTACGCTCTTATTCTTGCTCTGGTTATGGCCCTTGCCGCCGGTTTCGGCTGCGCGAAGAAAACCACCGCCGAACCTGGCTATGATGATGGTCTGACCCCTGAAATGCGGGCCGCCATTCAGCAGATCACCGACGCTCGCGTGTACTTCGCTTTCGACAAATTCAACATCCAGCCCGAGTACAAGGACATGCTGAAGACCAAGGCCGAGCTGATGAAGAAATACTCCGGCATCCGCGTGCGCATTGAAGGTAACTGCGACGACCGCGGCACCCAAGAATACAACTTGGCCCTCGGCGAACGCCGCGCCCGCGCCGCCTATGAGTATCTGGTCACCTTGGGCGTGAGTCCCAACCAGCTTGAAATGATCAGCTACGGTAAGGAAAATCCGGCCGTTCAGGGCTCTGGCGAAGCCGTGTGGGCCAAAAACCGCCGCGACGACTTCCGCGTGATCGCCCACTAGGCATCAGTTGACTCGTTTTCTCAAGGCCGCCCTTGCGGGCGGCCTTTTTCGTCCAAGAAAACCTCCCGCGCCTAGCGGGAAGTTCTAAAAAGCTTTCAGCTATACGTATGTGAGCAAAACTTTTTTTGATTTGCTAAAAAATCCTTGCGGTCTGGCAACCGCGAAACATCCGCCGGCTTCCGGCGAAATTCCGCAAGCCAGTGGCGCCGGCGACAATTATCTTTCTATACGGGCTGTTCCGCTTTTGCCCCGGAGCAGGAAATTTTTGTCTGTTTCCAAAGGATAAACCTTCCATTTGTCCGTACAGTAGCACCAGACATTCCACTTTTGCAAACACTCCGTCAA
Source organism: Desulfovibrio sp. Dsv1 (assembly GCA_000403945.1). Classification (GTDB taxonomy): domain Bacteria; phylum Desulfobacterota; class Desulfovibrionia; order Desulfovibrionales; family Desulfovibrionaceae; genus Desulfovibrio. The sequence continues at coordinate 4,047 of APFI01000138.1, forward strand.
TCTGTGGAGAGTATCCTGAACATGCCCTCCGCATTCCCGGTCAATGACTTGGCCGATATCACGGCAACAGGCTTTCCATATCCAAGGTTTGTTTTGGGGTTGTCCTGGCCAGGGTTGGCGTCCAGCCCGCCTGAGCCAGTAAATTAACCGTGTCAGCGGTTGGCTGTGGTCGCATCCATTGAAGCGCCACTCACACTCCTTCAGGAATCAGTGAAAGTGATCCGGCCTGATTCCGTTGAATCGGCGCGGGCGCCTCCCGGCCTGGTTCCAAAAGTTTTCCATCCCGTTGACATGATTGCCCCGCTGACATGATTTCCCCGCAATGCAAAAAATCCTGAGTGACTCATGCGATGATGAAACGCGCTGACATCTGATGCATTGCATGCCGTGAATCTATCTGTGTATACAATGCCGTCCGGTTCAACCC
>APFI01000139.1 GCA_000403945.1 Desulfovibrio sp. Dsv1
TTTGGCATTTTCCATGATTTTACTCGGAAGAGTCATCAGGGAATCATGAAATGACTTCTAGTTAAGCCTGGTCTAAGCGTTGCCGCCTTTAGGCGGTTCACGCTATCTCAAGCCCACGGCTTTGCCGGGGGTATCTGGCTTCCGCGGTCCGATTCTTTTCGGTATGGCATACCGCCGTTCTCAGCACCGGACAGTGCCCTGCTGGCAGGGCTGGCACGCTGTCCCACCATCTGTAACTCCCCGCGCCATCCGGTGCCGCAACCGAACCCGTAACGGCTCGGCCCTCTCAGGCCAAAGGATGGCCGACAGCCGAATGCCCGAAATAAAACCGACAAATCCAGCCTATATGGCGCAATGTATCCTTGCGGCAACATGCCGCCCCTCCCGCAACCATTCCGTTTCAACCCCGGATTTCCGTCCCCGCCCTTTACGCCGGGGCAAAAAAACGGTACTGCCCTGCCATGAACATCAGCTTTTCTTGGAAAAAACTCACCCTCTGGCTGGTGGGCATCTTCTTGTTCTGCTCCCTAGCGGGCGGCGGCGCGGCGGCCATGCTGCTGTACTGGGCCTCCCGCGACCTGCCCAACATCACCCGCATCTCCGACTACAACCCGCCGCAGGCCACCACAGTGCTGGCCCGCGACGGCTCGGTGCTGAACCTCCTCTACCATGAAAAACGCTTCGTCATCGGCCTCAAGGACATGTCACGCTTTCTGCCCATGTCCTTTCTGGCCGCCGAGGATGACTCCTTCTACCGGCACATGGGCGTGGACCCACTGGCCATCGCCCGCGCGGCCATCAACAATTTCCGCAAAGGCCGCGCCGGAGAGGGCGGCAGCACCATCACCCAGCAGCTCATCAAGCAGCTTCTGCTGACCTCCGAGCGCAGCTACAGGCGCAAGATGAAGGAGGCCATTCTGGCCTACCGCTTGGAAAAGGATCTCTCCAAAGATGAAATCCTGACCATCTATCTGAACCAGATCTATCTGGGCGAACATGCCTACGGCGTGGAGGCCGCCGCGCGCACCTATTTCGGCAAACATGCCTCTGATATCACTCTGGCCGAGAGCGCGGTCATCGCTGGTCTGCCCAAGGCTCCCAGCAGCTATAATCCCTTCCGTCATCCCGATGCCGCCAAGAACCGCCAAATGTACGTGCTGGGCCGTCTGCGCGACCTGAAATGGATCACCTCCGAGGAATACGCCCAAGCCGCCGCCGAACCTCTGGTCTACTGGAGCATGCCCGAAGGTCAGGGCGGATCCGCCCTCTGGTACCTAGAGGAAGCCCGCCGTTTGCTCATCGAATTTTTTACCGAGCACAATCTCAAGGCTTTGGGGGTGGACACTCGCAAATACGGCGAGGACTATGTTTATGAAGCGGGCCTCACCGTGCGCACGGCCATGGTGCCCGCCCATCAGGAAGCTGCCGGGCAAGCCCTGCGGCGCGGTCTGGAAGAACTGGACAAGCGCCAAGGCTGGCGCGGCCCCCTGGAGCAGCTGGACGCCGACAGGCAGCACGCCTTTGCGGCTGATACGGCCTTCACTCCCCTGGATCTGACGGGCGGCGTCTGGACCAAGGCGCTGGTCACTGCCGTGGACGCCAAGGAAGCCCGCGTGGCGCTGGGCAAGGGCTACACCGGGATCATCCCGGTGGCCAACATGTCTTGGGCGCGCAAGCCCAATTCCAAGGTGGCGGGCATATACGTCCCGGCCGTCAAAGATGCTAGGCTAGTCCTCAGCCCCGGCGACCTGATCTGGATTTCCGCCGCCCCGCGCACGGTCACCGTGACCAACGCCAAGGGCCACAAGGAACAGCAGATCACGCCTTTTGATGCCGCCGAGGTCAAGAAGGGCACGCCCATCTCGCTGCTTCTACAGCAGGAACCGGCGGTGCAGGGGGCTCTGGCCTCCCTTGAGCCGCAGAGCGGCGATGTGGTGGCCCTGATCGGCGGCTACCAATTCGGAGAGAGCCATTTCAACCGCGCCACCCAAGCCCGCCGCCAGCCCGGTTCCAGTTTCAAGCCCGTGGTCTATTCCACGGCCATGGATTTTGGTTTCACGCCATCCTCCATCGTGCTGGACGCGCCTTTTGTCTATGTGAACCCCTATACCAACGAGGTCTGGCGGCCCTCCAACTACGAGCACAACTTCAAGGGCGAGTTGCCCCTGCATCAGGCCCTAGCCCTCTCGCGCAACACCTCCACCGTACGCGTGGCCCAGCAGGTGGGCATCGCCAATGTGATCCAGCGGGCTAAAGCCTTGGGTCTGGAACCCAGCTTCCCGCAGGAACTCTCGGTGAGTCTGGGCGCGGTAGCGGTGTCCCCGCTCAATCTGACCCAAGCCTACGCGGCCTTCGCCAATCAGGGACTGGGCGTGCGCCCGAGGATCATCACCTCCATCACCGACGCCCAAGGCCGCGAACTCTACCGCCAGGACGAGGAACACTGGCAGGCCATCAGCCCCCAGAACGCCTACATCATGGCTACCCTGCTCAAAAACGTGGTCAACGCAGGCACCGGCGCGCGCGGTAAGATCGAAGGCCGCTTCATTGCGGGCAAGACCGGCACCACCAATGAGGAGCGCGACGCATGGTTTGTGGGCTTCACGCCCTATCTGGTCACTGGCGTCTACGTGGGCCACGACCAGTTGCAGTCTCTGGGCCGCCTGGAACAGGGCGGCCGCACCGCCGCACCCATTTTTCGCTATTACCGCAGCATGGTGGAGGAACTATACGAAGCCAAGGACTTCACCATGCCTGAAGGCATTGTCATGTCCGGTGGCTTCGCCTATCGGGCCGACATGCCTCTGGAAGGCGTCTCGGCCACTGAGGCCAACGTCCAGGATGGCACGGTGGGGGACACCTCTGAGAGCGGCGAGGATCTCATGCGCCAGATGTTCTGACGGAATTTGCCCCTTTTTACCGCTGGCGGCGTTACTCCGCACAGCGCACCGCTTGGCTGCCGTGTCGGCCAAAAATCCCGACTCCCGGCAACGTATCAGCAATAAAGGAAAAATATGATTCCCTACGGTTCTCTCGTCGTCTATGTGACACCCAAGGGCGGACGCTACATCAAACGGCTGGAGGAAGGCCAGGACTGGCACAGCAATGACGGCACCCTGCCCGCCGCCCAAGTGGCTGCCTTGGATTTCGGCGCGGAAATCCGCACCACGCTGGACGTGCCCATCCGCGTGCAGGAGGCCACACTTTTCGATCGCCTGCAGGGTGTCAAGCGCCAGACCCAGATCATCTATGCCAAAGACATCGCCTATATCTGTCTGCGCCTCGGAGCCGGGCCGGGCCGCACCATCATTGAGGCGGGCTGCGGCTCCGGCGGCCTGACTGTGGGTTTCTCCTGGTTCTGCGGCCCCACAGGCAAGGTGGTCAGCCACGACGCTCGCGAGGAATTCGTGCGCTTGGCCCGTCGCAATCTGGATTGGGCCGGGGTGGGCGGCAATGTGGAGCTGCACCACCGGAATGTGGCCGAGGGCTTTGCCGCCAACGGGGCCGACGCGCTCTTTCTGGATGTGCGCACTCCTTGGGAATATCTGGATCAGGCCCTCTTGGCCGTGCGGCCCGGCGCGTGCCTGGGCTTTCTGCTGCCCACAGTGGGTCAGGTGAACAAACTGCTGCTGGGACTGGAGCGCAGCCCTTTCGCGGAGCTGGAAGTCTGCGAAATTTTGATCCGCCGCTGGAAGCCCGTGGCCGACCGTCTGCGGCCCGAGGACAGGATGACCGCGCACACCGGCTTTTTGGTCTTCTGCCGTCAGCAGGAACGCAGCGAGGACTTTGAATCCCGGCGACCCTTGGGCACGCGTGAGCACAAGCAGGAGGCCGCGCGCCAGGCCCGCCTGGGTCTGGGAGACAGCACAGAAGCGGGCGGAGACGAAGCGTGAACCCTTGGATTCTGCTCATCGCCCCGGACTGTTTGAAATCGGCTGGCCCCTGGGCTTCAAGCTGGCCCAGACCGCGCCCGCTTGGCGCGTGGCCGACATTGCCCTCTCCGCCCTGAGCATGGCCGTCAGCGGCTGGCTTTTGTTCCTGGCCCAGAAGCATATCCCCATCGGCACGGCCTACGCGGTCTGGACGGGCATCGGCGCGGCGGGCACCTTTTTGATCGGCATGGCCGTGTTCGGCGACGCGTTGCACTGGGGCCGGGTTCTGGGGGTGCTGATGATCGTGGGCGGAGTCATTGTGCTCAAGGCCGTCTCGCCGTAGCCCTGCAAAACAACGACATCCGCCGCGCTTCAGCTCGGCGGATGTTTCTGATGCGTCTTTCCCGGCAAGCCGTTTTATCCGGCATCTTCTCCGTTGCGCCGCAGATGGGCCCGCAGCTCACCGAAGGCCGCCTGATCTCCAGAGGCAATCAACGCGCAAAACCACTGATGATTTTTGCGCATCTGGGGCATGAATTCCACATACAATCCCTCCGTTGAGCAGAATCTGGATCTTCGTGAAAAGGGTCAGCTAGGTCCGGTAGAGCACGCTGTTGCCGGAGAGCTTGCAGAGCATCTCGTAAAATTCAAAATCATCGCGCAGAAAGTCCTCGCGCGAGGGCTCAATGTCGGCGTCCCCGGTATGGCCGGGGTCAGTGCGTGGACCTCCAGCAGGTCGCGGATTTCGTAGGTTTTCACGCTTTCCGTGCTGTCGGGTATGCTGATGAACGTGCCCTTGTAATCAGGTTATATGAGCGTAGTTAATGAAAGAGCCTTCTCCCTTCACAAATGTTGATCAGTTCCGGGAAAATATAGCGGGCCGGGATAGGGCCACGCCCTTTTGACAAAAAACTGATTCTGTTGGCGTCAATCAAGACCTTCAGAATTTTTAGCAGGATAGGCTTGCTTGGCGCGGATTCCGTTGCCAGTAGAGCATTTGTGTTGAAAACAGGCTTGGAAAAAATTTCATCAAGGATGGGGATAGAATATTTTGAATTGGTCAATCGCAAAATTTCTTCCTTCATGTCCGAATAAAGCTTCATAATTTTATGAACTTTTTCTGTGTTTTCTTTCGCCTGATATATAATTGCCGAAAGGAAAAAGGATATCCATCTATCCCAGCTATCTTCTGATGTTCCTATCTGCCGAAGATTTTCAATATATGCATCTCTATGTGCTTCAAGGTAGCTTGAAAGATAAAACATTGGGGAAGACAAAATTCCTCGCCCATGCAAGAAAAGAGGAATCAGCATACGCCCCAGGCGTCCATTTCCATCGTTGAATGGGTGCAATATCTCAAATTGTGCATGAATAATAGACAGCTGAACCATAGGATCAGGCTGCTCTGATGCGTAAAATTTCTCCCAATTTTCCAAAAAATCATTGAGCATGGATGGCGGTGGGGGAATGAAAGCTGCCTGCTCAATGGTTGATCCGGGAGAGCCTATCCAATTTTGGGTTTCCCTGACTTTCCCCGGCGTTTTATTGCGCCCCCTGACGCTATCCAATAGCAGTGCATGGAGCTCTTTCATGAATGAAATTGTAAATGGCCTTTCCAAAAGAGCTTTTTCCGCAAACCGCAATGCGCTTCGGTAGTTGACTATCTCATCAATGTCCTGTTTTCTGCCTTCCTCATGAACATCCTCCCCTGCATCAAACTTGAGGACTTCGCCAAGCGTTGCCCGTGTTCCCTCGATTTGAGAAGATAGAACCGCTTCGTGAGTTGTCAGCGGAGAAAGCAAGACTGATGGTTCTGGTATTCCCTGGAGCAGTCCGTCATAGTGTGCCAGTGCCCGGTTGGCTTCTCCCATTTTTGACACATGGGAAGCCCAGTCAATTTTTTCCAGCGGCAGAAGTGTTGGAACGAAAGGTTTCATATATTCAGTATGTTGAGAAAAAGCGTTATGTGGACAAGCCGCAATGGACAAAAGCGTAACGTTTTTTGCTAAATTGTTAATGCTTTTGGCTGGCATAGCATATGGCACATTGTCAGCCCCATGCCACACCCGCCCGAACCGGCGTCACTTCTCCCGCACGTCAGACCAGACCTACACGCACTGCCAGACCCAGATCACCTTGCCCAGCACGTTTTTGTCGCAGCCCTCGTTCGGCAGGGGCATGGGATCGTATGCCGCATTGTCCGAATGCAGCATGATCACGCCGTTGGCGCTCATGCGGATACGCTTGATGACCCTGCCGAAATGCGGAACGTGCACCAGATAGATGCCGCCTTCGGAAAAATCACCCGTAAATTCGACAACCCCCACATAAGCCCCGCGCATGATGGTGGGTTCCATGCTGTCGCCGTCCACCATGAAGGCCCCCATGCCGGGCCGCATGTACTGGGGAAGGATCTGCAAAAACATTTCCGGTTCGCCGCTGAAAAGCTCTGTCGGTTCCCCGGCCCCGGTGCTCCCGTACACGGGCACAGTGGGCAGGGATTCCCCCGTGACAGCTTCAGAGGGAGAGTTGCTTCCGATACGGCGGATGATGGGGACAGGAGAAAAAACTTCCATCCCCAAGGCATCAACAATGGCGGACACCGTATCAATGCCCGGAGATTTTGTTGAACGGGAAATGATCTTGCTCAGCGCATCCTGGCTGATTCCGGCAGACGCGGCGAAGGAAGACTGCCAGCCCCTGTTCTTACTTTTTTCATCCAAGACGGCATAAAATCTTTCTGAAAATTTCATGATTTCTCTCCACTATGCCACATGGCATAGACAGTCAAATTCCCAAACGCACAAATTGGTTGCTTTTTATTGCCAATAGGCATATCGTTTGCCCATGAACGTACATACCTTCCGGAACGATTTAAGGATGGCCCTGACGTCATCTGGAATGTCACAAAGTGAGCTTTCGCGACGAAGCGGTGTTGAGCAGTACAATATTTCAAAGTTCCTCAACGGGGAACGGGAAATGCTGCTGTCCAACGCTCTCCGCCTCTGGCCCTTCATCTACGGCGATGACGGCGATGCTGGTCCGCGCCCCACGCCACCCGAACCCGATCCGAAGGATACAGGCAATGGCTGATGTTCCCGAAAGCATGACTTT
>APFI01000140.1 GCA_000403945.1 Desulfovibrio sp. Dsv1
AAATTCCTGCGCGGCGCGGCCTATTTTGGGGGACAACTTGTGCGGGAATGCCCTGCCGTCACTCACCTGAATCGGCCGGAGCTGGCGGAACTTGCGGCAAACATTGGGAAAAAATTGGTAAAGTTCGATGGTCACCAGCTCCTCGCACTCCAGACTGACAAAGGCCTCGCACACGGGAAAACGGCTCATGTCCACTTTTTTTCGAAAGTTCCTGCTCAATAAGTCGGCTGCCGGATTTCAGCTTGCTGGAAAGAATGGCCTGCCTGATCTGCTACACGGCCCTGTCCCGCAACGTGGGCTAAAGACGCCTTCCGTTCCCATGACCGCTCCCCGGCTCTTTTTCGAGCATTATCTCCGTCCGCTCCCGGTGCAAAAAACGGGAACACGACGGAGCGCCGTATGCGCCCCCGTATCCTGTGCAGGATAAACCAAGCCGCCCTATTCGAAATGAATACGGGCCGCCTGTTTTCCCGTGTGCCAAGCCTGCTGACACGCTACGGCTGACTCCATTTCAGCACTACAAGGCCCTGCGTTCAGGACTCATTAATTGTAAAAAGTAAAGGCTTCAGACCCTCAGAATAGCCTCTGACAGGCTAGAAGTCATTTCATGATTCCCTGATGACTCTTCTGAGTGAAATCATGAAAAATGCCAAATG
>APFI01000141.1 GCA_000403945.1 Desulfovibrio sp. Dsv1
CACTTGGCATTTTCCATGATTTTACTCAGAAGAGTCATCAGGGAATTATGAAATGACTTCTAAACGTGTATTCATGTAACGCTCTTTGGGAGGGACATTCCTGCCAAACAATTTTCCAATCATCAAGATCGATTTTTTCTGTTGAATTATTTTCCAATACGACAAATTTTTCAAGGGCATAATCAGGATCGCCTGGATTTATGGGTGCAATGACAACTTTACTGGATAAAAAGCATGCCGGAATCACGTTTTTCTTAGTGATTTCGGCCTTCTATGGACCATTTTGGAGTTTTTGTTGGTGAAGGGGAGACCGAAACGCAAGTCACAATATATTGAAATCAATTGCTATCGTGTGGCATAGCTGTATAAATACCGTTCAAAATACCGTACCGATCTACTGCTAGCCAATATTCTGCATATGTTGAGGAATACAGTTCTTGGTTGGAGCCGTCAACGCAGACTCTAAGCATAAAAATCAGTATGTTATATGGCGCAAACCAATTGGCTTTTTTTACCGTTCCTCCAAATCAGGGGAAACAGAAACGCCCCTTGTTCAATTAAAGCTATTTTCCAGCCCCAGAAAATTGAGAAGAGATAAAGGTTGCATAATCATCTGTCATGCCAGATACAAAATCTACAATTGCCTGATATGATGAATATAAATCTGCTGATTTCGGTGGAGCGTTAACTCCTAACAGGTCTATGATCCTTTTTGTCTTAAATGTTTCATGTTCTGTTTTAACAAACACCCTCTCATAAATTGCAGGAATAAAAATATCGAGCAATTTTTCGAATACTGTATAAGATCCAATTTCAAGTGTAATTTTGCGTGGCTCTTTGAACACTTTATTTTTTGCAATATTCTTTGCGGCAATAATAGTTTCCTTTGTCTTGTCATCTGCCGTTGTGACTAAGTCTTCCGAAAAACTACCATTAAGAATTGATGGTAATGCCCCAAAAAAGGCTTCAATAATATCGTCAACTAGAATGTTAATGGCTTTACTTCGCAGATAGCTCATCTGCCGTCGCGGTGATTGTTCTGCATGTTCGTGCAGAACTTCTTTCATGGATTTTTTGCCAAAAATTGGGCTAAGAATTTCAAAAATTTCATCAACCGTCAGTATCTTCATTTCCTGGGCATCTTCAAGGTCAATCAAGCTATAGCAAATATCATCAGCGGCTTCTGTCAAAAATGATAGAGGATGCCGCTTGATACTATCAATTTTATTCCCTAGGCCAAGTTCTTGCGCCATATGCAGAAATATATCGCGCTCGGACTGGTAAAAGCCAAACTTTGACTTGCCAGCTTCTTCGGATCGGTGTGCCGTAACAGGGTATTTTACCAAAGAAGCAAGGGTGGGGTATGTTAATCGCATGCCTCCTTTCCATTGGTAATATTCAATAACTGTAACGATTCTAAAGCTCTGAGCATTGCCATCAAAATTAAAAAAATCACTTCGCTGGACTGGAGTTAAGGGGTCAAGAAATTTGCCGTGATCAGAATTTTTGAACCAATTTCGCAAAGCGGCTTCACCGGCATGGCCAAAGGGAGGATTTCCTATGTCATGCGCCAAACAGGCCGCTTGAACTATTTCCCCAAGGTGATGTGCATGTATGTTATCAGGTAATAATTTGTCCGCTTCCAAACGAACCCCAACCATCGTCCCTAACGACCTGCCCACACTGCTCACTTCCAGAGAATGTGTTAGTCGATTATGTATATGATCTTTTAAGGCTAATGGGTGCACTTGTGTTTTTTTTAATAGGCGCCTGAACGCGCTTGAAAACATTATACGATCCGCATCTCTGGCAAAAGATGTTCTCTGTTGCTCTTCTCCCGAACAAACTTCGCGATAGGGCATATCATCTTTTACACACAGACAATCTTTTGTAAGAAGTTTTCCCCACAAGTCTTTCATGAACACCTTCATCGCTATTTATATTTGCAAAAAGTCTTCATTAGGCTCGTAAATTGAGCTGGCTTATACTTCTCAAACTCTTCCTGTTCAACGAAAACAAAATCAAACACAACCTCCTGCTGGACGGCGTTGATATCCGCGCACCATTGCTTGAGCCGAGCCATCTTTAGCGGCACGTCCAAATCCTCCTGTCCCTTGGTTTCCACGATGACAATTTTGCCGCCAGGAAGCTTCACAATGAAGTCCGGGTAGTAGTTGGAAATGTCGCCGTCGGCATTGACGTAATCCAGCTTGAAGTTCACGGCCAGGTAGTTCTTGGCGTAGGATATGATGTCGCCGCATTTTTCCAGAAAACCGGCGAACACCAGCTCAAAGTGGCTGTCGCCGATGATACGGTTGAAGACGCTTTTTTGCGGCATCAGGTAGTCCTGGTCTTTCACCATGAAGGGGCGGGTCTTGCGCAGCTTGATGGTGTCGCGGATTTCGGCGTCGCCCTTGTCTCTGACCGTCAGGGCGTTGATGGCCTTCTTGAATGTCTCGATAATGGTCCTGGTGGCCTCAAGTTCCGACAGGTTCCGCAGGGTATTGGGGTGTTCCAGGTCAACAGGCTGCGTGAACAACTCGTCCCGCACAAAGGCTTTTATTTTGCCGTACAGCACATCGTAACCGCTGAAAAGACGCAGATCTTTCATGACCACCTTGGCGAAGTAGCCGATCACACTACGGTAATCGGCGATGCCGGCGGTATCCAGTATGGTGGTGTGCGTTACCTCGCCGCTGGTAATGTCGCGGAAGACAATCTCGCGCTGTTCTTCCTCAGTGAATTGGCGGTATTGTACCTTTTTATGGCCCAGCGTTGCCACATTAAGGTCGCCGAGATTTTTGTATTCCCGATACACGCGGGGCGTCAGCACGGGGATTTCAATATCCAGGGCGTCGATATCCTTTTTGGTGTTTTCGTTGTCGATTTCCACCACCAGCGGAGTTTTGGGCTTTGTGCCTTCGCCCATGGCCTTGCGTTCCAGTTCCACGCCTTCGGCCTGGATGGATTCCACAAAATCCATAAAGGCTTCAGTGCCCACAACGCTCACATATTCCTCAACGCCGCCGGGATACATCTTGCGCAGGCCGCGCCCCAGGGTCTGTTCCGGCAGAATGTTGCTTTTGGCTGAATAGGCCCGCAGGCCGACAATGGTGGTCACGTTGCGCACGTCCCAGCCTTCCTTGAGCATGAGCACGGACACAATGGCCTTGTAGGGGCTGCCGCCGTCGTCAATTTCATTGGACAGCCTGCGCAGGCGCTCAAGCTCTTCCCTGGCCTTGCCGGAGGCCGCTTCGGAGATTTCCCCGTTATTTTTGGTGTGGATGACCAGAACGGCATCCTTCAAATCCGGGTAGTGCGCTTCCAGGTATTCGGCCACATCGTCGCAATTGCGGGTGTCGTCGGTCATAACGAAGAGTATGGCCTTTTTGCCGAGCTTTTGGTGTTCCTCATAGGCCTTGCGCCATTCGATGACGCCAAGGTCGATATAGTCCGCGTATTTTTCCGTGTACTTAGCGCTCTGCCGCTCGGCCAGCTTTTCCCGGCTGGGCTTGTCAGGCAGCACGGGATGCTTGACCACGTTCTGGCAAATGGCTTCCACCAGCGGATAGTCGGCCACGGTCTGCACGAACATGGCCCCGTTGTTGTGCCTGGGGGTGGCGGTCACGTCTATTTGCAGGCTCAGGGCTCCGCCCTTTTGCAGCAGGCGGTTGTGAATATCCTCAATGGACTTGAACCAGGCCAGCGAAGAATCGTGGATGTGGTGCGCCTCGTCGTTCAGGATCATCAATTCGTCGATGTCCCGCACGATCATGTCGAGATCCACCTTGGAATCCGTGGTCGCGCCGGTGGGGCGCCTGCCCAGGAAGTAATCCATGGTGTTGTCGTCATCCGGCGAGGGCAGGCTTTCATTACCTGAATAGACGCGGTGGATGTTGGTCAGAAAGATGTTGCCCGTGGCGCGGGTCACGCGCGCCTCATCCTGCTTGTGCAGGGTAAGCTGGAAATCATCGCGCCAGTTGCGGCCGTCGTAGCCGTTGTCGGGCAGAACCGGATCCTCAAAGAAGATGCGCAGGCCCTGAAAGTCTTTGTAGATGCGGTCCAGCACAATGATGTTGGGCGCGATAACCAGGAAGTTGCGGGCCAGATCGGAGTCTGGTTCATACAGTTTATGAAAATAACTCCAGGCCAGGGCAAGACTCATGACCTTTGTCTTGCCGCTGCCGGTAGCCATTTTGATCACATAGCGCCGCCAGCTTTCGTCAAACATGCCTGCCGAAACCATGCCAGAGGAATCGAAGCGCATCAAATCGTATTTGTCTTTGGCCCCAACCACATCATACAGGTAGACGATGGTTTCCAGGGCTTCGCGCTGGGCAAAGAAGTATTTGAACTCCTGCGACGTGCCGTCCGCGCGGGGCAGCAGATGCGGTTCCCTGAACCACCAGTTCAAGAGGCTTCTGCTGGTGTCGCTTGCGCCGGCGCAGCCAGAATCGCGGAATTCCTTGACCCTGCGGCGCAGGGTGGCCACCAGGGGCGGCATGATCTTTTCCATGCTGGTGTCGCGCAGGGCTTCATCAGCCGGGAACCAGCGCACGGAGGGATCAACAACGGCATGGGGGGAATCGGGAAAATCCGGGTGCAGGGCCATTACTTCTTCCCTCCCACGTTTACCTCAAGAATGGTCATGGTGTCGTTGCCGAAGATATCCACAACCTTGACCGCCACCTTGTGTCTGCCGCCCGGCAACTCGTGGAAGACGCTTTTCAGTTCCAGTTTGCGATCCTTTCTGGTGCGGAAGCTCTGCCATTCGTTTTCAAAGATGAAATCACCCGTCCATAGCTCTTCGACTTCGCCGCTATCCGGGTTCTTGACGCGGATGATTTCGCGCTTGCTTTCAAAGTCGAAGTCCACGGACCAGTAGTCGATCCAGTCCGTCCAGTGCCGGGTGAGCGGCTCGCGGGTGACGATGCCGTTTTTGTCCTTGCTGACTTTGACGATCTGTCCCTTTTCCACCACGATTTTGCTGCTCTTCTCCTTGAGCGCGGATTCGGCGGCGGCTATGGAATCTTGCGAATAAAACACGGAAAAGTCTGTCAGCTCCACGGCGACGCTGTTCTTGTGGTAATGCGGCTTTACCTCGATGAAAGACACGTCGTGGAAGACCACCTGGTTCTTTTCCACGGCCCGCTTGTCGAACACTTCCGCCGGGATGTATTTGGGGGAAATATCTATGCCCTTGCCGCGCGCCTCGTCCAGCACGTTGGGGAAAAGGCCCATTTCAAATTCAAAGCCCAGGATGTCCACCTTGGTGACGTGGTGCTTGCGGCATTCCAGAATGATTTCTTCCACAAACAGACGGGTGACGGGCAAATTGACCGGCCCGACCACCACCATGCGTCCGGCGCGCTTGCCGTGGAAGGTGGTGAAGCCTTCCGCCTTTTCCGCCCGGTAGGCGCGCAGGATGAGTTCCAGAAAGGCCGCTTCTCTGGCGGCAAGCTGGCGCTGTTTTTCCTCTTCGCGCAAATCCTCGTTCACGCCCACATAGTGCTGGCGCTCATATTTGCCGAGGTTGAGGATTTCAAAGGCGCGGTAGTCCCTGCCGTCTTTTTTGAGCTGGCGCTGCACACCGATCATGCGCTTGCGGGTGGTGTGGATGGCGAATTTACCGAGATCTGTGGCGATCCACTTGCGGCCCAGCTTTTCCGCCACGGCTGCCGTGGTGCCGGAACCGCAGAAGAAGTCGGCCACCAGGTCGCCTTCGTTGGAAGAGGCTTTGATGATGCGTTCAAGCAGGGCTTCGGGTTTTTGGGTCATATAATTTTGGTATTCATCGGCCATTGAATTTATGACATTTATGTCATCCCAAAAATCAGAAATATATACCCCTTTTGCTTCGCCAAGGTAATATTTCAATCGAGGCGTTCCACCATCCTTTTCCGGCCAATATATAAGGCCTTTTGCGTCTAATTCATCAAGGATGTTGATACGCTTTAGCCAGTGCATCCCATTCTTGCCAAGTCTATTAGGGTCGATTCCTTTCCAAATTGAACCAGTCTCACCGTTTGAACGGCCACTAGCAAGTAATGGGACTGGCTGAAAAATACCATTTTCATCTTGATAAGAATAGTGTTTCTTTGAAGATTCAGAGTATTTTCCAAATTGAGGATTGAAAGTGTGAATACCAGTTTTTGAAAAAAACAAAATAAAATCTTGGCTATTTCTCCATTGCGCCTTTACTCCAGCGGCGATTGCAGATCGTTTCCATGACACTACATTTTCAAAATTACCGAATATTTCATCCATTATCAATCGTAATGCTCCAACCATTCGCCAGTCACAATGAACATAAATACTTCCATCGTTAGCAAGCAACTCATGCATTAATTTTAACCGCTCATAAATCATGGCAAGGAAACTATCGGCTCCCCGACCCCAAGTGTCTCGGTAGGCGATTTCTTCAAGAATGCCCGGTTTTTTGGTAAAGGTGTCGTCGCCGATTTCAATGTCCATGGAAAAATCCGCGCCCACGTCAAAGGGCGGGTCGATGTAAATGAGCTTGAGGCCGCCCTGCTTTTCGATTTCATCGCGCAGGGGGCCGCTTTTGAGGGAGGAGAGAATGAGCTTGTTGTCGCCCCAGATCAGCTTGTTGGTCCAGCCCTTGAGCTGGCGGCCGCGCGCGTCCACGTCAGGCAGGCTGAGTTGCAGGGCGGCGGGTTTTTCCGCGCGGGGTTCGTCCACCTGCTCTATCGTCTGAAACGGCAATACGACATTGCACACTTCGTTGGTCTTGCCGTTCCAGACCAGTTCCACCTCGCGCTTGTCGTCAAACAGCAGAAAGCGGTATTTTTCAGGCAGGGGCTTGTCCTGTTCAATATAACGGATGATTTCCCGCTGTTCCTGCGGGGTGAGTCGCGGCATGGAATGTGCTCCGGATTGTCTGAATATTCTTCATATCCTCGCGGATATGCCCGCATGTAGCGTACCGCAGGAGCAACCCAAAAACAAGGAAGCGAGGATCCGGTTACATGGCGCTGTCCGGGCCTGCCGGTTTTTCATCGCATGGCATACAGGTTGCATGTTTCAGGCGCCCGGTAAGGGAATGACGCCTGCGGCAAGGAAGGTATTGCGGCCGGTTCCGACCTGGGGGGGAAGTCAAGAATTTCTGTAGAAATTTTATTGACAATTTCCAGAATTTGGGCAATTCTCAAGACTCTCTGTAAACAGAAGGGGAAAAGCATTCAGGAGGACTGTCATGAAACGTACCATTGCCGCTTTGGCACTTGTGCTGGCGCTTGCCCTGCCCGGTCTGGCCGCGGCGGAAGGCACCGGCATGTATCTGGCCCCCAAGTTTCTGATGAGCATTCAGGATACGGGGCGGATGGAACGCTCGTCCGGACTTGCGGGTTCGGGTGTGGACGATTACAGCCAGTTCACGCTGGGCGGCGCCCTGGCTCTGGGCTATGATTTCTGGCCGCAGCAGATGCTGCCCCTGCGCGCTGAAATTGAATTCGCCCTGCGCGGCAACAGCGAACATAGCTGGAGCGACGGCGGCGCGTATGTGAGCGACGTCAAGGGCACATGGAACAATTCCACGCTCTTCGCCAACCTGTTCTGGGATTTCCACAACGATACGCCCTTCACGCCTTATATCGGCGCGGGACTGGGGCTGGCCTTCAATTATACGGGCTATGATGTCACCACCAGCCTCGGTAAGTTCTCGGCCGATGACCGCTTCACCAATTTCGCCTGGAACGCGGGCGCGGGCGCGTCTTACAGCTTCAACGAAAATCTCGCCATGGACGCTTCCTATCGCTTTGTGGGCCTGGGCTACAATAAGGTCAGCGCCACTGTGGGCGGCCGCAAGTATGAAATCGGCAACGATCCCTACAATAACGAATTCATGCTGGGGCTGCGTTTCGCTTTCTAGGCCGTATTTCGTATCCTTGTGAAAAGACGTTCCCCGCGCGCATATTGCGGAGAACGTCTTTTCTTGTATCTGCCGAGGGCTATAACGAAGTTTCCGTGGGCGACAGGCATATCAGCAACCAGCCCCACAACGACGAATTCATGCCGGGCCTGCGTTTTATACCTTCAAGGATTAACCGCTGATCGGCGGTTTTTTGCGCTTCTGGTCTGTGCGCCGGCTCCCGCTCTCCCGCGTTGGGCCTGTCCTGTTTTCGTAAGGGACGGCCTTCTGATAATAAATTTTGTTATCGCAGGGAGTCGGAAGAAATTTCCCAGAGAAAAAACCTGCTCTTCAAGCCCCCAAAAAAATGTTTTTCCTCTTGACAATCCGTCCGGCCTTGCAGTTCGGAAACTGGACGGGGATAGCGAAAAAAACAGCGTATTATTGAGAAAAACAGAGAAAATTTTACTTTTTATTATGGAAAAAAATTACTCCAAATTGTTAATGGCAGAGAATGACAAGGTTAAAGCCTTGTCCCACAAGGCTTTGGCGGCAGGCCCCATTATCCGCGCTATTAAAAAACAATCATGTATTTCACATGATTATCTGATAAAATCTTTGGGGAAAACAAAAGATGCCACTGCCCCAGAGGGCGGCTAATCCTTCATTGCCCGCGTTCGGCCTTTCGGGCTACAAGCCCCGCATGCGAGATCAATGGGCCGAAATTTCTGAAAATCTCAAGAAAATGCTGGATTCCGGCATTTTTAGGGTTTGGATCGCTCCCCTGCGCGCCACGCTGGAAGACGGCGTGTTGCGTATCGCCGCGCCCAACGCGTTTATGGTCGGCTGGCTGGAAAGCCGGATGCTTTCCGTCTTGCGCGAGGCGGCGGCCCCGGTGCTGGGTCTGTCGCCAGATGCCGTGGAAATGCGTATTGAAATTGCCGGAAAAGATTGCGACGCCGCTCCGCACGGGGCTTCCGCAGCTGATCTTGCCGCGCGGGTTTTGCCGCGACGGCAGGCCGACCTGCCCATACCCGCCACGGCGCCCGCTTTCCGGCAGGAGGCGCGCTGGCGCTATTGCTTTGAGGATTTTGTGGTGGGGCCCAGCAACAGCATGGCCGTAGCGGCCGCGCAGGATGTCTGCCGCGGCGGCGACGTGCAGACCCTGTTTGTGAACTCCGCTTCGGGCTTGGGCAAAACTCATCTGGCCCAGGCTGTGGGACAGGCTCTCAGCCAAAAAGGCAACGGCGCGCGCGTGGCCTATCTCACGGCCGAAGAATTTGCCTCGCGCTTTGTGGCCTCTTTGCGTAGCCATACCGTGGAGGACTTCAAATCCCGCCTGCGGGATCCGGACGTGCTTTTGCTGGAGGACGTGCATTTTTTTCAGGGCAAGGAAAAAATGCAGGATATGGCCCTGAACGTGGTCAAAAGCCTGCAGACCAAGGGCGGCCGGGTGATTTTTACCTCTTCATTTTCGCCGCGTGAACTCCAGCGGGTGGACAGTCAACTTGTCTCGTATTTCTGCTCGGGCATTCTTACCAATATGGGACGTCCCGACGAGGAAATGCGCCGCCGTATCCTCATCCGCAAGGCCAAAAGCTTTCAGGTGCTGTTGCCCGGCCCGGTCTGCGATCTGCTGGCCACCCGCATGCGCGGCGATGTACGCCAGATGGAATCCTGCCTGAACAGCCTTATATTCAAGGCCCGTCTACTCAATTGCGGCCTGAATCCGGATCTGGCGCTGGAAGTGCTCAACCAGTACGCCGGCGTGGAATGTGGGCCAGATCTGCCGACCATCGTCCGTCTGGTCTGCGAGAGCTACGGTCTGGAGCAGCGCCAGCTCTGCTCCCGCTCCCGCCGCCGGGAATGCGTGTTGGGCCGCAATACCGTCTATTATCTGGCGCGCAAGCATACTGAACTTTCGCTGGAGGAGATCGGCGAGACGTTCAATCGCCGTCATTCCACAGTCATCAAGGGTATCACCGCGGTGGAGCGCGAGCTTTCCAAGGAATCCAGTCTGGGCCGCCAGATCGCCAGAGCTGTGGACCTCATTGAGCGCAACGCCGGTCTGGGGGCGACCCGGTGAGGCCCGGTTCTTTTCTCCCCGAATAACAAATCCCTTTTGGGGTACTTATATTCTGTTGCCTTGATATTCAGGGAATATTGCGGCATCTGATTTCATTATTGCGGATGAATCATCCTATGCTATTTTTGTGATTGGCTTTTGAAGAAGAGATGACACCGGTAATATAAAGCTGTGGAAGCTATTGCTTGATAAATGCTTAAAACGCACTGACGCAAAAAACTTTCCTGTATCAGTAGTATTGCCCTTGCCAAACTTGTCAGTGGTGAATATTTATCTATGGAGAGTATGGAAAAAATCTGTAAGAATCTCAACATGAATATTGATATATTATGAAATTTGCAGATGACTTGGAGATTGATTTGTACCCCCTGAAATAGTTCAGATCGAAACCGGAGACTTCTGGCAAACCCTCCCCGGGAGGGAGCCATGAAGAAGTCACGGTTTTCCGGGCGCCAGATCATCACAATCCTTGAATTTGTCGAAGCGTGTTTGCCTGCAAGCCGACGCCGCGTGACGGCAGCCTTGTCATAACGGCGCTTCCTGGGCTGGCGGACCGCCATCCACGATGCGGACTTGCCAAATACCTTGCCGTGCCGCGTCGTGAGGGGCATGCATGAAACCACAAACGCGTCTACCGGATTTATCGACAGCTGCGGTTGAACATGCGTCGCAAAGAGAAACGGTGACCGCCCGTCCGTCAGGAGGCGCAACCCGCCGTCAACGCGCGCTGGTCTGTGAACTTCATGAGCGATGCGCTGCCGCGCGGCCGGCGTTTTCGCGCGTTCAATGCGCTTGACGACTTCAGTCGGGAAGCGCCGGCCGCGGAAGTGGATGCCAACTTGCCGGCGGCCCGCGTCATTCGTGTGCCTGACCGCATAGCCGCATGGAGAGGATACCCCACAAAAATGTGCATGGATAACGGCCCGGAATTTGTCTCGGCACAGCCTGCCGGATGGGCGGAACAGCGCGGGGTTGAGCTTGAGTTCATCCAGCCAGGCAAGCCCGCGCAAAACTCGTATGTGGAGCGATTCAACCGTACCTTCCGCGAAGAAGAGATATCAAATTCCATGTTTTCAGTGGGCTGGGCGAGGTTCGCGCTATCGTGGACACATGGGCGCAAGAATA
>APFI01000142.1 GCA_000403945.1 Desulfovibrio sp. Dsv1
GTCAACCGCACCTTCCGCGAAGAGATATCAAACTTCCATGTTTTCAGTGGGCTGGGCGAGGTTCGCGCTATCGTGGACACATGGGCGCAAGAATACAATGAACAAAGACCCCATGAATCGCTGGGCAATCTCGCGCCACAGGAGCTTGCTCTCAACCATGCCGGGGACTCCGGTTTGGACTTGCACTAACAAGGGGGGCTTTACACGCGCACTTCCGGCACTGTTCCGGCCGTAGACAATGTCGTGCGCAAACCTTGCCAGCGGCCGGGGCCTTTCATATACTCGTGCCGGATTGGAGCGGAAAGCCAGCCGCCCTTTCTCCCCCTTTCGGGACATTTCACGAACAGCGGCGCGGCAGTGCGCGGAACACGAGGCAGAGCATGGCGGGCAATACCTTCGGGCGCATCCTGCGTCTGACCACTTTTGGAGAATCCCACAGTCCAGGCATGGGCGGCGTGCTGGACGGCTGCCCGGCCGGTCTGGAGCTGTGCGAGGCCGACATTCAGGCCGAACTGGATCTGCGCAAGCCCGGCCAAGGCCCCACGGCCACCAAGCGCAAGGAATCCGACACGGTGCGTCTACTCTCGGGCGTGTTCGAGGGCCGCACCACAGGCACGCCCATCGGCTTTTATATCGTCAACGAAGACCAGCGCTCACGCGACTACGGCAATCTGGCCGACGTCTTCCGGCCCGGCCATGCGGACTGGGGCTATTTTCAAAAATACAACGGCATCCGCGACCATCGCGGCGGCGGGCGCTCCTCGGGCCGGGAGACGGCCGCGCGCGTGGCGGGCGGCGTCATCGCCAAAAAAATACTGGCCCGCAAGGGCGTTGGCATACAGGCGGCCTGCGTGGAACTGGGCGGCATTGCCGTGCCCGCCGGGGACGTTGACATGGAGCGCGCCCTGATCCGCCCCTATTTCGCGGCTTCCGACGCCGCCCCGGCCCTCTGGGACGCGGCTGTGGCCGAGGCACGCAAGGCCGGTGACACCCTAGGCGGCATCGTGCAAATCGTGGCCCGCAACGTGCCCGCCGGGCTGGGCGAGCCGGTCTTCGACAAGCTGGATGCCGGGCTGGCCCACGCTATCATAAGCGTGGGCGCGGTCAAGGGCGTGGAAGTGGGCGAAGGCTTCGCGGCGGCCCGCCTGCGCGGTTCGCAGAACAACGATGCCCTGCTGCCTGGTGCGGACGGCTCCATCTCCTCCGCCTGTTTCGCCTCTAATCACGCGGGCGGCATACTGGGCGGCATTTCCAGCGGCCAGGACATTGTGCTGCGCGCAGCCGTCAAGCCCATTGCCTCCATCGCCCAAGAACAACAGACTGTGGATAAGGAAGGCCGGGCCGCCGAGGTGTTGGTCGGGGGGCGCCACGACCTGTCCGCCATTCCGCGCATTGTGCCTGTGCTTTCGGCCATGACCGCCCTGGCCCTGGCCGACGCCCTGCTGCTGCAAAGCCGCATGGAGCACGGCCTGTGAATCCTCAAGCCACGGCAAAAACGCGCTCCCTGGCGGATCTGAAATCCGTGGGCAAGGCCTCGCTGGCGGATTTCCGCCTGCTGGGCGTGAACAGCGTGGCGGCCTTGGCTGCTGCTGATCCGCGTGAGCTTTACGAGCGCCTCTGCCGTCTGCAAGGCGTCACGGTGGACATCTGCCAGTACGATCTTTTTTGCTGCGCTGTGGCTCAGGCCCGCGATCCACACCTGCCGCCGGAACAGCGCGACTGGTTTTGGTGGTCGCGCCGACGCAAGACGCGCAACGCAACCAGGACAGACGGGGCGGAGGACTGATGGCCGACCTGCCCCTGCTGCGCGATCCCGACGCCGTGGAACTTACCGGCACGGTGGAGCGCGTGATCTTCCACAATGAGGAGAATGGCTACACCGTCCTGCGTCTGCTGCCGGACAGGGGCTGGCCCGGCGAAGCCAAGGCGGCGGGCGCGCCGCCTTGTACCGTGAACCGCGATCTGGTGTCCTGCGTGGGACATATGGTGGACCCGCAGGCCGGAGTGCAGCTCCGTGTGGCTGGGCGTTGGGTGAACAACGCCCGTTTCGGCCGCCAGGTGGAATTCTCCAGTTCCGAAGAAGTACTGCCCGCCACCAGCGAGGGCATCCGCCTCTATCTGGCTTCAGGTCTGATCAAGGGCGTGGGTGGGGAGCTGGCCGGGCGCATTGTGGAAGTTTTTGGCACGGACACCATCCGCATGCTGGACGAGGAACCGGAACGCCTGCTCCAAGTGCGCGGCGTGGGCCGCAAAAGCCTGGCGCGCATCCGCGACTCTTGGGCCGAGCACCGGGGCATGCGCGATCTGCTTCTTTTTCTCCAGCCCCACGGCATCACACCGGCCTATGCCGTGCGCATCTACCGAGCCTATGGCAGCCATGCCCTGAACGTGATGCGCGAAAATCCCTACCGGCTGGCCATGGATATCCACGGCATCGGATTTGTCACGGCCGACGCGGCCGCCGCAAGGCTCGGCTTCGAGCCGGACCACCCCCTGCGCATCCAGGCCGGGACGCTCTATATCCTGCAAAAAGCCACAGACGACGGCAACGTCTACCTGCCCGAAGCCAAACTGGTGCAGGAGGTCTGCGCCCAGCTGAATGTGGAGCCGGAGCGGACTCTGGACGCCATTGCCGCTCTGGAACTGGATGAGCGCCTGGTGCGTGAGGACCTGGAGGTCCTTGGCGGCACTGTCGGGCGTGGAGAGCAAGAGGACGGCACGGACGGGGAGGGCGTGGGCGTTTATCTGCGCCGCTATCACCATTGCGAGGCCAAAACCGCTTTTTATCTCCAACGCCTGCTGCATTCGCCCAAGGCGGCACGTTTCGAGAGTCCGGACGCTCTGGTGGACAAAGTCACCGGCAAACTGTCCATTGCCCTGGCCCCGGAACAGCTGGAGGCCGTACGCACGGCGGCGCACAGCAAGATCATGGTGCTCACCGGCGGGCCAGGCACAGGCAAAACCACCATTATCAACGCCATCATCAAGCTGTTCGGCGAAGTGCGGACGCGCATTCTGCTGGCCGCGCCCACGGGCCGGGCCGCCAAGCGCATGGCCGAAACCTCGGGCCGCGAGGCGCGCACCATCCACCGCATGCTGGAATACAGTCCCAAGGAGGACGGTTTCGCCCGTAACGAGAACAATCCCTTGGCCTGCGGCCTGCTGGTGGTGGACGAAGCCTCCATGATGGACACACTGCTCTTCTACCACTTGCTCAAGGCCGTTCCTTTGGGCGCGACACTGGTGCTGGTGGGCGACGTTTGTCAGTTGCCTTCGGTGGGGCCGGGCAACGTGCTGGCGGATATCATCGCCTCGGGTGTAGTGCCGGTGGTGGAGCTGACCGAAATTTTCCGCCAGTCCACTGAAAGTGAAATCATCTGCAACGCGCACCTCATCAACCACGGCGAGATGCCGAGCCTGGAATCCAGCAGGGAGCGGCTCTCGGACTTTTACTTCATCCACCAGAACAACCCGGAAAAAGCGGCGGACCTGATGGTGGATCTGGTGAAGAAACATATTCCGCGCCGTTTTGGCATGGACCCGGTGGACGACATTCAGGTGCTCACGCCCATGCACAAAGGGGTTGTGGGCGCGGGGCAGATGAACGCGCGCCTGCAGGAAGCCCTGAACCCCAACGGTCTGGAGGTGCGGCGCGGCGACCGGGCCTTCCGCCTGCACGACAAGGTCATGCAGGTGCGCAACAATTACGAGAAGGACGTCTTCAACGGCGACATGGGCCGTATCGTCTTTCTGGACCCAAAAGAGCGCACGCTGAGCGTCAATTTTGACGAACGCGTGGTCTTCTATGATTTTGACGAGCTGGACGAACTGGTCCCGGCTTATGCCATTTCCATTCACAAATCACAGGGTTCGGAATACCCGGCCGTAGTCATTCCCATCATGATGCAGCATTACGTGCTCTTGCAGCGCAACCTGATTTACACGGGCGTGACGCGCGGCAAAAAGCTGGTGGTGCTGGTGGGCGAATCCCGCGCTCTGCACATGGCCGTCAAGAACAACAAAACCCGCAGGCGCTATACGCGTCTGGCCCAACGGCTGAATCCCGGAAACTGACAGAATTTTGCCGAAGACTGTTTTCATGGCCGCTTATACGGACTTTTTGTGACGAATAGACGTCATTAGTCGAAATTTATTCCATTCTATATTGACAAAACACTTTTTTAGGTAAATCTTTATAGAAAAGTGGGAGGTGCGCCATGCCCAGCGATCACGCGTTCTTTAATTGCAGTCAGGATCATGAAATCAATTATGTCGCGTCTCTGTATCTGGAGCATCAGAAAGTACGTGAATACCTCAAGGAGATATGCGCCGACGGTACCATCAGCCATTGGACGCATAAAAAACTGTACGATCACTTAGAAAGCCAAGGCTTTACCAAAATAAAATGAGGCTTGGCGGACTTCACGTCCAGCCACGCGCAGATCATTTTCGTGCCGTTGCGGCGCGACCAAGAGGGCGGCTGAACGGCCGCCCTCCCGCATTGACAAGGCGTTTTCAGCTGACGCGGCGACTTCAGATCACCTGACTTGGCCTGTTGTGTTTTTTCTTCTCCGGTCGTCCGCCGCCAGGCCGCGATATCTTCCACACTGAGCAACGGCATGCTGTGCGCGCGGGCAAAGCCACTTCCGGCAGGCGGGCCATGCTGCCGTCCTCATTGGTCAGTTCGCAAAGGACGCCGCAGGGAGCAAGACCGGCCAGAGCCATGAGATCCACTGTGGTTTCGGTGTGTCCCCGCCGCTCCAGTACACCGCCGGGGCGGGCCCGCAACGGAAAGACATGGCCCGGACGGCGCAGATCCTCGGGGCGGGCTCCGGCCTGACGGCCGCCAGAACCGTCGTCACACGGTCGGCGGCGGAAACGCCGGTTGTCACGCCGACGGCCGCCTCAATATCACCCCGCCGGTGGGGACTTGCACCCCGCCCTGAGAATGGAGGCAGCATACGCCCGGAGCGGGCGTATGACAAGGTGTGGACATGCCCGGATGAGAGCGGACGCATACGGACGTCTCCGCCCTCAAAACACCAGCGCTTCATACCAGAACAGCCGCACGCCGGGCGCGCGCCAGTTGCCGCCGGGCAGGCCCGCCTTGGCGCAGAGCTGTTCCAGGTAGGTCGCGCGATCCCAGCCCTGTTCCACGGGCACCTGTGGCAGAAAAACACCGCTGCGTCCCATGTATTGCAGAGCAAGACCGTGCCGTCCCACTTCAATGGCTTGCGGGTCCGGGCAGGGAGTCAGTTCGTCCAGCACGGAAATATGGGAAGCGGTTTCGGGCCATTCACGCACGGTCAGCGGCGGGAAACGCGGGTCTTCAAAAGCGGCGGCGCGGGCCATGCGCCACACATTCAGAAAGAGCGGTTCGCGGCCCACAATGGTTCCGATGCAACCGCGCAAGCGACCGTCCAGGGTAAGCGTTACAAAAGAACCCAACGCGCGGCGCAACGTGTCCGGGCCTGCCGCCGCTGCACCCGCGCTCGCC
>APFI01000143.1 GCA_000403945.1 Desulfovibrio sp. Dsv1
CACGCCCATGTCGAGCACAGTGCCGATTTCGCCGCAGATGGCGGCCACGGTTTCAGGGTCAATGCCGGTTTTCTGCTCGCCCGCCAGGGCTTCGCCGCTCAGTTTGAGCAGCACGCGCTTGTACTTGAGTGAGGGCATGGCTCCGCCTTGGTAAAAGCCGCTGAAAGGATATGCCTGCCGCCGGAACGGGTACGGGACCGCGCCGTGCCGTCCTGTAACGGACAAGCCATAGCAGAAAACGCGTCCGGCTCAAAGCCTTTTTACCCTGTCAGGGCCGTGCCGCCGTGTCGGCGGATCCGGTGGAGTCGGGGGAAATCCGGGCAGGGGCCAGTCCTCCAGGCTGAAGGGCAGGCTTTGGGACATTTCCGCCAAGGCGCGGCGCACGGCGGGATCCCACTGGGGTGAAAAGACCAGCTTGAGCAGGGCCGGACGGCGTTCCAGCACGGTGAAATAGGCGCAATTGTCGTAGGCCTCCAGCAGAAAGCGGAACAGGGCCACATGCTCCGGCGCGAGGCGCAGCAGCAGGCGGCCGCTGCGGCGCGGCGGCGGCAGAGGAGATTCGGTCCGGCGGCGGCCGCGCAGGGCCGGGGGCGGAGTCCCTGCCGGGTGGAGATCCGTGCCCATCAGTACCAGCCCAGCCAGCGGGCTAGGATCACCAAGCCGATGCTGAAGGTAATGGTCACGAAGTAGTTTTTGCCCCACCATGCCACCAGCAGGGCGGGCAGGGAAACCATCAGAAAGAGATTGGACGTGCCGATGTTGAAGCGCCCTTCGTAGAAGAGCGCGTCCGGTCCCACTAGGGCGGCCATGACCGCCACCGGCACAAAGGAGAGCCAGTGACGCAGCAGCGGGGGCAGACAGTCGCCCTTGAGAAAGGTCACGGGCAGCACCTTGGGCAGCTGGGTCACCAGCACGCTGCCCAGAACACAGAACAGCAGCGCGCTGTGGGCGTCGATCCATGCGGTCATTCCCGGATTCATGGCCGGACCTCCGATGTTGCGGGTTGCGCGGGACGTATCTCGCCATTGCCCGGCCTACCGCCGGGCGCGTTCAGGCCGGGGTCGCGCCGGGCGTAGAGCAGCAGCGCACCCAGGCTCGCGCCCAGAACGGTGGCCACGGCCACATTCCACTGGCTCATGCCCGCGGCCTTCAGCGCGATGGACAGGACCGTGGTGAACAGGGCCACCAGCACATGCAGGAGGCTCACGCACTGGGGTACCAGCAGAGCCAGAAACATGGCGGTAAGCGCGTAATCCAGACCCAGCGGCCGGACGTCGTTGACCCTGAAACCGTGGCCGCCATCTGCGGCGAAATCGGCACTGTGCTCGACATGGGCGTGGAGATGACCCTGGTCATAGGCGGAGGCAATATCTTTCGCGGGCTTTCCGGCTCGGCCAAAGGCATGGAACGTTCCTCGGCGGACTACATGGGCATGCTGGCCACGGTGCTCAACGCCTTGGCCGTCCAGGATATGCTGGAAAAGCAGGGCTATCCCACGCGGGTGCTCTCGGCCATAACCATGCAGGAAGTCTGTGAGCCCTTCATCCGCCGCCGCGCCCTGCGCCACTTGGAAAAAGGCCGAGTGGTGATCTGCGCCGCAGGCACGGGTAATCCCTATTTCACCACCGACACCACGGCGGCCCTGCGCGGCATGGAACTGAAGTGCGACGCCATCATCAAGGGCACCAAGGTGGACGGCATTTATGACAAAGACCCGGCCAAGCACCGCGACGCCGTGAAATTCAACAGCATCAGCTACGACGAGACGCTCGCGCGCCGTCTGGGCGTCATGGATGCCACGGCTTTTGCCCTGGTACGCGACAACAATTTGCCCATCATCGTCTGCCGCATGTTCGGCGGGGATATCCGCCGGGCCGTGCTGGGCGAGGCCGTGGGCACCATCGTGCAGGGAAATTGAGGGAACGCGCCCGCCGCCCGCAACGGCCCGAACGGCCGTTTCCCTGGCGTCCCCGAGTTTTTCATCCACCCAAGGAGTAAGGATTGATGGATATCGACAGCACCCTTCTGGACGCTGAGGACCGCATGGAAAAGGCCCTAGCCGCGCTGGACCGCGACTTCGCCAAACTGCGCACCGGCCGCGCTTCCACCGTCTTGGTGGACGGCATCAAGGCCGACTACTACGGCACGCCCACGCCCATCAGCCAGATGGCTTCGGTGGCCGTGCCCGACAGCCGCACCCTGACCATCCAGCCCTGGAACAAGGGCGGCATCGCGGTGGTGGAAAAGGCCATTCTCAAGTCCGATCTGGGCCTGACCCCGGTCAACGACGGCAAGGTCATCCGCATCGTCATTCCGCCGCTTACCGAGGAACGCCGCAAGGCTCTCGTCAAAGTGGCCCGCAAGTACAGCGAGGATGCCAAGGTGGCCGTGCGCAATGTTCGCCGCGACGCCAACGACGGCCTGAAAAAAATGGAAAAGGACAAGAAAATTACCGAGGACGAGCTGAAAAAGGCTGTGGATGACGTCCAGAAACTCACGGACAGGTTCGTGGGCGAGGCGGACAAGAAATGCGCGGGCAAGGAAAAGGAAATCATGGACATCTAGGCAACAGTGGGATTTTTCCCGTCGGCAGCGTCAATCTTCGCTCGGGCCTCCAGTCATGGACGAAACGAGTCCATTCTTGTCGGCCCAGGCTTGATTTCCTTGCCAACGAAAAAACGTCCCCTGTTGCCGGTGTGGGATGTTCGTTTTTTTACTGCTTGTTGAACCAGTCCGTATAGGCATTCTTCAATGATTCAAGCTCAAGACATCCCGGCCAATCTGCCCGCGCACATCGCCATCATCATGGACGGCAACGGCCGCTGGGCCCAGGCGCGCGGCCTGCCGCGCTCGGCCGGACACCGCGCCGGGGCCGAAACCGTGCGCAATGTGGTCACGGAATGCCGGGAACTGGGCATCCGCCATCTGACTCTCTACGCCTTTTCCAGTGAAAACTGGAAAAGGCCCAAGGCAGAAATCAGCACCCTGTTCAGTCTGCTGCTGGAATTTCTGCGCCGCGAGGTGCCGCTGATGGAAGAAAAAGGCATCGCCCTCAAGGTCCTGGGAGATCTGGACGGCCTGCCCCTGCCCCAGAGCACAGCCCTGCGCCACGCCATGCGCCGGACGGAAGCCGGGCGGGAGATGACCCTGAACTTGGCCCTCAATTACGGCGGCCGCGCCGAACTGGTGCGCGCCGTGCGGGCCTTTCTGCGTGAAAACGCGCGGCCCGAAGACGTCACCGAAGAAAGCCTAGCAGAAAGCCTCTATACCGCCGGACAGCCCGACCCGGATCTGCTTATCCGCACCAGCGGCGAACAGCGCCTGAGCAATTATCTGCTCTACCAGTGCGCTTACAGCGAGCTGTATTTCACGCCCGTGCCCTGGCCCGACTTCGGGGCGGACCAGTTGCGCGAAGCACTGGCCGTCTATGCCGGGCGCTCGCGCCGCTTCGGCAAAACACAGGAGCAAATCGATGTCCGTTGACCATGCCGCCGACATCCGCCGCATCATTACCGGTCTGGCCTTGGCTGCCCTCGTGCTGTTCGTGCTCTGGCTGCGGGGCTGGCCCCTGCTCTTCGTCATCCTGCTGGTTGCGGCTCTGGGCCTCTGGGAATTCTATTCGCTGTTCTGGGGCTCCACAGAACGCATCCCCAGCCGGATCTGCGCCATTGCCTTGGGCTGGGGCATGCTCTGCCTGACTTGGCTGAACCGTCCGCAGGACGCTCTGGTCTGTCTGGGCGCGGGCTTTGTGCTGGCGGCCATGACCTTTCTGTTTCGCTGGAACGTGGTGGAAGAGGAAACCCCCTTCTCCGACAGCGGTATTTTCATGGCCGGACTGGCCTACATCCCCCTGCTGCTGCTGCCGGCCACCTATCTCTCCACAGTCAAGCTGGCCTTCGTGCTCGCCGCCGTGGCTGTGTCCGACACCGCCGCCTATTTCGTGGGCACCCGCTTCGGGCATCACAAACTCTGGCCGCGCGTGAGCCCAAACAAGAGCTCCGAAGGCGCTGTGGGCAGCCTAGTGGCATGCGTGATCTTCTGCGCCGTGTACGGCGAGATTTACGGCAAGATGAGCTGGTTCTCCTTTGCCCTGCTGGGCGTGGCGATCAATGCCTTCGCCCAAGTGGGCGACCTGTTCGAATCCGCGCTGAAGCGCTCGGTCCACGTCAAGGATTCCGGATCCCTCCTGCCTGGGCACGGCGGCATTCTGGACCGCGCGGACAGTCTGCTGTTCGCCATGCCCATGGTGGCGGTTGTTGACCAATGGTTCTTCTTCTTCTGAGAAAGAACCCGCGCAAGGCGCTTTTTGCCCCCTGAACTGCGTCAGGCATCCGCTGCGGTTCAGGGAACAAAATCCATCATCGTCGTGCGGGTTCTTTCTCCACGGCGAGTTCACGGAAACAGAAAAATACAATGGCAGAACACTGGCCGGGCCGAGGCGGCCCGGCGATCGACTACATTTCGGGGCCGCCCTCCGAGCGTTGGCGGCATGAAACGCCGCGCGGTCTGGTCATTCTGGGTGCCACCGGCTCCATCGGGTGTAACGCTCTGGCTGTGGTGGAGGCCCGACCGGACTTTTTTCGCGTGCTGGGTCTGGCCTGCGCCCGCAATGTGACGCACTTGGCGACGCAGGCCGAGCGCCACCGCCCCCCCTTTCTGGCCGTTCTGGACGAGGCGGCCGCCGCCGGGCTGGCGGCCCTGCTGCCCACCGGATACCGGCCGCGCATTTTGACGGGGCGGGAGGGCTACACACAACTGGCGGCCCTGCCCGAAGCCTCCACCGTACTTTCAGCGCAGGTGGGCGCGGCGGGGCTGGCAGGCACTCTGGCTGCGGTGCTCTCCGGCAAGGTCGTCTGTCTGGCCAACAAGGAATCCCTGGTGCTGGCCGGTGGTCTGGCGCGCGACATCTGCGCCCGCACCGGCGCGGTTATCCTGCCTGTGGATTCTGAACACAACGCCATTTTCCAATGCTTGGCCGGACGCGGCCAGGAAGTCGCCGCCCTGGTGCTCACCGCATCCGGCGGTCCCTTTCGCGGCAAAAACGCGGCAGAACTGCGTCAGGTCACTGTGGAGCAGGCCCTCATGCATCCCAACTGGAGCATGGGCGCGAAAATCAGCATTGATTCCGCCACGTTAATGAACAAAGGCTTGGAGGTGGCCGAGGCCTTCCAGCTTTACGGCGTGCCCAGTGAACGCATCCGCGTGCTGGTGCATCCCCAGTCCGTGGTCCATTCCATGGTGGAGCTGGCCGACGGCTCACTGCTGGCCCAGATGGGCACGGCGGATATGCGCATGTCCATCGCCCACTGTCTGCTCTGGCCACACTGCGCACCCGTGGGCGTGCCCCCGCTGGATCTGGTGGCCGCCGGGCCGCTTTCCTTCCATGAGCCCGATCTGGAGGCCTTTCCCTGCCTCGACTTGGCCCGCACGGCTCTGGCCCGACGGGGCGGGCTGTGCGTGGTGATGAACGCGGCAAACGAAACCGCTGTGGAACTTTTCCTGCGAGGGCATTGCGCGTTTGCGGACATTCCCCGACTCATCGGCGCGGCTCTGGAGGCCCATGAGGCCACCGCGCCGGGGCGCAGTCCCCTCTGCCCGCCCCTGACCACACCGGCGGACACGGATGATCCCCTTGCTCTTGAACGTGAAGTACATATCTTGGTGGAGCGCATCGAGCGCCTCGACCATCACATCCGCGCGCTGGTCCGTGAACTGGCCCGCGGCTGATCGGAGAACATGAATGCTGACGACCATTATTGCCGTAATCATTGTCTTGGGCGGCCTGATCTTTTTCCACGAGCTGGGACACTTTGCCGTGGCCCGCGCTCTGGGCATGGGAGTGTCCACCTTTTCTCTGGGCTTCGGTCCCAAAATCCTCAGATGCAAGCGGGGCAAGACCGAATATGCACTGTCTCTGGTGCCGCTGGGCGGCTATGTGGCCTTGGTGGGCGAAAGCGACGGGGCCGACATTCCCGAGGACTTCAGCAAAGAGGAAAGCTTCGCCCTGCGTCCGGCTTGGCAGCGCCTGCTGGTGATGGCCGCCGGCCCCACGGCCAATATCGTGCTGGCATGGCTGCTCTGCTGGGGTCTGGCCTTCGGCTGGGGCACGCCGGTTCTGCTGCCCCAAGTGGGCGCGGTGACTGAAAACAGCCCGGCGGCCAAGGCCGGTCTGCGGCCCGGCGATCGCATCCTGAGCGTTGACGGCCAGACTGTGGGAAGCTGGGAAGCCATGTCCGACGCCATCGCCCGCAGCAACGGCAAACCCATGCACCTGGAAGTGGAGCGTGTCGGCCTTGGCGATGCCACGCAGCCCCCTTCCGACGCTGGAGGACAGCGCGGCCAAGTCTGGATGGCAAAATACGATAGGCTGGCTCTGGAGCTGACGGCGGAACGCGCCACGCGCAAAACCATTTTCGGCGAGAACGAGACGGCCTGGCTCATCGGCGTACGGGCGGCGGGCAGTGTGGCAACCCATCAGAAAAGCTTCTGGGACGCGGCCTCGGCGGGCGCGGACCAGACTTGGCGAATGGTCTCCCTGACTTGGCAGAGTTTCGTCAAACTGGCCGAGCGGGTAGTGCCTCTGGATCAGGTGGGCGGCCCGATCATGATTGCCCAGATGGTGGGCGAACAGGCCCACCAGGGCATGGCGGGCCTGCTGGCGCTTGCGGCGCTGATCAGCGTCAACTTGGGCATTCTGAACCTGCTGCCCATCCCCATTCTGGACGGCGGGCAGATGGTCTTCTGTTTGCTGGAAATTCTCTTCCGGCGGCCCGTAAACCGCAAAGTGCAGGAATACGCCATGCGCGTGGGTCTGGCTCTGCTTATCGGCCTGATGCTGCTGGCCACGTTCAACGACGTCTGGCGGTTGCTCAAGAGCTGAACCGCGCGGGGAGGGCATATGAACGCGCATTCCACAGGTCTGGAGCTTATTCTTAACGCCGCCGAGGGGGTATTGCAGATCGCGGTCACGGACAATGAACGTCTGCTCTGCGCTCAGGAGTGGCACCGGGCCGAGCGAGCCACGGAAATTCTGACTCCGGCCCTGCGGGATATCTGCGCCTCGCTGGAGATGCGTTTGGCGGATTTCCGGCGTATCGCCTGCGTACGCGGCCCCGGCTCGTTCACCGGCATCCGTCTGGTGCTGACCACGGCGGCGGCCCTGCGCCGCACGGGCGGCGCCCGGCTGGCCGGGCTGGACTATATGCAGGCCCTAGCCACCAGTGCGGTGCTCCGTCGCGGCCTGCTCTACGGCGCGCCGCTCTGGGTGCTGATCCATGCCCGCCGCAATCAGGTCCACTGCCAGCCCTTTGTCGCCTACGGCCCGCAGATTCCGGCCCAGCCGCTGGAAGCTGTGGAACTCTGCCCGCCTGATGAGGCTTTGCGCCGCATCGCCGGGCGGCCGGGTCACGTTTGCGGCAGTGGACTGATCCGCAACGCCGCGTTTTTCACGCCCCCCCGGACGGGCTCAGGCCCCGCCGGAGCTGAAGAAGCCTGCGTGATGCCGGAACTGACCAGCCCGGACATCCCGGCCCTCCGACTGCTGGCCCGGCACGGGGATTACTTTCCTCAAGATCTGGAGCCGGTCTATGTGCGGTCCTGCGACGCGGTGGACAATCTGCCTCAGCTGGCCGGGCGTCAAGGCTTGGACGGCGGAGAGGCCGTCAGCGCTCTGGACGTCCTGCTGACGCGCACGCCCAAAAGCGAAATCTGATCACGCTCTCGCTTCTTTCCCCGCCATTCCCCCGACATCCGGCACAGGGAAGGTCTGATGCAACATTTTTTCGCCGTAATTTGACGTTACATTCATCATAATTTCTAAAAGGGAAGGAAAACAGGGGATGCAGGAGGCACGGAGGTGTCCCATGCGTACGCTGTTTTATC
>APFI01000144.1 GCA_000403945.1 Desulfovibrio sp. Dsv1
ATGAGGACAGTCAGATACGGCAGGCCCTCTCCACCCCTTGGCCTTTTTCTAAAGATTGTGTAGCCTCCTCCCAGACAGACGCGCTCCGCCGTATTGGCTCCGGGCTTTCCGGCACAGTGGGCTGACCATATCTTGTTTCTTTGAGGAAAAAAATACATGAAAAACATTTTCCACATTCTGGTTGTCGTCTGCTTTCTGGCCCTGTCGGGCAATTCCATGTCCGCCACCGCCGCCGCGCCGCAGGCGGGCAAACCCGTACAGGACAAACCGGAAAAAGACGCGGACCGCGTTTCCGTGGTCAGCGTGCAGCTTGAAGGCACGGACAGCATCGGCGCGCGCCTGGGTACCAGACTCAAGGAACGCTTTAACCAGAGCAATCTGTTCACGCTCAATGACGAGGATGAAAAGGATATGCCCAAGCTGCGGTTGCTGGTGAGCACCTCTCCAGAATTTCCGGGCCGTCCCGGCGTGGGTTCGGTGTACGGCGTGTGCTGGGTGTTCAGTCAGGGCAAGGGCTATCTCGGCTACCTGCTGGCTAGGGAAGTGGGCACGGTCAATTACGACGATCTGGACGCCTTGGTGGACAAGCTGGTGGAGCGCACCGACGGCATAGCGACTAAATACGGAAATTTGTGGAAATAGCTCCCCGCGCGGGCGCTGCCGACAATTTTTTCGGAAAACATGCATGGCAAAAAGCCCCCCCATGCTCATGGCGGGGAGCTTTTTGTCTGTTTTGCGCGGCTTGCACCTAGCCCCTTTGCGGGACGGTGCGCGAAAGGAGTTGCGTAGGCCCAAACGCGTCTCGCCTAGGTAGTGTAGTCACGAGCCTGTGTGGAGTTTTATTTTGTGGCATGGTTCGCTTATCTTTAACCGCAAGCGAGGAACACATGCCCATCGCGGTCCACAGGCGGCGCGATCTTTCTGATTCAATTCGGGAAAAACCCGAGCCCCGTTTGCCCGGCCGTGAAGGAAGCTGGGATGGGGCGAAGAAGCTCGCGACAACCGGCGGTTTTGTCAATGCGGTCTTCCGGAGTATGCGCACAGGCGCTCCGTGGCGGGCTCCACTCCCCGCCTCTGGCGCGGGAACGACACCCGCCGACGCTTCACCCGTTGGCGCGATCATGGCGTGCGGGAGCGGCCGCCTGAAATTCCGATTGACGAGTCGGACCTCGCGCCGGTCATTATGGCTGATGATCGATGCGGGGTTCACCCACAGGCGGCGGCCGCGAGAGGAGGCTATCGGGACATGAGCCACGCAAGGGGGGCTCAACACGAAATCGCATCTGGCCGCGGATGCGCATGGCATGCCGGTCAGGGCTTTTGTCACACAGGGCGCGACAGCGGATTGTACTCGAGCACTCGCTCTGATTGACGGATTTGCGGCGGAAAGACTTTTGGCAGACAGGGGCCGCGACACGGACGGGATTCTCGTCCAGGCCGAAAGACGGGGAATGGAAGCGATCATTCCCCCATTTGAAGCGATGGCACGGCATTGCGACCCGATACGCAAAAAATGCGGCGTCATTCCTGGTCGCTGTCCGGATTGG
This sequence comes from Desulfovibrio sp. Dsv1, assembly GCA_000403945.1. Classification (GTDB taxonomy): domain Bacteria; phylum Desulfobacterota; class Desulfovibrionia; order Desulfovibrionales; family Desulfovibrionaceae; genus Desulfovibrio. Next base: position 1,548 of record APFI01000144.1, read on the forward strand.
ATACATCTTTTCATGATTTCAGTCTCGTGACTACTCTATCCAGGTCAGCCCCTAATTTTAATTAGGGTCATGACTAGGGTCAGGCCTCGTTATTTTCAAGGGAAGGAAAACAGGGGATGCAGGAGGCACGGAGGTGTCCCATGCGTACGCTGTTTTATCTTTCCGAAAGTCAGTTGGAGCGTATCAAACCGTTCTTTCCCCGTTCTCACGGTGCTCCCCGTGTGGATGACAGGCGTGTCGTCAGCGGCATTATCCGCGTCATCAGGCACGGACTTCAGTGGAAAGATGCTCCTGACGAGTACGGCCCCCACAAAACCCTGTACAATCGCCTTGTCAGGTGGAGCAGACTCGGTGTTTTCAATAAGACTTTCATTGCTTTGGCAAATAAAACACCTTTTGATGGATCCCTGATGATCGACTCCATCCATCTCAAGGCTCACCACACGGCGGCAAGCCTGCTCGAAAAGGAGATTCTCCACGTCTTGCAGGACGAACAAAAGGATGTCTGAATTCCAGACTCCATATTGTTTGTGACCGGGCATGGGCGTCCTGTCCCGCTTTTGCTGACTGAAGGGCAGGTCAGCGGCTACAGGGGTGCGGCCATTCTCCAGCGCCTTATTCCCGATACCCGTACGCTTCTGGCAGACGGAGGTTATGACGCGAGTTGGCTGCGGGAATCTCCGAGAGCCAGGGGGATGACAGTCCGCATCCCCCCGAAGAACCGGAAACGGAGTATTTTCCTTTGATAAGACGCTGTACAAGCGGCGGCATCCTATTGAAAATGCATTCGGCAGACTGAAAGACTGGCGGCGTATCGCGACTCGGCAT
>APFI01000145.1 GCA_000403945.1 Desulfovibrio sp. Dsv1
GCGCGGTGTTTTCAATAAGACTTTCATTGCGTTGGCAAATAAAACACCTTTTGATGGGTCCCTGATGATCCACCCATCACAAGGCTTACCCCACGGTGGCAAGCCTGCTCGAAAAGGAGATTCTTCACGTCTTGCAGGACGAACAAAAGGAGGCATGAATTCCAGACTCCATATTGTTTGTGACGGGCATGGGCGTCCTGTCCCGCTTTTGCTGACTGAAGGGCAGGTCAGCGATTACAGGGGTGCGGCCATTCTCCAGCGCCTTATTCCCGATACCTGTATGTTTCTGGCAGACGGAGGTTATGACGCGAGTTGGCTGCGGGGATCTCCGAGAGCCAGGGGATGACAGTCCGCATCCCCCCGAAGAACCAGAAACGGAGTATTTTCCTTTGATAAGACGCTGTACAAGCGGTGGCATCCTATTGAAAATGCATTCGGCAAACTGAAAGACTGGCGGCGTATCGCGACTCGGGATGACCGCTGTGCCCATACCTTTTTCTCAGCCATCTGTCTTGCTGTTGCCGTTATCTTTTATCTTGATTAATGAGTCCTGACCCTGGGTAGTGTTTACACGAGTCTTATGTTGCAAGAGGACGCCATATAGCGAGGGTGTTCTCATGAAAAACGCACAATGGCGGCACGATATATCTGATGCCGCTTGGGCAGACCGGACAGCGGGGTGGCATAGATATACTCGTTTGGTTATCAACGCCGTTTCCCGGATATTGCGGACAGGAGCGCCGCAGCGCGATTTGCCTCCTGAATATGGAAAATGGGGAACAGCACGCCGGCGCTTCATTCGTCGGCGAGATGAATGGATATGGGAAAAACCGCTTGAAATATTGATCAATGAACCGGATTTTGGGCGGCTGATGACTGATGCCGGTCACCGCCACTTGGCAGAAAACGCCTTTTCACACCTCGGGCAATGGCGCGGGATCGCAGCCAGATACGCAAAAGCGCCTGCATCCTTAAAGGCATAAGCGCAATTTATTCCGCGCTTACCGTGCCCACAGCCTGGAGACGGATGTCCGAGGGAATTTCCGCTTGGGAAATCACGGGTACTGTGGGCAGGAAGCGGGTGATCAGCTGCGCCAGATGCGGCCGCACTATGGGGCTGGCCAGAATCACGGGCTGGCCGTCGGTGTTCACGGCGTTTTCCACGGCGGAGCTGATGTTCTGCATCAGGCGCTGGGCCGCCGCCGGATTGAGAGAGAGAAAGGTGGCGCCGTTGTCGGTCTGGCGAATGCCCTCCTGCACCATGCGTTCGGCGTTGCCGTTGAGGGTCAGCACGGGCAGCACGCCCTGACTGTCCAGATAGGGCCGCACAATGGAGCGGGAGAGTTTTTCGCGCACGTATTCGGCCAGCATGTCCGGATTTTTGACACTGCCGCCAAAGTCTCCCAAAGTTTCCACAATGGTCAGCATGTCGCGGATGCTGACGTTTTCGCGCACCAGAAGCTGCAGTACCTTCTGCACGCCGCCCAGCGAAACGGTGCCGGGCACCAGATCCTCCACAGCCTTGGGTGAATGTTTGGCCACAGTGTCCAGCAGGCCTTGGACGGCCTGACGGTCCAGGAAGTCGGCCAGATGACGTTTGAACACTTCCGTCAAATGGGTGGCAATGACTGTGGCCGGGTCCACCACCGTGTAACCGGCCAGCATGGCTTCCTCGCGCTGGCTGTCCGGAATCCAGAGGGCTGGCAGATTGAAGGCGGGCTCGCGGGTTTCAATGCCATTGATTTTGGTGGTCACATTGCCGGGATCCATGGCCAGGAAGTGGTCCACCAGAATTTCCGCCGAGGCCACCTGATTGCCCTTGATTAGCAGGGAATACTGGCCGGGCTTCAGTTGCAGGTTGTCACGCAGGTGCAGGGAGGGGATGACCACGCCCATGTCCAGGGCGAACTGCCGCCGGATGGAGCGGATGCGCGCCAGCAGGTTGCCGCTCTGTTCCTCGTCCACCAGGGGGATCAGGCCGTAGCCCACTTCCAGTTCCAAGGTGTCCAGGGGCAGCAGGGCCTGCACCTCCTCGGGGGTGTCCGCCGTGGCCGGGGACTTGCCCGCGTTTTTGCCCTTGGCGTTCTTCTTGCCGCCCTTTTCGTCCTCTTCCTCGTTCTTGGCGCTCAGGCGCGACACCAGGAAGAGCAGGATGGAGAGCATCAGGAAAGGAATGGCGGGCAGGCCGGGCACCAGGGCGAAGACCAACAGCACGGCGGAGACCATCTTCAGTGCGTGGCTGTTGAAGGTGAGCTGGGCCAGGAATTCTTCGCCCATCTTGGCTTCCGAGGCCGCGCGCGATACCAGCAGGCCCGTGCCCGTGGAGACGATGATGGACGGAATGGTGGATACCAGACCGTCGCCGATGGTCAGCAGGGAATAGGTGGTCAGGGCGGTGTTCCAGCCCATGTCTTTCTGGACAACGCCGATGATGATGCCACCGATCAGGTTGACCATGGTGATCATCATGCCGGCGTTCACGTCGCCGGAGACGAACTTGCACGCACCGTCCATGGCGCCGTAGAAGTCAGCCTCCTTGCGCAGGGCATGGCGGCGCTCGTTGGCTTCTTCCTCGTCGATGAGTCCGGCGTTGAGGTCGGCCTCAATGGCCATCTGCTTGCCGGGCATGGCGTCCAGGGTGAAGCGCGCGGCCACTTCGGCGATGCGCGTGGTGCCCGCAGTGATGACGCTCTTGTTCAGAATGAACATGATCATGAAGATGACGCCGCCCACCACGTAGCTGCCGCCCACCACAAACTCGCCGAACGAGCGGATCACGCTGCCCGCGGCTTCGGCGCCCATGTCGCCGTTGAGCAGGATCAGGCGGGTCGAAGCCACGTTCAGGGCCAGGCGCAGCAGTGTGGTCACCAGCAGCAGGGAGGGAAAGATGGTGAATTCCAGGGGCGAGGTCATGAACATGGTGGTGACCAGCACCAGCAGGGAGATGGAAATGCTCACGCAGAGCATGATGTCCAGAAAAAAGGTGGGCAGAGGCACCAGCATGACGAAGAGGATCACCACCACGCCCGCTGCCAGCATAATTTCGCCGTGTTTGGAGAAACGGCTGTAGTCCATTTGCGGAAGTCCGGTTGTCGCCATTTTTCTGACACCTCATTCTGTGTTGCGAGCGGGGCCGCCCGAAGAAGAAAAGTCTAACTCTGCCGTGCCTTGGGCCTGAGCTTCCAGATGCTGGCCAGCAATGTGGCCACGGCCTTATACAGTTCTTCAGGAATCATGTCGCCCACGTCCACAGCCTTATACAAAGCGCGTGCCAAGGGCACGTTTTCGCGGATGGGCACGTTGTGTTCGCGGGCCACGGCCTTGATTTTTTCGGCCAGGTGATCCGCGCCCTTGGCCAGCACCACCGGGGCCGAGGCTTCCTGCGCGTTGTAGCGCAGGGCCACGGCGATATGGGTGGGGTTGGTCACCACCACGTCGGCCTTGGGCACGTCCTGCATCATGCGCTTCATGACCACTTCCATCATTTTCTGTTTCTGCTTGCCCTTGATGACCGGATCGCCCTCGGCCTGTTTACGCTCGTCCTTCACTTCGTTCTTGGTCATCTTCATGCCTTCCTTGTAGGCATAGCGCGACTGCCAGACGTCAAAAGCCGCAATGGCCAGAATGGGCAGCAGGGCATAGTAGGCCAGCTTGAGGCCTATCTGAAGCATGTAGGCGGCCACGCCTTCGGGCGTGGCGTAGTACATGGGCAGAAAATTCTGATATTCCTCATAGATGAGATATCCGGGGATCAGAGAAAGAATGATGGAAAAGAGCAGGCTTTTGATGGTGCGCAGGGCCGTCTGAGGCGAAAACATCATCTGTTTCAGACCCTTGAGGATGTTGAAGCGTTGCCATTTGAATCTGAAAACCTTGGTGGTCCAGAGCTTGCCCACCTGGAGGCGCTGGGCCAGAAAGGCCAGAAAACCCAGAAAAAGCAGGATTGGCAGGATGAGCACGCACAGTTCCAGCGTCAGCTCAATGCCCAGGCTGTAAACATTCTGGGGATTGGGGTCGAACTCCCAGGAATGGCTCAAAAAGCGCCGGAAAAGGTTTTTGATGCCCTCGGACATGGGGCCCAGCCAGAGATGGAGTGCGATGAGTCCGCCCGTGAGGCTCACGGCTTTGCCCAGTTCCTGGGATTTGGGGACGTTGCCCTCCTTACGCTGTTTTTCTTTACGTTTCGGAGTGGCTTCTTCCGTTCTGCTGGGGTCTTGCTGCTTGCCGAACATAGGGATTTCCCGCAGCGCTTTCCGCTGTTGCGATTTTGGCGATCAGCGGTAAGATAGCAAAAAGCATGCCTCTGCCGGACAAGATAGAACGCGGTAAAGTGTTCCGGCATCAGCGTCACCGGCGTGCTGGTGCATGAACCTGTTTATGGGGAGTGTTGAGACGCCGATCCCGCGGCAGTGATCCGCTTCGCCGTTCGCGGCACGGGGGAAAACAGTGTTTTACGGATGGAAGATCAGCCTGCTCGCGCTGGGCGGCAATTTTATGCTCCAAGGCAGCGTGCTCTACTGCATGAACGCTTTTATGGAGCCTCTGTGCGCGACTCACGGATGGAGTCGGGCGGGAATCAACATTAGCATGGGCATAGCCTCGCTCATGGGGCAGTTCGCCATGCCGTTGGCCGCCGCTGTTTCCGCCCGCTGTTCCCTGCGTCGTCTCACGGCCATGGGGGCGCTGGCTGGCGGCGTCTCCATAGCGCTGATGGGCATGACCGGGGACATCCGGATGTTCACCCTGCTTTCCGTGGTGGCATGGATTTCCACCCAGCTCTGCGGCGGCGTGGTGGGCAACGCACTGGTCAGCAACTGGTTTTGTCACTACCGGGGCCGGGCCTTCGGCCTGGCCAACGCGGGCACTTCGCTTTCAGGCGCGATCCTGCCCTTTGTGAGTCTGGTGCTGATCCGCTATTTTGACGTGAGCACGGCCTATCTGGCCCTGGGCTTGGCGACCTGCGCCCTGGCCCCCCTGGCTTGGTTTCTGGTGCGGGACACGCCCCAGATCATGGGCCTGCATCCCGACGGGCGGCGGCACGAGCCACGGCGTTCCTTGCTGCTCGCGGCGGACGTCTCCTTTTTTCATTTGCTGCGTTTGCCCCATGCCTGGTTTCTGGGACTGGCCTTCGGCCTGGCGCTCATGGCCGGGTCTTCGGTTATGAGCCAGATGAAGCCGCGTTTCGCGGATCTGGGGCTGGATGCCTATCCGGCCATGCTGCTGGCCTGCGCCGCCGCCTTTCTGGCGGCCCTGGCCAAGTACGCTTGGGGCTGGGTCTGCGACCGCTTTACCCCGCTTTTCGCCGCACGCCTGGTCATGCTTTGCAGCGTGGCAAGCCTAACCCTGGGTTTTCTACCCGCCAGCATCTGGACCATGACCGCCTTCGGGCTGAGTTTCGGCGGCTGCATCGGCGGCCTGTGGGCCATTCTGCCCACCGTGGTCTCCTATTACTTCGGCGGCGGCAATTTTCTGCCGTCCTACAAGTTCATTTCCATTTTCATCATTCTGCGCAGCGTGGGTTTTCCCATCATGGGGCTGTCCCACGACCTGACCGGCAGCTACGCCGCCGCTGACGCGGTTTTGGGCGTGAGTCTGCTGGTCTCGCTGGGCCTGTTGCTGCTGCTGCGCGAGTGCGAGGCTGCGGAAAGCGCCGCCCGCAGGCATGCGACGGCACACGCTGCGGAAGCGGCGCGGACTCAGCGAAAACCGCGCTTTTCGGTTGAATGAATCCTTGAAAAAGCGCAGTCTTCCAAAGGTAATCTGCTCTGGGCCCGGAAATCGCAAAAACGTACGTTTGTCTCCTAAACCGACGGCGTATCTGCCGGTACAAATTTCCACGTCCTCATACGGATCTTGGCGGAAACCCTCCTGCTTCAAAATTTCCTGGAAGGCAAACAGGCTGATCGCCAACCCATCAATGCTGTTCCAAACAAAAGGAAGAGCCATGCGCGGCTTGACGGGTCTGTGTTTTGTGTGCTTTCCGCTTCTCCCCACACCGGGAGGAGCGGAAGAAATGTTGTCCGTGGGCGCGTGGCGGTGTCTGCCATTGAGCGGGGAAGCTGTGGATCGCAGGCGCGATACGACGGGCGACGCGCCCGCAAGAGATGAAAACGTGGTGGCGACCGGCAGCTTGTCGCCGACGTTTCGGGCCTTGTGTCGGCCTCCGGGCCATTGCGCCTGCATACCAGCTATACGAAGCGTCATAATCCGGCACGGGCTTACAAGCGAGAACGGGTGCCCCCGCCTGTTTTCCCTGCCGGGAACATCTTGCAGGCAACCTGTTTGCCGTTCACGATGACACTCGCCATCCAACAATTTTCTTTGTCCGGTCTCAACGTCGGCATCGCTGAAATACTCCAAACACTGTGCCCCATCGAAACCTCCAGCGGTATCCAATGCGCCTGCCACCTAAGGCAAAGGCTACTTCTTTTAGCATTCTGGGGTCAAGGCAAAGAGCTTGGGCCCCTTCTTGTAAGGTCATAATTTTGTCTACATCGTGTGACATAAACTGTTTTTTCATAATGGCATAACTAGAAGTCATTTCATAATTCCAGAAAAGGTCATGAAAATCGTGCAATCGAATTTC
>APFI01000146.1 GCA_000403945.1 Desulfovibrio sp. Dsv1
AAGCATTATGGTGACTCAAGTCCAAAACCTCCTTGTGTGGCAAGAAGTTGCGCAAGATTTCCATACCACATCCTGCTGAGATTCTGGACTTTTTTAGTTGGCCTTAGTCGGACAGCATTGATTGCATGCCGTGAATGTATCTGTGTATACAATGCTGTCCGGTTCAATACGCTCCTCAATGACAGGTATTAATTGAAGCAATGGCGTGGCATTGCGACCCGATACGCGAAAATACGGCGTAATTCCTGGCCGCTATCCAGATCGGATGTATCTTTTCATGGGCTTCAGTCTCATGACTACACTATCTAGACAAGATCTATAACATTTTTTTGCTGCGGAAGGCCTAAAATAAATCTGCCATCCGTCGTTAAGGCTGGTATAAATGAGAGGTTTCAGTTGCGCGTGCCCGGGAACCGTGGAGAAAATATGGGCTTTTTCGAAAATTTTCGGCGAGTTGCATTTTTGTAGCTGTGGTTGCTGCGGTTTTGGCCTGGGCCGTGGCGGCGGGTTCCTTCAGCGGTCAGGGCGGCGCTGCGCTGGTGGGGGCTGTGGCGGCCGCCGTATTTGCGGCATGCGGTCTGGGGTTGGCGGTGCGTTTTATTTTTCTGCGCCCGCTGACGGCGGTGGAGCAAGGCTTGCGTGATCTGGCCGAGGGGCGGCTGAAGGCGGCCCGACCCTCTCTGGACAAAGACCTGCCCGGCATCCAGACGGCCCTGAACGCGGCGCTGGGCGCGCTGAAATTTGAACGCGGCCTGTCACGCGGCGTGTTTCAGGAGATGCCCATGCCCTATCTGCTGGTGGACACGCAGGAGCGCATCACCAGCACCAATCAGGCCTGCCTGGACATGCTGGAAACCGACGACAGTGTGCAATCCTGCTTGGGCAAGACCCTAGCGGAGCTTTTTTATAATGATCCCAAGCGCGAAACGGCGGTGGGCAAGAGTATCCGCAACGGCGAATATTTCCGCGACCTGGATATCGTCATCACCAGCCACCGGGGCCGGGGCATCAATGTGCTGGCCAATGTCTTTCCCCTTTATGACGAGGACAGGACCTGTATCGGTGGGCTCTGTCTCTATGTGGACATGACGGCCCTGAAGCAGGCCGAACGGGTCATTACGGACAAGAATGAGCGCATGGCCGTGGCGGCGCAGTCGCTGGAAGATGCGATGAGCAGGCTTTCCGGAATTTCCGGCGGCCTGTCGCGCGGCATTCAGCAGTCGGACAGCGGCGCGGCCATGTCCGCCGAGCGCCTGTCCGAGGCGGCCGCAGCCATGAATGAAATGAACGCCACAGTGCAGGATGTTGCCAGAAACGCCGAGGCCGCCTCGGGCGCGTCCGCGTTGACCAGGGAAAAAGCCGAAGCCGGCGCGCAGGTTGTGGAAAAGGCCGTGCGCAGCATCAAACAGGCGCGCGAGGTTTTCCTGGCGTTCAGGCAGGACATGGGCCAGCTGGATGAGCACGCCCGGGCCATCAGCCAGATCATGGACGTGATTTCCGACATCGCGGATCAAACCAACCTGCTGGCGCTGAATGCGGCCATTGAGGCGGCGCGCGCCGGCGAGGCCGGACGCGGTTTCGCGGTGGTGGCCGACGAGGTGCGCAATCTGGCCGAAAAAACCATGACGTCCACCCATGACGTGGGCGAAGCCATCAAGGCCATTCAGGAAAGCACGGCCAAGAGCATGAACTCTGCGGCTGCCGCCGTGAGCCAGATCGAACAGGCCACGGATCTGGCGGGGCAGTCCGGCCAGGCTCTGGAAGAAATTGTCAGCACTGTGGAGAATACGGCCGGTCAGGTCAGCGCCATTGCGGCGGCCTGTGAACAGCAGTCCGCAGCCAGCGAGGAGATCAACCGCTCCATTGCGGAAGTTAACGGCGTGGCAGCCGACATGGCGCAGTCCATGCGTGAGGCCCGCGAGGAAATGACCCGGCTGGTGGAACTGGCCGGCACTCTGGAAGAGCTGATGGCCCGGCTCAAGGAATAAGCCGGCCGCCCGTCGGGTCTACGCGCCTGGCGGACGCCGCGGAGCGCCGGCGGCGAAAATCCGGTCCGCCAGCCTGCGGTGGGCTGCGGGCATGGCCAGATCCTCCAGCTCCCGGGGAGTGGCCCAACGCCAAGCGCTGGCCGCCGTGAGCATTGGCGGGGCCGGAGCTTCCTCCAAATCGCCGTCCGCGCCAGCCAGGCTGAGGGCGAAGCCGTGCAGGGTGATTTTATAGGTGGTGTAGCCGTGGCGAATGATGCCATATTTGCCGTCCACCGCCACAGCAAAGCCGGTTTCTTCTTCAAATTCGCGCACGACGGCGGCTTCCGGGCTTTCGCCCGGCTCCATCCGCCCGCCGGGGAATTCCCAGAGATTGCCCCAGACGCCGGAGGGTAGGCGTTTTTGCACGAAAATCCGGTGGTTGCGGCGCAGCACGCCCGTAACCACTTCAATGGGCGTGATGTGGGTTCGCTTGCCGGGTACCGGACGCTGATCCACAATGCCCAGATGCAGGCTGGTGCAGAAGGCGGCCAGAGGGCAGGACCCGCAACGCGGTTTTTTGCCGCAGATCAGCGCCCCCAGCTCCATCATGGCCTGATTGTGCTCGCGGGCCTTACCCTCGGGCACCAAGCGCAGAGCCCAAGCCCGCACGGCCGATGCCGCCGGTTCCCGCTTGACCGGCGTATCCAGATCAAAGACACGGGCCACCACCCGTTCCACATTGGCGTCCACGCAGGGCAGCTTTTCACCGAAGGCGATGCTGGCGATGGCCCCGGCCGTATACGGTCCCACGCCGGGCAGTGCGCGGATGTCCTCTAGGGAGGCGGGAAAAACGCCTCCATGCCTGTCCATGATCCGTCGGGCGGCGGCCAGAGCGTGGCGGGCGCGTGAATAATAGCCCAGACCTTCCCAGAGGCGCAGCACTTCCTCCTCGGAGGCGGCGGCCAGCGCGGCCACGTCCGGAAAGCGGGCCATCCAGCGCGTGAAATAGTTCACGCCGCGTTCCATCTGGGTCTGTTGGAGCATAACCTCGGAAATCCAGACTTCATAGGGCGTGTAGTTGACGCGCCAAGGCAGGGGCCTCTGGTGCGCCGCGAACCATGCCAGCAGCGCCTGCTGCAACTGCGGCAGATGCCTCTCGGGCGGCAAATGGCGGGGTGGGGCGGATGCGGAGGAGGCAAGCGCAAGGCTGGGCAGGGTTGCTGGTACGGCCCAAGACGGCATTTTGCCGCCCCGCATGGAGGATTTTGCTGTTCTGGACATGGACCGCAGTGTATACCCCGTTCCCGGCATTGTCATCCGGCCCGGCCTGGCCTATATTTCAGACACGGCCCGCGCCGGGCCGGATTATTCCCTATTTTAAGGAGCAGGCATGGCTAATCCCACCGTGTTGCTGGAAACTTCGTCCGGCGATATCCTGATCGAACTTTTCCAGGACAAGGCCCCCAAAACCGTCGCCAACTTTTTGCAGTATGTGGACGACGGCTTTTATGCAAATACCATCTTCCACCGCGTGATCCCCGGCTTCATGATCCAGGGCGGCGGTCTGGGCGCGCACATGGACGAAAAGGCCACCCGCGAGGCTGTGAAGAACGAGGCCGACAACGGTCTGAAAAACGGGCGCGGCACCATCGCCATGGCCCGCACCCGCGATCCGCACAGCGCCACGGCCCAGTTTTTCATCAATCTGGTGGACAACGACTTCCTGAATCACAGCCAACCCGACTTGGACGGATGGGGTTACTGCGTGTTCGGCAAAGTCACCGAAGGCATGGATGTGGTGGACAAGATCGCCAAGGTCAAGACCAAGAGCATGGGTATGCATGAAAACGTGCCCGTGGACATGGTGCTGATCACCGGCGCGGGTCGTTTTGAATAGAACTGTTCCACATTTGCAGGCCGCTCTGGCGGTGTGAGCGGTCGAAGGCGGCCCGTAGGAGTCCGCTATGGACGGGAAGCGCGGATGGACCGCGCTCCCGCCGTAGATTGAGGGCGGCGCATGTTTTGAAAACCGGGAAATGTTTTAGGGTCATGACTAGGCTCAGGACTCATTAATTAAGATGGAAAATAACAATAACTGCGATGCAAATGGCCGAAA
>APFI01000147.1 GCA_000403945.1 Desulfovibrio sp. Dsv1
GCCAGCCGCGAAGCGTGAAGTTGTGCTGTTCGTTCACGAAGAGCATGGGCTTTTTGTCAGCAAGGCGTGCACGGCATTGCGCATGAGTCGAAGCGTGTTTGTCTGCAAGCCAGCACCGCGTGACGACAGCCTTGTGATAACGACGCTTCCTGGGCTGGCCGAGCGCTATCCACGGTACGGATTTGCCAAGTACCTTGCGGTGCTGCGTCGTGAGGGGCATACATGGAACCATAAGCGCGTCTGCCGAATTTATCGGCAGTTGCAGTTGAACATGCGCCGCAAGGGCGCACGACACAAAAAAGAAGGGATTTTTGAGGGTAAGCCAACTAGCCGGGAAAATTCAATTTTTTCTGTAAAATCAAATAATTATCTAGAAAAAAATTGAACATTCCTCTTGCGCTATTCCTTTTTTCTGGCTACGGCAACTGAATAGCAGAAACTTTTTACACTAGCAAGAGTTTTATAAGCGGGGGTTGACAAAGGAAAAATGGCTCGGATCAAAACGCGATATGTGGGGGTGTATTATCGCTTCGCCAAGCACCGGATCATGGCGGACGGAAAGCCTGATAAATGTTATGATATCCTCTACCATGCCAACGGTAAATATGTCTGGGAAAAAATCGGCTGGCGATCCGAAGGGTACACTGTTGAGGATGCCATCACCATACGAGGATTGCGCGTCAAGGCAATCAGGCATCCGGAGTTGATGCGGGAAGAGCAGGCTCCGCAACCTGATGATGGCAATGACCAGCAGACAACGATTTCTGACTTATGGAACAAATACACTGAACTATACTTTCCACAATTAAAAAATAAACGATTCCCAAGTGTCATGTATAACAAGTACATTAAACCTGTATTTGAGAATACTCCCGCTAGCTCAATAACGAAACTGGATGTTGAAAAGCTTAAAAGCTCTCTCCTTGCGAAGGAGCAAAAGAGTGGAGAAAAACTATCAAGATCATATATCAACAAAATAATTTCACTCCTTGGCCGCCTGATCAATCGTGGCGTTGAGTGGAATATGGTCGATATTTCCAAAAATCCAATATCACATACCTTATTCAGCGACGCGGATAAAAAACGAGAACGGTTTTTGACACCCGCAGAAGCCTCAAAAATTCTTGATGGTTTGTGCTGTATGCATTGTGAGGCTTACATATTTGCAAAGATATCACTTTTTACGGGCATGCGATTAAGTGAAATTGCAAGTATCAGGAAGCATAATATCAATATTGATGCTCGTATTGTTCATGTTGAAGGCAAAACAGGTTTCCGCAGCGCATATATTCCTGAAAATCTTGTTTCGATTTTCACATATCTAAAAAACAGGGAACATCCCCAATATAATGAACAATGTTTTGATAGAGATGTCAGTACAATGTCTCGCTATTTCAGGTTTGTCGTCCAGGCAATTGGTCTTAACTCAAATGTGAGTGATTCTCGATACAAGGTTGTATTTCATACTTTGCGCCACACATTTTGTTCCTGGCTAGCTATGAAAGGTATTGCTCTTTATACCATTGGTGAACTTGTCGGCCATAAAAAACTGGAGATGACGAAGCGCTACGCCAAGCTTTCCCCGGATACCAAACGCGACGCACTAAATACAATCAGCCGTATATTATGATGTGGAGGGTGCGCCCTGGGCGTATCTTCCGCGCCATCGTTCCCTCCAGCCCACGCTCCTTGTGCAGCTGCGACGGCCGGCCTGAAGGCGGTCGTCTGGCTTCCGCGTCCCCTGGTCATTTCGGTTCACTCTGTCACGGAAGCAACCCTCATTGTCAAGAACCTTTTCCATAAGGAAGGGGTTGCGCGCGGGCGCGCAACTTCCGCGCCGTCATTCCCGGCTTCACTTCGCTCCGCCTTGGTCATTCCGTCACGGAAGCGAGCTCTCTTTTCCAGATGTTCTCCTTTTTCTGGCGTTGGCACGCCTTTAAACGGATTCCCTCAAGGGGCTTCTTCACATGGTGAAAGCCCTTGGGGGAATCCGCATTAAAGACGGGTTCAACTCCAGGGAAAAAACGTGAAAGGAGCGAAAACATGAAGATCACGATCATAAACGATTTCCACGGCTCTTCGGTAGAGGTTATCCCCATCGAGAGCTACACACTGGAGAGCGGTCAAGCGTGCGCTGTACTGCCATACGCCGAATATCAGCATGCGAGAAAGGTACTCTGCGGAATGAGCAACTGCAATTGCATGATGCCTGGCAATGGCCTTGGCTATGACGGCGTAAGGTACATCCTCAAGTTTGAGTAATCAAACTTCCTGCCATCGGCCAGACGGCTCCTTCAATGAGTCGGAGTCGTTTGGCCAAAATGTATGGACAGATACCATGAAAACACCTATAAATAAAATATCTGGAGGACATATGACCGCGCTTGCTTTTGATACTCTGGCATACGCCAAGGAGATGGAGGCCGCAGGATTCTCCCGTGAGCAGGCCGAAGTCTTTGCCGCCGCTCAGGGTAAAATCCTGAAAGAGGCCTTTGCCGCCACTGAGCTGGCGACCAAGACTGATGTCAATGACGTTCGCATAGCACTGAAAGCCGAAATTCAGGATGTGCGGAGTGAGCTGAAAGTCGAAATTCAGGATGTGCGGAGTGAGCTGAAAGCCGAAATTCAGGATGTGCGCACCGAAGTGCTGAGACTTGAAAACAAGATGGAAGCCAACAAGCATGAAGTCCTGAAATGGGTAATAGGTACAATGGTAGCCCAGACAGCGCTCATTGTGGCAGTCATTGCCTTCCTCAAGTAGCTCTCCCCGTGATCGCGGGCGGTTCATGTGAGCCGCCCTTTTTCTTTTTTCAGAAACTCATATTGCGCGCGACGCCTCCTCGTTATGTGGCTATTCTGACATTGCGCGCCGCGCGATGCCGGGAGCATCGGGCTCCCGGCCTTTATGGTGGAGGGTGCGCCTGTGGCGCATCTTCCGCGCCATCGTTCCCTCCACTCCCGTGCTTCTACAGCCAAGATATCATAAGGCTTCCTGGAAACAGGGAGCTTTTTTTATTGCCGATATTTTTATCTTTTTTGGAGAAAAAAATATACAGAATCATGCAGAATCATGCAGAATCCGACAATATCATGCAGAAACATGCAATAACAGACAGAAATATGCAATGCGACAATTTGACTGCCTATTATTTTATGATACTGTCAAAGCAAAAGAAGACAGGACAGGTAAAGTGGTACCACTTTTCAAGTGGCCACTTTACGTCCTGCCCCCTCAACGCCGGGGGTGGCTTGCTTATTCGCCTTCGGCTCAACGCTAAAAAAGGAGAAAGATCATGGAAGACAGCCAGACCAACGGACAGGAAATCACCGTGCAACCCATTGAAAACATGGTGCAGATTGACGACGGCAAGATGTTCACCACATCACTGATCATCGCCCAGGCTTTCGAGAAGGAGCACAAGGACGTGCTCAAAGCTATCTCCAATCTGGAGTGCTCCAAGGAGTTCCATGAGCGCAATTTTGCGCCAATGGTCTATGAAGCGGAAATCGGCAGTGGAGCCAAGAGAGAATTTCCCGCCTATCGCCTGACCCGCGACGGCTTCGCCTTCCTGGCGATGGGTTTCACGGGCAAGAAGGCGGCGGCCTGGAAAGAAAAGTTTCTGGAAGCGTTCAATGCGATGGAGAAGGCGCTGCTGGCCCAGAGAGATGGAGAGGCAGTCCCAATCGACCAGGACGAGGTTCCTTCCCTGCCTGAAGAAACACGATCCAGTAATTTTTTCAGGTCCAGGAGAAAAATCGGAAAGGGTGATCTGGCGGCGCTTAGTGGGATCCTTCACCTGGAGGCCCTGATTCAGGAAGAGACATGGGAGAATGCCGCCGAACGACTTTGCAGGAGAATGAATATTACATGGCCTTCGGTACGGGAAAAACAGCGCGGATACAAAAACGTAGCCCGTTATCAAAGGAGAAAAAAATTGATCTGTCAGAAAAGCCTAAACAAAACCTCCCTGTCTCAGCTTGAGATAGGGAGGTTTTCTGATTTATCGTTTTTATTCAGGCAATTGCCATAGGAAAAATCCGTCGCGTAACGAAGCTGACCCACTCAGGTTTCGTTTTCCCCACCCTGGCGGGGCGCGCCTCCCTGGTTGATATACTTTTTAGGCATGGCCTCGCGAAAAAGTTCCACATAAGCGGCAGGGGCGGTTTCTATACCACGCAATTTGCCAATGGCCAGATATTTGCGCTTGATGTCTTCACGAGAGAGGGTGCGTGGCGGTTTCACCTCGCGGGTGACGTCATGGGCAAGCGCAATAAGTACAGCCATGTGTTTTTGCACGTCTTCAAGCTGCGATTTCAAACGTCCTGCACTTCCTGAGGCAGATGTGTATTGCCCCTTAAGCTTCTTGTTCTCTTGGCGTAAGTCAGCATTCATCTTTTCGAGAACCGCCAGTTGGGCAGCGCTGATGTCACTACCCTGCGAAGGCTGACCCCACTTACTTTGCTCCGCCTGGATGATGGATTGAATTTCATCATAATCGCAGCAGTAATACGCTGAGCCAAAAGCGTTTAGCCGGTCAGAGCGAAAAGATAGCGGGGAAAGGAACGTTGAAATGATTTTACAGGGCACACCATCTGTGGCCTCTTTCCCAAGAGGAAGTTTTGACCGATACACGTTAATATCGTGGTGCCTGAACACCTTAATACTTTCCTTATGGGTAGTGGCGTGCAACAAGCGCATGGCTTCGTTGAGGCGAATCGCCTTTGGCAGCGTCGTTGTCCCCCAGAGAGAAAAGAAGTGGTACACCAGCAAGCAGAAAGGGGCTGTCGCCAAAGCTCCCCCAAGAAGCACGATTATTGCGAGCGCACCAAGGTCGTACATGGATGCGTCCACGACAGCTTGACGCAAAAGAGTAGCGATATGATGGCAGTCGCATACAGCCCCAATGCAGCCACGATTGCCACTGCCATGAAGCGAATGGTGCTGATGGCATTACGTTTTTGTGCAGGGGTCATACCAGCACTTCCCACTTGCCGCCCTTGGCCGGGCCGACACGGCGGATGGTTTTGGCGCGGCGCAGATTGGCAATCTGCTTTTCGACAGCCCGTGAGCTGATGCCCAGCGTCGCGGCGATTTCAGGTATGCTGATAGAAGGTTGGCCCTGCATGAGTTCTATAATTTCCCCCGAACTTTTCCCCGAACCTGCAAGCGTTTTCCCCGAACTTTTCCCCGAACTTTCACCAGAAAGGTTCGGGGAAAGTGCTGGCGCAGCAGCGGCCAACACCAACTCTTCCGGGGCCTTGCGCCGAACCGTCGCCTTGAACAAACACCCGTCATGATCGTCCAAAAATTCGATGTCCGGCCAGTTTTTCATGGCGCGTTTGATACCGGAACCAAGCCCGTGATACGGCAGGAGCCCCTTTGCCACATAGGACACCAGAATGGGGTTGCGGATATTGGAGTTTCCGGCTTTGATTTTTTCCACTGTCAGGTTGTTGGGCAGGTGGCCGGGGCTGATGATCTCAATGCGGTTGTCAAAAATGAAAATGCGTATGGCCGCGCTGATCAGATAATCCCGATGCACCAGGGCATTGACCAACAGCTCTTCAAAAACGCTTTCGGGAATTTCAGGCTGGCCCGGCGAGTTCACGCCGCCCCCCGCCTGCACTTTGTGCAGGTTACGCATGATGAAAGACTGTGCCCCGTCAAACACCTGCCGCAGCGGGCCGGAAAAATCTTCGGTATCCACATAGGCGCTGGCATGAATCGCATTGCCGGGATAGCGGATGGCCTTGGCCACAAACTGCGGCACAATCCATTCCGGTCGCTCGGCAAACATGAGCACCCCGGCAAGGTTCAGAACGCCGTTGTCCGTGGCGAGGTTCATATTCTGAAGCAAACGGGTCAGATCTTCCGGCGCGTCGGGGAAATCCTGCTTGTACACGTCCCGCAGAAAATCCCGAAAGCGCAGCCTGTCCAGCTTGTCAATGCCCGCCTTGGTGGGCAGCTCGTCAGCGTGGAACTGTGAACTGATCTGAAACAGGCGGCGTAACTCCTCTTTGGAGTTCACCCGGCGCTTGTCGGAGCCTGCTTTCAGCCAGATGACACCATTTTTGTCAAAATACGGTTTATCCAGCCCCTTGGGCACGGTGAGCACGATCACCAGATTGCCGTTTGCCAGCAGCACGTTTTCGGTGAGAACGGTCAGCGGGCTGCGCACCAACTGACTGGCGGCATTGCTGATAAGCTGATTGATGCGGGCCACATCCTCGCGGGAAAGGCCAGGCACATTGCCGTGATCCGTCACGCCTATGAAGATGGTGCCGCCGTCGGTATTGGCAAAGGCCGCCATTTCCGCCGCCAGAGATTCGGCATTGTGGATGTCGGCCTTGAACTGGCGAGAACTGTCTTCACCAAGGGCAACCTGGGCAAGCAGGTCATGTTCGGTAAGGGGCATGACGGGCCTCACTGTGTGGATTCTGTATTGTTCTGGCAGCATCATACTGTGTCAAAGCATGGCTGCCTAGTGGCGAAAATGGACAGTCGCGAAAATATGCAAGCTCTCACAGTCCGGCCAAAATTTTCGCTGCCGCGTTGCCCGCTGCCGTCATGGATTCGGGCAGGAACTGGCCGTACTTTTTCTTGGTGAACTCGGCGTTCTTGTGGGTGAGCATTTCCGCGATCATGTCCAGATTGAACTGGCCGCTGTTGGCCAAGGTCACAGCGAAGTGATGCCGCAGCCCGTGGAAGGGCCGGAACTTGGGCGGCAGATTGGCGGCCTTGCGGATGGTATCCACCGCGCTGCAATCCTTGCGAAGGCCACCGTCCTTGCCGGGGAAGACGTAGGGGCTGCCGGGAAAGCGTTCATCTTTCCATGCCAGTTGAGCGCAGATGACCTCTTCGGCCACGTTGCTGAGGCCGATGGACACGGACTTGCCGCCCTTGGGGTCGCGGATGCGGATGAGCTTCATATGAAAATCGAGGTCGCCTACTTCCAGCTTAAATATTTCGCCACGCCGCATCCCGGTGAAGAAGGCCAGCAAGAGCATGTTGGCCACATCGCGCACGGGCCATTCCTTGAGCACGGCCAGAAAACGCTGGGCTTCCTCCGGCTTCAGGTATTCAATGACCTCGTTATCCTTAACGGGCATTTCAATCTGAAAGCTCAGTGCAGGGCAGCGATTGGTCTTGTAACCGAAATTAACGATGCGCCGGAGCAGTTCCAGGGCATTCCATACCGTGGCGGGTTTGCGGTCGCTCAGGGATTTGCGCAGCTCTTCAATGACCTGCGGCGTGATCTCGCTAACAGTACGCTTGCCGCAGAGCGGGAGCAGGTGGTTCTGGTAACGATTTTTGTCGGTGACAATGCCCTTGAGCGCAGGGCCTTTGATTTCAAAATAAGCGTCACCGATCTCCTGAAAGGGGCGATTCTTTTCGCTTTGCTCGCGGCATATCTCTTTGGCGGTTTTGACTTCTTCACCGTGGCGCAGAGCCTTGACGCGCTTGGCGCGAATTTCTGCCGCCACTTCCGCGCTGTAGCCTTCGGATATTCTGCCGACCTTCTCCCAGATCAAGCGCCTGCCCGAACGGAAGTTGATAAAGAAACACAAATCAGGCGCACCATTGAATACCTCGTCCAACTCGTACACATAGACGCCAGCCCACTTCTTGGGGTGATACCGCTTGTATTTCGAGGCCATATGCGTACTCCGAACTCAAGGCAGACGGTTGTATCCAGGGGGCGCTCTCCTTTCCTAACCACGGCTTCAGTCCTAACCTATTCCTAACCACAAGACAAGATTACATCAGTTTTGTTCGGGTCGCATCAAAACAATCTATTATATATTTATATGAAAATAAAGGAGATTCAAGTTGAGTCCTGACCAACCAAAGTCCTTCTAAAGCCATCAAAAATGGCTCATAACCCGAAGGCCGCAGGTTCAAATCCTGCCACCGCAACCAATAAAATCAAGGCCTTACGGTGAAAATCGTAAGGCCTTTCTCGTAAGAGAGATTTGTTCCCACCACTATTCCCACCAGTTTAAATCGATCTGTCTTTTTGGTGGAGGTGGCCTGATGTCTAAATTAATAGGTCATCCAGAAATTCCGATGTCTGCTCCACACCACAGATCAACAGATGATCTCGCGCCCGCGTACAGGCCACATACAAAAGCTGACGTTCGGTGTTGTACACGTCTTCGAGATCCGCATCATCGCCCATATCTTCTATTCGTTGTTGGGAGGGGATGACATCGGCATCACAGGCCATGACGGCCACGGCGTAAAATTCCAGCCCCTTGGCAAGGTGCATGACAGTAATAGTGGCACTGTCCTTGGGAATATCCATTTCTCTGTCAAGAATGACATAGGGAATTTCTGCCTGGCGCAACGCGGCTTCGGCGCGGGGAATTTCCGCCTCAGAGCGGACAAAGACCGCCATTTCCCGTGCAGCCACACCGTTGACATGGCGTGCGGCAAGCCATCGTGCCACAGCTTGGCTTTCCTCTTCTTCTGACGCAAAAGAGAGGATGTCGGGTTGTGGGCCATTGAAGGCGGAAATGGGATTGCTCCGTTTTTCCACGTTGCCATCGGCATCGGTGAGTTCCGCATCCAGAAGTTTGTCGGCCTGACTGCGTATCTGGTGTGACGTGCGATAGTTGACGCGCAGGGTAAAGGAACGCCCCCGAATGTCCACGCCCAAAGATTTCCACGAGAAAGGCAACTGGAAAATGCGTTGTCCAAGATCACCACAGAAGCAGAGAGCATTCGGCCTGTGTGCGCCGAGCGCGGCCACAAAACGCATTTGTGCATAGCTCAAATCCTGCGCTTCATCCACAACAACAAAATCAAAGGGCGGATTTGTCGTTTCGGCCATCAGGAATGACAGCCGGGTATAGAGAGCTGCTTCCGTGTAAAGATGTTGCTCCGCCAACGCGTTGTTCACACGTTCAAATATGGCCCAAAGGACTTGGCGACGCTGCTCGGAAAGGCGGGTTTCCCTGCCGAGGCGTGGAGTAACGCGGTATTCTTCCCATGATGTCAGCTGACGGGCATCCACCAGCTCATGCCATTCGGCGTACAGGAAACGTTCTGTGTATCCTTTAAGCTGCAAAGCCGCTACTTCTTGCCGCAGAATGTCCAGAATGTGTACTTTGGTGGCAAGTGTAACGCTTCTGGCAATATCCGGTTCTCGCAGGCGAAACAGGCGTTGTGCTTGCGTTGCCAGCGCCTGTACATCAATACGTTCGGCCAGCTTTGGCTCATGGGCCAGCAGACAGTTGAGTTTATTGCGTAAAGCATGGGCAAGGGGGTCGCTTAACGTGGTGAGCAAGATTCGGGCATCCGGGTTGGTGCGTGCCAGATGTACCGCCCGGTGCAAGGCGACAACAGTTTTTCCCGTTCCTGCGGAGCCGCATACCTTGATCGGCCCGTTGAAGCTGCCTTCTACCAGGGTGCGTTGATCGGGATGGAGGAAAACAAGCCATTTGTCCCATGGGTATTCCAGAGCACGCTGCAGTTCTTCCGCGCTGCCCATGAGGCGGAAACGGCGTTGGGAATCCGGGTGCTGAAAAGCGACAGAAAAATCCTGAGTTGTCGGTGTAAGAGGAGCATAGCCCACAATAGCAGGCATCCGCCCCAAAGCCATATCCAGCAGGGCTTCTCCCGCTTCCGCCGGGAGATGCGACGCCAGTTCCAACAAAGCATCCTGATCAGCAAGCGCCCGCACTGCGGGCAGCCATTCCGCAGGAACGCCCAAGCTCAAGAGCTGGTTATCAGAAACAGACGCGAACAGGGCACGCCCGGTTATGCGCTCAGGCGCATGGCGCGTAACGATCTGCACCACTTCCCGAACTTCCACGATCTGGGCAGCACCGGTTTGCGGATGTACTTCCAGTTTGCGTTTTTCAGCCCACGCGTAGGCCTTGTCGTGATGATCCACATAGCAGAACAGCAAACTTTGTGGTGTGCGGTGTACGATAATGCGGATATCCATGCCCACAGACAGGGACCAGAAATTTTTGTCCCTGCCGCGATCCAGCTTATGAAAACGAAGCCCTAGGCTGGACGGATTGACCTGCGCATCAAAAGTCGTCTGTTTGACCAGCTTCTACTCATCGGCAGTCAGCTTGCACAAACTGGCGGTGAAGGTGTCGGCTATGCGGAATTCCATTAATTGCCTCCCACAACGCTTAACTATCCCAAAGAGGCTCTTTGTAAATCGAAGACTGAGAACAGTTTATGTCAAAGTTTTTAGAAAAATATTGCCTGATAGCTTTGACAAGATGCAGGAAGGCAAAAGGATCTATAAAAACCTTATGGATTATATCGCATAAGTCTTTTTCTATTTTGATTTTTACTCCATTTTTATGCCATTCAAGTTTTTTATTTAGTTTTTTGGATGTGATCAAAAATCTGTATTCGCGTTCATGGAGGAATGCTCTTCGTTTGACAAAAGCCATATCAAGTCTGTTCTCTGATTCAATCATATTGGCATATTTGTTTGATAATACATATTCTACGCTGCCATCATAAAGATTAAATTCATATATATCTTTCATGTCATCAAGAGTATCTCGCAACCTATGAGTATAGGTTCGTATTTAGATTCTTGGTCCATAGTTTTTCAGATCTTTTCTCTGAAAAAAATTCTCCATATAGCGTCCGAATACCCTGTTTTGCACCAGCATTGCCCCAAAATAATTCGAGTCTGTGCATTATTTGCATAGTCATTCATCTTTTCATAAGGGTCATCCCATGATGATGGTTTTGAAAAGAAAAGCTCGTTCTTCTCAAACAAATTGACAGCATATTCAAAGGGCAGAATGCGTGAGATTTCGTAGTCTTTATCGTTGTCCATGCCGATCCCCGGATACTCAATGCACTTTGTACACCTTCATCACCTCATCGCCCAGATGATTGATGACCTTGACCGCGATTCTGCCGGATTTGGGACGGTCAAAGGGGCGGGATGTGGCGCTGTGCAGGCTTTCCCATGCTTCGCGGTCAATTTCTGCCTTGAGAGTGGTCTTGAAAGACTTGTAGGGATCGCCCGCGCCAGGAAAGTAGGCATGGCGCACAAAGAACGATTCTTCGTTATAATCGGTGTCGATAAACCAACAGGCAATGGTGTCTGGATCATCGCTGCGCACTTCGCCTGTGGCCGGATCAAAGACATCCACGCCTTTGACCGTGACCTGAATCTGGTTGTCGGGGGCGTTTTCAATGGCAATGTCCGGTTCGCCAAAAATAACAAAGAGATTACCTTTCCCCGTATTTTTGAGGTCGGCGGACATATGCAGGTCGGCGTTCATACGCGCCTTGAGAATACGCACCGTGCCAAGGCTGGACAGGTCGTTGGAAGCGGCGTCATAGTTGAAAGCGCAGGAAATTAGCAGTTCAAAACCCGCCTCGCCCGCTTCCCGCGCCGCCGCGGCCAGATCCTGCCGGGTAACGCTGCCGAATTCCGGCCCGATGAAGATGGCGGCCCGGCGTTCGTTTTCGCCTTCCATGTATCTGCCTTCGGCGTTGATGTAACGCACACCCAGCCAGCCCTTGAGCGCTGTGAAAACAATTTTGTCTTCCTTGTGCGCCTGCTGAACGCCGGAGCGTTTCAGCTCCTCCAAAATCATGGACGCAAAGTCTTGCGCGCCGTCCCGCACCGCCCCGCTCCAGCGGATCAACAATATCGTCGTTTTCATCCACGGTCAGCATACGGTGCGGGGAAAGGCTCTCCACGGTAAAGGGGCCGGCCACGCGCACTTTCTTGTTGTCCGCATAGGGCTTGTCGTACAAAAACTCAAAGTCCGCCTTGGCGGCGATGGACGCGTCTATTTCCTTTTGTCGGGCAATGCGGGCTGCCCACCAGGCGGCATGGAGTTCCTTGATTCTCTGGACGCGCGCCCGGCGGTCAACCGGCTGAGCCGTAACCCGCTGCTGTGTTGCGCTGGTCAGCCATGAAGGAATATATGGTTCGATTTCTCGCGGTATTTCCCATTCCTGCCACTGCGTTTCCACCAGTTTTATGAGTTCCAGGCGCAACGGTTCCAGCTTTTGCTGCCATTTTTCCCAGATGACGTCTATTTCCGCGTTGTTGGCAATGGACTTGAGAGTAATGTGCGGCACACGCTCATAGACAAAACCGTGCCTGATGTTCCCATAGGTGGGACGATCTGACACCGCTTTTTACGACAGTTCCGCTTCCTTCTTCTGCCCTTCGGGAGAATCCGCCAGCAGATAATAGGGATACCGCGCGCCCATGATCCGGGAACGGGCCAGGGCGAGAGCCACGCGCGAGGTGTCGATGGTGATCCAGCGCCGCCCCCACTGCTCGGCAACGTAGGCCGTGGTGCCGGAGCCACAGGTGGGGTCAAGGACAAGATCGCCGGGAGATGTGGTCATGAGGATGCATCTTTAAATCAAAGAAGTTGCCGTCTGGACAACATAAACCATATCAGAAGCCCCACCAGTGTCATACCAAAGATTAGATAAAGGCTTAACAGGAAAATCCTGATAATATCGTTTATATCGAATTTGTTTTTTTAGGGCGACAATCCGATCGGCCTTATTAAGGCGCTCCATACCCTCAATATGAGTTTTCCAGTGATTGCTTATTCCACAGCTATATGATGCCCCATGAAAAATAATAGATTGAACTGTTCCTGATGAATTGCCTGAAGAAAGTATGGGGTCTGCAGAGTAATCATCTTCGTCTCTGGCAATACGAGATATAAATATATTATGATATTCTGTATATTCCTTGTTCTTTCCATACCAAAGAATAATATCTGCAATATTACCCAAGAAATTGCTGGCAATACTCCCTGTCTTTGTAACAACAATTTGACTTATAAAATTCTCCTCTCCAAGTACCTCATCCAGCACAGCCCGCACCCAATGCACATTTTCATCGCCAATCTGCACAAAGATGCTGCCGCTTTCCGTGAGCAAATCCCGCGCCGCAATCAGCCTGTCTCGCAGATAGCTCAGGTAGCTGTGGATGCCGTCCCGCCAAGCGTCACGGAAAGCCTTGACCTGTTCCGGTTCGCGGGTAATGTGGTCGACCTTGTTATCTTTTACGTCGCGGCTGGTGGTGGACCACTGGAAATTGCTGTTGAATTTGATGCCGTAGGGCGGGTCAAAATAGATGCACTGCACCTGCCCGCGCAGCCCCTCGCGCTCGGCCAGCCCGGCCATGACCTGCAAGCTGTCGCCCAAGATCAGCCGATTGGCCCAGTTCTGCTCATGCTGGTAAAATTCCGTCTTGTCCACGTCTTCGGGCAGGCCGTTGAAGTCAGCGAACAGACTGAACTGTTCCTGCGCGGGTGGGGCGTTTTTCTGAGCTCGTGCCTCACTCTCCCGCCGCAAGTCGTCAATGAGCGCCTTGGGGTGCACTTTTTCCTGAATATACAGGGGCGCGGCCTTAACCAGCAGTTCCCCATTTTTCCCCGTGATGCTGTCCGGTCCGTATTTGCCGCGCCAGACGAGCTGCGGGTCCAGATCCGCATCACGTCGCGCAAACGCCACGGTCACAGGCGCGATATCTCTAGGGCGGGCCACGGTGGAAAGCTCGGATGTGGGAATGTTCAACCGCTTGGCTTCGTCATGAGTCAGCGTTTCTACATCTTTTGAGCTGGACTTTTTGGGGGGCATGATGGCCTGCCTTCATTTGGTTTCTTTTCTCGGATTAAGGTGACTTCTTATTCCGAGAAAACGATTTTTCTTGGAATAAAGTGGCAACTTATTCCGAGAATCGAGAATTAACAAGTGAATAGTCTGAAATATTTGCCAAAAATGAAAATCCGACCGCGTTGTTGCCCGGTCATTTCCTCAAGAATGCCAAGCTGCATCAACGCATTGATAAGAACATGAACTGTGGAATGGCTGAGGTTCAGCTCTTTTTCTAAAAGGTTGGCGTTTATTATGGGGTTTTGATACAAGTATTGCAATACAAGTTGTGCATTTGCCATACGCTTACCCAACGACATGATTTGTTTATCAGTTTCTTTTTGAAGGTCTAGAATATCTTTAAAAAGATCTCTTCCCTTTGTTGCTGTTTCAGCAATACCTGTCAGAAAAAAACGAACCCAGTGGTTAATATCATTGTTCGTACGTACACGTGTCAGAGCATCATAATAAGCCGCACGATTTTGCTCAAAAAAAACTGAAAGGTAGAGTGAAGGTTTGCACAGGAGTTTTTGATCTACCAGATAGAGCGGGATCAGCAGACGGCCTATACGACCATTACCGTCCAAAAAGGGATGTATAGTTTCAAACTGATAGTGTGTTAAAGCAATACGAATTAGAGGCGGAACTGTAATAGATTCATTATGCCAGAACTGTTCCAAATCTCCCATAAGTTCCGGTACATTTTCATGATGAGGAGGGATAAATGCCGCATTGTTCAGATTGCTGCCGCCGATCCAGTTTTGACTGGTGCGGAACTCGCCCGGCTGTTTATGTTCCCCGCGTACCCCCTGCAACAAAATTTTGTGCGTTTCTTTAAGCAAGCGATTGGAAAGAGGCAAGGTCTCAAGTCGCTCTATAGTTGTGTTGATAGCCTTGATATAGTTCAGTACCTCGCGTCGGTCATCGCGCCGTTCCGGGCGGACATATTCCTCCTGAAGCAGCACTTCATCCATGCCAGTTTGTGTGCCTTCAATCTTGCTGGAAGTCTGCGCTTCCTTGAGAACGCTCATTTGGATGAAGCGATCCACATCAGGTACAATAAGAGAAAAGGCATCCAACTGACCCAAGGCATGACCTGCGGATGCCAGCAAGGTATTGATGATAGGATCCTTCCAGATCCATTCCTGATTGATGAAAGTGGGTTCAAAACTTTTATACTGAATACGTTGCTGCCAATGGCCGGCCTTGAAACGTTCAAATTCCACTCTGGCCCTCCGGAGGTATGGAAGCCGCGGCGTCCAGCATGAGGTTGAAGGCATCCTTGATTTTTACTTCCATGTCGCCTTCCAATGCATAAACGCGTTTCAATTCGGCAAAGGCCCAGCGCCCCTGGCTTTTGAGGTTGTTGACGCCGGGAACCCAGAAGACCTCCATGGCCTCTTTTTTGGCCTTGTCCTGTTCATCGCGCCAGCCCTTGATTTCTACCACCAGATGCAGCGGATCATCCGGGCCGTGGCCGTCATCCACCAGTAGCAGGAAGTCCGGTCGGTACATGTGTTCCTGCCCCTGCCAGGAATACGGCACTTCAAAACCAAGGTTGTGGTTTTTGGCATAGGCCAGAACGCGCGAATTCTGCTCCGCCGCATAACAGAAGGCTCCTTCCCAGTCGCTGTCCAGAATACACCAGTTCACATGGCATTTGTCGGCGGAGGTTTGCCAACGGTCAGTTTTGGAGGTGGTGAAGTTCACATAGCGCGTGGAGCCAGTGGGATTGTATGGGTCAAGCAGGGCAAGCACAGGCGGTTTTTCACCGGCATCCTGCACGCCCGCACGGTTGACGGCGGCATGGATTTTTTCGCAGGCCATATCCGCCAGACGGCGGTCAAGGAGCATGGCAGGGTAGGTACCCCCCAGGCACTCCAAATATCCTTCCCGCAACCATTGCTGGATAATTTTTTTGATTTGTCCGAATAGGTATAGTCTGGGGTTGCCGTCATCATCCATCTGCTTGGTACGCAGGTAATGACTGGCCAAATGGGCAATGATGGTGGAGGGGCGCATATCCTTGCGATCCTCTACCCGGACAGTGGCGGTTTCTCCCACAATGCCCGCCATGAGAGCTTCGGTGGGACCGACCAGATCGGGATCGAGCGTGAGGTGGGAATCCTCCGTGAATTGAGCGCGGATACGCTCCTTGGGTAATTCGACCCGGTAATCGACCACTCTGGGAAAGGTTATTTCCAACCTATCCCGTTCCGGGCGTACGGCCTTGACATGAATTGTCGGGCGTGGCTTGACCGGCGAGACTTTGACAGCTTGGGCCGTGAAGTCGAAGGGGATACCCATGACATCGGCGTATTCGGTGTTGAACAGGTTTTCTTCATTGAGACCACAGCTCTGACGGCGCAAGGCTCGGCCGATGACCTGTTCACACAAGAGCTGGGTTCCGAAGGCACGCACACCCAGAACATGGGTGACAGTGTTGGCGTCCCACCCTTCCGTAAGCATGGAAACGGAAACCACACAACGAATGTCTCCTCCGAGGGTATTGGGTTTGCCCACTGTGTTCATGACTTCGCGGAGGAGAACGCTGTCGTCTATTTCCTTGCCACGGCGCAAGTCATCGGCCAAAGTTCCGCCACGTTCCAGAGCTTCGCGCCGGAAGCGTTCTATGGCCTCCGCATAGGTTTTGCGGAAATCATCGGGCAGTTTTTCGCCGGATTCGAGCTGTTCGCTGTCAATGAGCAAGGTGCGGCTATGGGAGAGCGCGTTGCCGTTCTCGTCAAAGTTGCGGAAGAGTTCAAAGCGCCCGTTATGGAATTGCCCGGCTGTATCCACATAACCAGATACATAGTCATAGATCAGCTTTGAGGTTGCCGTGTTGTTGCACACGATGATGAAACATGGGGCAACATCCATACGTTCCGTCTGCCACGCCGCGTAGGTATCTTTGTAGTGTCCGTACAGGGCATCCAGCGCATTCTGCAGCAGGGTGGGGAGTTTTTGCGGATCCAGCGTCTGATTTTTACCGCGCCCCGCCCTAGGCATGTCTTTGCGGATATTTTTCCACAAATCACGGAATTTCGGCATCTCGCCGCTGGGAATATTGTCCGCCACAGGCACACGCGGCAGCTTGACCACACCACATTCAATGGCGTCCATGAGCGAAAAGTCGCACACAGTCCACAGGAAAAGCGTTCCTTCGGCATACCCTGAACCACGCAAAAAGAACGGTGTGGCGGAGAGGTCAAAAATACGGCTGATCTCCAGCTTTTTCTGCACAGTTTTGAGGCCGTTGATCCACAGCCGCGCCGCCTCGTTATTGGCCTTGGCTTCGCTGCTGGCATCCTTCTTTTCCTCGCCTTCCAGAACCGTGATCTCTTCCTTGATGCTTTCGGGCCGTTCCTGATAGCAATGGTGAGCTTCATCATTGAACACAATGATGTTTTTCATGCCCATCAGTTCACCCATGACACGTTGCAGCATCTGCCCTTCCGGTTCCAGAGTATTAAGGGCATCACCGTGCCTGCCGGTCAGAAGTGCCCGGCCCGCGCCGGAAAGCTCGGTTTTTTCGCGCAATTTGAAGGCGTGATAATTGGTGATGACCACCCTAGCCCGCTGGATGTCGCGCAGCATATCTGGTGGTACCAGTTCGCGCGACTGGTAGTAGCTCTCCGCATCGGTGGGCAGAAGCACGCGAAGCCGATCCCGGATGGTAATGCCGGGCGTAACCACCAGAAAACCGTGGGAAAAACGTTTGCTGTTTGGATACCGCACGGCGTTGATGGTCTGCCAGGCAATGAGCATGGCCATGACCGTGGTTTTGCCCGCGCCGGTGGCAAGCTTCAGAGCCAAGCGCGGCAGGCCGGGATTGGCATCGTTATTGGCATTTTGCAGATATTCAAGAAATTTTCCTCCGCGCTTGCCGTCCTTGGGAGCGACCTCCGTCAGCCAGATGGCGGTTTCTACGGCTTCCAGTTGGCAGAAGAAGGGACGAATGCCACTGAAGTCGTGATGTCGCCAGTGCTGCAGCAGCCGGGCCGTTTCCGGCGTGACCTTCCAGTTCTTGGGGGCTGGCAGAGTGCGCCATGCCGTGATTGTACTACGCAACTCGTTGATGCGCGTGGCCAGCTCGTATTCCTGCTCTTTGGTGGAGAGCGCCATGGCTGTGGCGTTCTCAAGGAGCGTTCCCTGCTGCGTTGTGCGTTTTTTGGGCTTGGGGATGGGAGTGATGAAGCTGGCCGGGCGGCGAAAATCCAAAATTTTTTGCGTGGGCTGCCCATTCTCGTCAAGTTCCCAATGCTTCTCAGGCAGGGCATAGGGGGAGTTTAGAATCGGGTGGTCGAAAAAAGGGTTACTCATTGTTGATTCCGTAGGGGGATAGGACGCAAAGGATGGAATAAGACGGCATCCCGATTATAGCGCCAAAAAGTTTGGAAATCCAGCATCAAGCAGTGTACGATCATGATTTGCGGAGAATGGCGCGAGGGTGTCGTTTGACTTGCCTGTTCTGTCCGAAATTTCACCGTACTCTCATCCGTTGCACTGGACGGGGAGCATCCTTCTCCTCCTGCATAGCGGTCGTCTGCCTTTCCTCCTGCGGCCGGGGCTGTGTCTCTGCCTTCTCCTTCTCTGCTTGTCTCTGGTTTGCCTTGGCCGCCAGTCCCCGCGCCAGGCGCGTATCGCCCTCCATGCCAAAGGCGCAGGCCGCCGTGCGTTGCGCGTAACGTCGCCAGTCTCGCTCAATTGGTTCGGGCCAGGTCTGTGGGGCACACTGGAAAAGCGTATCTTCCACAACCTCCCGCGTAAAACCGGTCTTTCGCATTTGCAGGGCGATAGAGGCGTTGAGGCGATCCGGTGTGGTGTCGGGCACATCTTTGAGTATCTGGCGCATGTATGCGGCGTAAGCAACATGCGGCTCTCGCGTTGGTGTTGCCAGCACGGTGGGCGCGCCACGAAAATCCTCCGGCAGGGCTTCCAGCGCGCTGCGGTAGCGCCAGCGATCCGCCTGATAGTCCAGACCTCGTTTGCGTAACCAGTCTTCAAAACGCAGGCGGCGGGCAAATTTCATCTTTGGCGTCCGCCGACGCAACTGGCGCAGTTCCTCCTGCTGTTGTAGCTTGAGAAAATGCCGGGCGATATTCAGGATGCAGCGCGGATGTTCCCGAAAATGTTCATGCAAGGTGGCTTGCTTTTCTTTATGGCGTTTTTTTATCTGCCTGACGGCAGCCGCCGCCTCGCCAGGCTCCGTTGTAGCCTTTTCTGCTTTCATTGCCTCACATTCAGCGTGGTATTCCCGCCAGAGCTTCTGATTGATGGGACTGACCGGCTCCGGCTTGATTGAGGGCCTTTCATCCGTATAGTCACCTGCCTTGAAGTCCCCCAGTCGTTTCTGCAGCTTGCCAAGGCTGAAAGCCCTGTCCACCGAAGATGCTTTGACAGCCACATCGCCAACGAAAATGATCGCGCCGGAGCCTTTGCGCTCGAACCGCAGTCCAACAGCGGCCAGGTTCGCGTGCAGCTCCTCCCAGTTTTTTGCCGTGGCAATGATTTCATGGCCACGTTCCTGTGCCACGCGCTGAGCGGATTTTTCACCCGTGGCGCATTCAATATCCAAAGCCGCCTGTTTCGGTTTGAGAATACTTTTGCGGGGGCGGGGCGCCACCTGACCCGCCTCATCCACCCGGTAACGGGCGTTGGCCTCCGATACCCAGCCCTGCCGGTGCTCCACCAGCGCCACAACCTTGTGCGCGGCCTCGATGTCAAAACCGTTATTGGGGTCGATTACCTTCAGGGTGACCGGGGGCATCCGGTTGACGGCAATATGCATATGGTAGTTCTTCGTATTCCAGTGCAGGCCATACACAGTCTGGCACCCTTCAAGCCCCAACTCGTCCAGAAAAATATCCACCAGTTCATCCACCTGACCGGTCGTTGGCTGCTCATGGGACTTCCATGAAAAGACATAATGCGAAACCGGCATCCGCGAGTGGATGCTTTCCGTTGCTAGGGCAATCATCTCCATACGCTGGCTTTCATGCCGCGAGGCCAGAAAATTTCTGCTGCCGGAGTGCTCAATTTTTTCGGCGCAATCCACGCCGTGCGGCTGCCGGATATAGTCCACCAGGTCAGAGATTTGTCGCGCCCTGGTTTTGGAAGTTTTCTTACATTTGATCTTCTTCACGATCATGATTCTCTGCTCCGATGGCGTCGATTTTTTGCCGGATGGCCTGCAAAAGATTTTCATAAAGCATCAGAAAATCCTCACTGACGTTCGCTTCCCGCAAGGTGGAGAAATGGTGTTTCAGCAAGCCGCCCATGCGTCGAAGCTCGCGAATGGTGCATTCGTCCGTGCGTGGAATCAGCGGGTGACCGCCGAAAATTTTTGTGCGAACATAGGCGGAAAGCGACACGCCAATCAGGGCTGTATGTTCCAGCAGCCTGAATTTTTCTTCCGGGGTGACACGCAAGGTTATCAACTGATTTGCCGCATAACGCGGCCCTGATTGCCGTTGTTTCATGATAATGCCTTTTTGTCTTTTGCCGAGAGAAGCGCAGCGCCGAGCGGCACGGGAGTCCAGAGGCCGCCCCTCTGGCAGGATGGAGACGTATTACGGCTCCCATCTTGCCAGAAGATACCGGGGGGCTTGGCGTCTATGACGCTTCCTAGGGTGTGTTTGCAAACCTTATAATCAGGCCTGGTTCGTGTAGCCCCTGGACATGTGCCATACCGACATTTCCGCTGAGACCCGGCAACGGCCTGAGCCTTTTCTGCCGCTTGAGGGTTCGCCCAGGGGTGGTCGTCCGGCCAGGGATAAACGGACATTCATGAATGCAATCATCCGGTTGCTGCGCACCGGGGCTCCCCGGAGGGCCCTGCCGGAAGAGCATGGTTCATGGAATGCCGTGTATTCCCGCTTTCGGCGTTGGCAGACAAAAGGTTCCCGGAAAGCAGTCTTTCTCGCTCCGGCGTCTGCCCCTGATCCCGAAGCGGTGATGATTGACGGTACGTGCATCCATGCCCACAAGCATTCGGCTGGCGCAAAAGGGGGCAGCACAGACAGGCCCCGGGCCGCAGTCGCGGAGGTTTTACCTCCAGGCTGCATGCACGGGCAGACGCGCTCGGCAACCCTGTATCATTTTTCCCTGCAGGAGGTGAATGTGCAGATCTCAGTGTTGCACGGC
>APFI01000148.1 GCA_000403945.1 Desulfovibrio sp. Dsv1
CCGGCAACCCTGTATCATTTTTCCCTGCAGGAGGTGAATGTGCAGAGATCAGTGTTGCACGGCAATTGCCTGAAGAGGTTCGTGATTGCACTGTCATTGCCGACAAGGGGCATGACAGCGAGCCGTTGGTTCAACTTCCTGAAGCAGGAGGCTGTACCGCAGTTATTCCTCCACGCTCAAATCGTGAGACACCTCGTCGGCATGATCGGCATCCTTATAAGGAAAGGCACCTTGCTGAATGCTTTTTCAGTAAAATCAAAGGGTACCGCAGAGTGGCAACACGTTATGAAAAGCTTTCCCAGACTTTTCTTTCTTTACGTTTACCTGGCAGCCTCAATGATTTGGATCAGATGGTTTGCAAACATACCCTAGGATGTTATCATGTTTTTGCCCTGCTTTTCCGCATCCGCATATGGGCCTTGCTTCAAAATATCCGGCCAGACCTTGTGGAAAAAATGCTGACGGAGGGCTGTGTCTTCCGGCATGGAAAAAGCACGATTCCCCGGCGCAACGATGACGTTTTTTCCTCCGGAGAAAGACCGGCGCACCATGCCTCAAACGCGGATTTTTGCGTGCGTCCCGCGCTTTTTTCAGGTGTTCATTCTCTTCGGCGGCGTCGATTTCCGCCTGTTCCTGCGGCGAAATATAGTCCTGCGGTCTGCGGTAATATCCCGTTCGCGCCAGAGAGCTGAAGACCCAGTTGAGCGGATGAGTTACCGGCTCACCGTTTTTGTCGCGCATGATTCCGTGTTCCAGTTCCCATTCGGCATAGGTCAGCCCCTGTGCAAGATTTTCCGCTCCGATGCCGACCTGAAGAAGTCGTGCGAGAATCTGCCGGATCTGGCAGGTGCCGAACCTCGCTTTGGCCAAGTTAGGCCAATGAAAAGAAACATCATCTTCTGTCAGAGATTCCAGTTGGAGAATGACGTTCCCTGAGTCTTTTTCTCCAGAAAAGACAGAAAGATTTTTTCTGTCTGTCTTCTCTGTAAGAAAAGATGGGGTGATTTTTTGGCACGAGGGCACGTCCGGCTCCATAGGTGCCTCCATGTCCGATTCCGTGAAATCTGGCGGCATGATATGCGGACAGGGATCAGCAGAAAACGCATAGCGGTTGCCTTGCGCCCTGCCCGCAGCTGCCCGACTGCGGACAAGAAATCCGCGAACGCCAAGCCGCTCCAGAGCGCCGCGTACCGCGCCTTCTGTTGCCTGAATGTCGTAAGTGATGGTGATGGCTTCGGCAATCTGCCAGTAGGCGATTAGCGAAGGCCGTCCCTTGAGAAGGCTGAGAATGGCGATCTGCATTTCGGAAAACCCAGCGGACACCGGGCCTTTCGCAAAGCCGTCTTCGTGGCCGCCTCCGTGCCTGTGCGAGGGGTCGTATCCGTGCCGGTCTGCATGCATGCCCGACTGCACGGGCGATTTCGCGCCGGACTTCGCGGCCGGCTCCACAGCGCCACGCCGGAGTACGCAGGGGAGTTCGTGCCTGTGTTCATGGCTGGCTCCGCACCTTGCCCCTACGGCAGGGGAACTTCACCGGCAGCCACAAAGGCCATGAGGTCGGAAAGGCGATAACGGACAGCATTGCTGCCCGGTAACTTGATATAGACAGGCGGCTGCGAATAATAGCGGCGCTGCTGCAAGGTGCGGTCGGTGAGGCCGAGATAGGCGGCAGCCTGTTTCTCGTTCAACAGAATATGAAAGGGGTCATCGGGGAGATGCGCCAGAGAAACCGATTTCGTATCGTAAGAGTTTGTTTGACGTTTCATGGTGTGAACCTCCTTTGAGGCTCACACCATGCGGTTCCTCAACGTTTTTTTCTATCCCAGATACGAAAAAGAACGAAACAGCGCGTAAAAAGACGCATTTCTTATCTGCTACTTTTTGCTTTCAGCTTTTGATTTCGCGCTGTTACGACTTTTCTTCATGCCGCGCAGCCGTGGGAGGAATTTTGCGGCATCGATACAGCGGCAGGCGTCCTGATAGTCGGCGTAAAGGGTGGGCCGGGCAGTTGTGAGCTCCCGAAAGTCGTACCAGTCAAGATTTTTGCCCGTGCCGCACTCCAGGGGCTGCCAGTGGGGATTGTTTTCCGGGAAGTGGCGTTCCTCCAAGGCCCGCATGGCTTCCGCCGGAGTGGTGGCGTGTTCCCGGCAATGATCCCAAAGCCAGAGACCGAGCATTCTGTGTAAAGGCTCAGCTCGAATTCGCCCCCGTTCCTCATTGAGAGCGGCGCGGTACAGGTGTTGCTCCTCCTGCTGGACAGCGGCAAGACAGTCAGGGGAGCAGAGGGGAAACTGACGTTTGCCGTTGCTGGCCGTTTGTGTCTTGCTTCCTTCCAGCGTGCATCGCGTGGCATCACGAGGGCAAAGTTGAAAATTGTCCTCATGCCTGCTCCTTGGCGGAGGGTTTTCCCGTTCCCAATAGCGGAACTGACCGGAAAGTATGCGTCCGAGAATAAAATCTGATGTATAATCCACGATGGGCCACGCCGGAAAGTAGCCGAATTTTTCCACCATGGCGTCAATGGCCTGATTGCAGACGGCAAACAGCTCCTGTCCCAAACCATCCCCCGTTTCCAGTCGCCCGGTGATGGTCTGGTATTCCTTGAGGTTGGAAACAGGCACGCACGGCACAATGGAGATGGGGCCGGAACCATACAGAAACGGCTCAAGCACAGCGCGGAGTTTCTGATAATCCTCATTTCTGCAGGTGTATTGCCAGCTCCAGAAGTTGTAAATCTCTCCAGAGATATGCCGCAGACCCGCCGTAATGCGTTTTTTGGGAAAAAGCTGGATTGGCTCCGGGTCAGCATCAAAAAGAGCCTGCCAGGAAAGTAAGGCAACGCTGTTGCGGATAGGCTGATTTTCTTCGGAAAGCAGCGGCTCAAGACGCTCCAGAAATGCTTGCAGCACACGAAAATGGAAAAGGCAGGCGTAATAGGCGTTTTCTCTTTGCCGGAGCTTCCCGCGATACTTTATGGAGATACGTCGCAACATGGATTCAAGGGCCGCGTTCCTGAAAAAGGGCTGGTTGGGGGTGATGTTCTGAATTTGCCGGACGAGATGTGCTGATGTTTCCCCTTTGTAAAATTGTTCCACACGCTGAACAAGTTTTTGCTTGTCCGTCTCGCTGGGCGAAGAAAGGAAATCACCACGCGCGGTAGCCAGCGCTGTATGGATGGACGTGTAGAGTCTTGCTGCATCGTGAGGCAGGGCCTCATGCAGAAAACGGAGAATACTTGCCTGAAAAGGCAGACGCCATGCGCCCCAAGGAATGACGCCAAGGCTCCAAAGCAGCTGATCGTTCCAGTACAAGGCTCCCGAAATACGCCGCACCGCTGTGGAGTCAGCCTGCGGCGAAAGAAAAAATCGCCGCCAATGTTCCTGAAACAATGCTTCGGACTTATTGTTCATGGTGCAGTATTTTTTTACCCAGCGTTGTTGTCCTGTACTTCTGGTTTTTGCTGGTGGGGCGGTCGGGAATGGTACGTTCCAGCAAGCCTTGTTCAAGCAAGAGGGTAAGAAAGTCTGTTTTAAACTTTGTCCTGTTGGTTCTGCCAAAAATGCGCATCAAGGCCACAATACTTTGTGGCTCAAGGCAATACTTGAGGATTTCTCGTTGTATGGTTTCTGGTTCCCCGGTGTTTTTCTTATCTCTTGCTGCTCCAGTCTTGGTCTCATCCTGGTCCCATCTTGGTCCCATCCAAGCCTTGGCCATAGTCTGTTCCGCCCTCATCCGAGGCCCTGCCTGATTCTGCGGGAGAAGCCTTGATCCCTCCAAGGTTGGTGGCCTGTTCAAACTCCGGCACGCTGATGACCATGCGGAACACGTCACCCTCGATAAGCTGCGGATCGGCCCCGCCGTATTTTTTGCCATACAGCATCATTTTGCGCATCCCGGAACCAAGTTCGTCCGCCCGGTCGATTTCCCGAAAGAAGGCCGCCAAGACAGGATTTTTGGGAAAGGGCACAAAATGGGCCGGGTCGATCAGGCCAAAGCCATGCGGACGGTTGGCGTTGTATGTGGTCACTTTGCCGCGCTCGATAATCAAACGGGCAGGCACGCCGCTGGCATATTCGCGGTGGATGAGGATGTTGGACGCCACCTCACTGAAAATGGCGTCCCGCAGACTGCGGCGCTCTATGCCTTCCAAGTAAAAAGGGTCGGGCAGGTGTTTCTGGATGAAGGCCAGAATGCGGTCGTAACTGTCCAGCAGGTTGGTGCGGATCAGATCCCGGTCATCGTACCGATCCACGTCCACCTTGCGCAGCAGACAATCTGTGCGGTGCGGCGGGCAAACATCCAGAATGAGACTGTCTGTGCCGAAGAGCATCACTCCGGCAAGCGTAACGCCGCTTTTTCGAGTTTCCGGGTCAATGCGGATCAGTTTCGCGCTTTTGAGCAAGGCCACATCATCCATATCAACTCAGGGATGAGATTTGCGATTGATACGGACATGGCGGCGGCAGCGCTCAATGAGGTCGGCTCGCAAATCTTCAGGCTGTATCTAGGAATAGACGCGATTCTCACTGAAATTGTTGTCTTTGCGCAGATAGAGTTGCGCCACCAAGGTGGTGCTGTCGGTAATGTCGAGGTCTCCATCTTCGTTACGGTCATAAATACGCCCGCTACAACGATGTATCTGTGAACTTTCCGGCACATAGACAAGCAATACAATCTTGTCATGTATCGTCACAGTTTCAATGGACAGATAGGCGGGAGGCGTCAGCTTTTGCGGATTGTTGATGGTGGTCACGAAATCCTTGCGGATCTGCTCCACCGCCTGAGGGGCAATACCGCTGATATTGCCGTTATCCTGGACGCCCAGAAGCAGGAAGCCTCCGTGGCGGTTGAGAAATGCGCAGACGCTTTGGTACACGTCACGGTTCAGCTGCTGGGCGCAGGTCTTGAACTCCAGGGAGATTCCTTCACCCTGAGCAATGAGATCGTGTATCTGCTGTTCGCTCAACATCATGGAGCAAGTCCTTGTTGTATGGGCTATTGTATGTTCGTGCGATGCTGTTTTACTAGGCGAGACGTATAGTTAAAAGTGGTTTCATCAAGGATGGCTGGTGCAATCGTATGCGCTGTCCTTCCTCTGGGCTTTGTCTATTGACCAGCATTAAAGGGCAGAGCCCCCTGAATCATCCTGTTCAGATGCCGTCAGCATCCGGCGCACGCTGCGGTCAAAGTCGGAGGTGATGCGCTGCGTTCTGTTGAAGGCATCGTATTCCGCTTCCGCCTTGTCGATGGCGCGCTGCCGTGGAACTTTTCCTTTGTCCGGCAGAATGTCATAGCGGCGGAAGGCGAGAAACTCGTTCACACTGGCGGAAAATTCCTGCATGGTAAAAGTATTTTCTCGCTCAATGAGGTCTTCAATGTAGTCAAAATAGCCGGTGACCGCGCTCCAGCTGGCGGATCTGCTGTTCGGTCAGGTAATTCTTGGCCACAACTACGTCTGATTTGAGGATGCGACCGTCCGGCGCGTTCTTCCAAGTGGTCAGGCCCATGTTTTCTTTGTGGCGATCCGCGCTGGTATAGATGATTTCCGCCGCGGTCTGCCCGGTTATGGCATAGTGAAAGCGATTTTGCACCATGGCGTAAAACTCATGCGTGAGCGGCGCATCGCGGTCATAGTCTAGGTTCAGGACTCATTAATTGTCAAAAGGTTTGTAAAAGAGTACTCATAGTGCGCCAGGAGGTGAGCCATGAGTACTCTCTTCTATCTTTCCCGTGCCCAGCCTGATCGGAGCAAGCCATATTTTCCTTTGTCCCATGGCATTCCGCGCGTTGACGATTTGCGGATACCCAGTGGAATCATTCACGTCATAAGACATGGACTTCAGTGGAAAGACGCACCTCGCGAGTATGGGCCACATAAAACCTTGTATAACAGGTTCATACGCTGGAGCAGACTTGGCGTTTTCAACAAGATATTTATGGAGCTTGCTGAAAAACAAGGGGTTGTCCTGGGCAGGGTTAGCGTCCAGCCCGCCTAACCCGATAAATCAACCGTGTCAGTGGTTGGTTGTGATCATCTCCATTGAAGCACCACTCACACTCCTTCAGGAACCAGTAAAAGTGATCCGGCATGATTCCGTTGAATAGGCGCGGCCGCCTCCCGGCCTAGTTCCAAAAGTTTTCCATCCCGTTGTCATGATTGCCCTGCAAGGCAAAAATCCTTGAGTGACTTATGCTGATGATGAAACGCGCTGACATCTGATGCATTGCATGCTGTGAATGTATCTGTGTATACAATGCTGTCCGGTTCAACCCGCTCCTCAGTGAGGCGTTTCAGCGGACCAGATACGGCGATTTTTCCAGCCGGGCCCCTTCCTCGCCCGCCTCTACGGACTCCACCGAAACAATTTTCGTTCACTTCTGTCTCGCCTGAAAGACGATAACCTGGCAGACGAGATGCCATCAATCGCCGCAGCCGCATGAAACATGT
>APFI01000149.1 GCA_000403945.1 Desulfovibrio sp. Dsv1
CAGGACAGCCCTTAAAAATATCTTCACTATTTGAGAATATTAACAAAAGAATGATTTAATGGCATAGCTCCCGTACGCCAAAGGAGGAGTCATACCTGAATGTCCCAAATGTGGCTCTGAAAAAGTGGTAAAAACGGGAAACACCTTGGTAAACAAGGGTATCGTTGTAAATTGTGCGGAGAACAGTTCACCAGGCTTACACCTCGCGGCCGGCCCGCAAGTGGAAAGGCCGTCAGTTTATTCTTATGGCTGTTCACCTTCTCATCGGTCGGGTTACTGTTGTCTGGTAACTCCAGCTCTACTGATTTGAGGGAGTGTGAACAAACTATTGAGACATTACACCTACAGACAGTCACTGACGTTTGCGCGCCGCCTATTTTTGCAATGGCAGACCGACCTTTTCCCAAGGCTCAATGCCCTGGTTCATATGCAGGATGTTTTTGACCCCGATCTGTTCCAGCGCTTCGGCGGCCGCAGCAGAGCGCTGCCCTGTGCGGCAGTAGAGCAGCACGAGCTGATCCTTGGGCAGGGCCGCCGCATCCAGATCAAAACGGCCGTTGAAGAAGTCCATATTCAGATCAGCATGCGGCGGGCCGCCGGAATGCGGCGCGCAACAGCGGAGCCGGAAGACGGGAAAGGATGCCGGAGCATGCCTGCTTTCCTATTTGGCGGCCGCGCGGGCTTTGGCGAAGCCGTCGGCGGCGTTGCGGATCACGCTTTCGTCCACG
Organism: Desulfovibrio sp. Dsv1; assembly: GCA_000403945.1. GTDB lineage: Bacteria > Desulfobacterota > Desulfovibrionia > Desulfovibrionales > Desulfovibrionaceae > Desulfovibrio. Next base: position 729 of record APFI01000149.1, read on the forward strand.
CAGAACGCCAAGCGGAAATAGCCGGGGCAGCCGAAGCCCGATCCGGGCACGGCCAGCACGCGTTCCTCCAGCAGTTGGTTCACAAAGGCCACGTCATCGCCGCCCGGGGCCTTGGGGAAGAAGTAGAACGCGCCCGCAGGCATCTGGAAATCATAGCCCGCCTCGCGCAGCACTTCGGCCATGGCCTTGCGCCGGGCCGCGTAGACGGAGAGGTCCACCTGGCTGCCTAGGGCCTTGGCCATGATGTGCTGGCCGATGACCGGCGGATTGACAAAACCCAGAATGCGGCTGGTCAGGGTCAGACCCGCCATAAGTTCGGCTTTTTCCGGCATCCGGGGCGAGAGGGCCACATAGCCCACCCGCTCGCCGGGCAGGGAGAGATTTTTGGAAAAGGAGCTGATGGCCACGGCATAGGGATAGAGGGGCAGCACCGAGGGCACTTCCGCGCCGTCATACGCCAGAAAGCGGTAGGGCTCGTCGGCCACCAGCCAGATGGGCCGTCCGTATTCCTGGCTTTTGTTCTCCAGAAGGCTGGCAAGGGCGGTGAGTTCCTTGCGGCTGTAAATCACGCCCGTGGGATTGTGCGGGGAGTTGATCAGCACCACGCGCGTCTTTTTGCTGATGGCTTCCTCTAGGGCCTTGAGATCCGGAGCAAAGGTGTCCTTTCGGCTCATGACGGCCTTGAACGTGCCGCCGTGGTTGGCGACGTAGAAACCGTATTCCACGAAATAGGGGGCGAAGCTGATCACCTCCTCGCCGGGGTTGAGCACGGCGCGCAGCAAGGCGTTCAATCCGCCCGCCGCGCCGCAGCTCAGCAGCACGTTGTCGGCCGCAAGATTGACATCCTGTTCGGCGCTGAGGTGGGTGGCCAGTTTTTCGCGCAGCCAAGGAAAGCCACCGTTGGGCATATAGCCGAAGGCGAAGGGTTCGCCAGCGTGCTCGACGAAATCGCGCAACCCTTCGGCCACGGCGGGCGGCGCGGGCAGGTCGGGATTGCCTAGGCTGAAGTCATAGACGTTCTCCGCGCCGAAGCGCGCCTTGAGCTGGCCGCCTGCCTCGAACATGCGGCGGATCCATGAAGCGTTGCCCAGATATCCGGTCACGCTATTGGCAAGAATTGACATAAGCGACTCCTGTATGGTTGTTGTCTTCGCCATGGCTATTGGTTATAGTGCTGGCGAGCTAGAGAATGCAATCTCCACGGAGGCTCTGAATGCGTCTGAATGTCTTCGCAAAAACGGCACGGCTTTTTGTGTCCGCGCTTTTCGCCGTCCTGCTGCTGTCCGCCTGCACCGCCAAAGAGGTCGAGGAAGAGCAGGGCATGTCCGTTGCCGTCACCCTGCGCGACGTGCATCGCTGTTCGCGTATCTCGCCTGAAATCCTCGTCGCCGACATGCCCGCCGGCACGGAGTCTTTTGACGTGCGCCTAGTGGAATACGGCGACGAGGAGCGTTTTTTCGGCGGCGGCGCTTGGGCCAACGACGGTTCGGGCGTCATCCCCGAGGGCGGCCTGACCCGCCATTATCGCGGTCCCTGCCCTCCGACGGGCGAGATCCGGGATTACGCCTTTGTGGTCTCGGCCATGGGCAAGAACAGCATTCAGCCCTTGGCCGTGCGGATCTACCATTTTACTCAGGAATAAGCGCCGCGTCCATGCCTTCCGCAACAAGGAGCCCCGCACGGTCCATGTCCAAACAGTGCGGGGGTTTTGCTTTGCGTAACGTCTAGGCCGGTTCGTGGAATATCGCGGGACTGCTGGCCATTGTCAGGTCGCCCGGCAACTTAGAATTAATGTTAATATATGTATGTTAAAGTTTGAAGACGCCCACCCCGGCGCGGAACAGCACAAATAACTTGTGCTTACGCCTTTGTGGCGGGCGGATGCTCTCGCAGCCGCCGGAACGAAGTGAAAATAACATTCTTTACTGCCCTTCGTCCTTGAGTTCCGGCGGCACGGCCACAGCTGTGGTGATAATCCGCCGCCGCGCGGGAGACGCCGCCGTCTTTTCGTTCCCGGCCGGTTTTTTGGCCGCCGGTTCGGGCAGAGCGTTGTACAGGGCCCAGAAGGCCGGAAACAGGCTGGTCATAATGCCGGGGTTGCCCAGACGTAAACCCTGGTTGCGCGTGTCGCGCGCGCAGGCGGCCAAGGTCAGGGCCAGAGCCCAAACCGGGGAAGGGGCATTCCAGGCCTGCGCGGCATTTTGCTGGGGATCCGCTTGTTCCGCTTTGCGCAAGCGGCCTTCAGCATCCCGCTCCAGCCCCACAGTGTGGAGAAAACTGGTCACTTCGCCCATGTCCGCGCCGGGCAGTTCGGGCAGGCTTGCCTCACCGCCGCGCAAAGCCGCGCAGGCGGCCAGAGCCACGGGCAGAGGGGCCCAATCCGTGGGCAGCCCGGCCAGAAGCCCGGCGGGCAGGGCCGCCAGCGAAGCGCGTTTCAGAGGCGCGGCGGCATGGGCGCATACTGTGCCTTCCGGCTTGGCCTCGTCGGGCTGTTCGCGGCGCAAATCCAGTCCCAGCGCCTGAAGCAGTTCCCAAGCGGCCTGGGCTCCCGGCCATTGCGGCCATCCGCCGTCCAGACGGGTTTCGCCGGAAAGAACCAGGGGCAGGGACAGCAGAAAGACGGCCAGTTCCGGTTCCAGAGGCAGCCGGGGCCGCGCGGGCAGGCGGAGGGGACCGGGTGCGACCCGCACGCGGCCCCCCGTCATGGTGATATCCGCGTCCGCAGCGCGCAGAATGGGCAGCACACGGGCCAAAATCAGCTGCTGTTGCGGGTGGGCGGCCAGATCCAGCGTCAGGGCACACTCATAAAAGGGGGCGGCCAGCAGAATGCCTTCGGCCAGCTCCGCAGGCACGTCGGCGGGCAGGGCCACCGCGTCCGGCAGAATGCCGGAACATTCCAGGCGCGCGGGCAAGCCGTTGCTTTTGGGCACCACATGTACGAGCCGCGCGCCCAGATTGGGCAGAAAACGCCGGACGGCGGAGAAATCCGCCAGTTTGAGACTTGTTTCGCCGGTGAACTTGGCCCGTGATGGGCGGCCCAGATAATGTCCCAGAAGCAGGAAGAAATTCCAAGCGCTGTCACCTACGTGCAGCACTTTGTCCGGCACGCCTGCGGGCACTGTCTCGCGGGCGGTGACGCCGTCCCCTTCGCGGGTAAGACCCGCGCCGAGCTGGTTGAATGCCTTCACGCAGTCCACGATGGGGTCGTTCATCAGGCAGGGTTCAAGGCGCAACGCTTGGCCCGAAGCCGCAGCCAGCATGAGCCATGCGCGCGTGCCCCGGCATGCCAGGGGAGCGGACATGGCCAAGCGCACGGGTCTGAGGGCCGGGGCCAGATTGAAGGCCGGGCGGCGTTCCGCTCCGGCTGTCTGTCCGTCATCGCATCCTTCGCTTTCCTCGCTCTGGGCGCTGGGGCGGGGCAGAAATTCCACTTCCTGCATTAATGAAAAAAAGCGGCCCGAGAGGCGGGCATCGCGGCTCACGCGGGAGACGGCGGCCTCCCAGGATTCCCGCAGGGCCTTTTCTTCGGCTGGTTCCAGGAAGCCCTTGCTGTTGTGCATGCGCGCCAGGAGATTATGGCGGCGCAGCAACAGGCGCAGGATATCGCGGTCAATATCGCTGACCACGTCCCGCAAAGGGCGGCGGAGGCGGGTGTCATGGGATTGCTCGGTCATTCTCTGTCCTTTGCGGGAAACGGGAAATGCGTGCGGCGGATTTTTGTCTGCGCAAGCCTGTTAGCCCGAAACGCGCTCGCTGGCAAGCGACGGGGGCCCGGCGGCGTTCACGCGCGTGTTTTTGTCGCCGAACCGGGGAAAATGGCGGGGGGCTTTACCCGCCGCGCCGTAAAGCCTCGCCCTTC
>APFI01000150.1 GCA_000403945.1 Desulfovibrio sp. Dsv1
CGTGGTGGCAAAAAAAGGGGCGCAAAAATGGGCAAGACCAGGCGGGGCAAGGGTACGAGGCTCATGGTTATTGCAGACGCTTCCGGTCTTCCGCTTAGCATTTTCCATGATTTTACTCAGAAGAGTCATCAAGGAATTATGAAATGACTTCTAGTCTGCTGCACCTTTCTCGTTATCTTGGCTCTTTTTTCTTAGCTAGGACAGCCCCTTTATTTTTTGCCTTGGCTTTCGCTCTTTCCAGACAGGCTGCGAATTTTTGATTGGCGTCATGCAATACCATAATTTTTTTCTTGCGCTGTCTGAATGATCTTTTTGGCTTCGTCGCGCTCCCTAAGCAATTTTTCCACCTGAAAAGTCTTGATGAACCATCAAGCCCCGCTCTCACCTGGAGGAACGGGGCTTGCCGAAATCCGTGTCGATGCAAAGAGCGGTAATCGTCATCCATTCAGCCCGGACAGGAGCGAAAGATGCTCTTCTGATTTGCGCGTGTGGGGCGTCAGGGTGCTCTGGCGGCAGAAGTCGCGGATCTGGGCCAAAAAGGGCGAAGGCGCGAGGCGCAGCTTTTTGCCGTACAGCGTGCGCCGGGCGCAGTAGCTCACGAACAATGCCCGCGCGGCGCGGGTCAGACCAACATAGAGCAGTCGCCGCTCCTCGGCCAGTTCCTCCACAAGTCGGGCGTCATTAGCCTCCTGCTTGCCCGAGTCCTCTGCGTCCGCAGCCTCTTTTTCAAACAGCAGTTCCCGCCGTAGCGGTAGTAGGCCGCTTTCTAGGCCGGGCAGGAATACCGCCTGAAATTCCAGACCCTTGGATGCGTGCAGGGTAAGAATTTGGACTTGTTCGGCCTTGGCGCGCACCAGCTCCGCCTCATGCAGCCAAGCCAACCGCAGGAACAAGGCCTGCCATCCGCCGCATTCCTGCCAGAGACGGCAGAGCGAGTGCCACTGGCGGCTCTGACAAAAAAGTTCACCGGTCCAGGCCTGCGCATCCAGCCAGACGACCATGTCCTGCGGCTGGGGCAGATTCCCGGCGGGCCAGGGCGGGGCCGTGTCTCGCGCAGCCGCGTCCGCCTGCTCCGGCGGGGCTGGCAAGAGGTCCGCAAAACCGCAATGTTCGGCGGCCAGAGCCAAAAAGCGGGCGCAGACCGGCTCCTGCCAGAACTCTTCCTGCGCCGGGGCCGCACATGGCACGCCCGCCTGCTCCAGAGCCGCGCGCAGGGGCGAAATCTGGGCTTTGAGCCGCACCAGCACAGCTATATCTCCCGGCGACAAGCTGTTGTCCAGTTCGGTGGTGCCGGCACGCTTTTTGGCCTGATCCAGTAAGGTGTGGGCTGTGGCCCCGAGAAGCCGCTGCACGCGTCCGGCCAACCAGCGGGCTTCTGCCCGATCGTCCGGGGCGGCGAAAAGCTGCAACTGGGCCCGTAGAGGCCGTGCCGCGCACAACAGGCCGCACTGCCCCCGGCCTTGCAAAAGGTTTTGGGCCATGTCCAGTACGCCTTGGCTGGCGCGGTAGCTCCGACCCAGCCTGTACACCGCAAGCTCCGGCCAGCATGCCCGCAGGGAGGCCTCGCTCTGGCCCGCAGCCCCACGGAAGCCGTAGATGGCTTGGTCCGGGTCACCGATGCCGAAAAAGCCTTGGCCGCCGGGCGGCAGCAGGGCGCGGATCACGGCCAGCTGCACGGGGGAAAGGTCCTGCACCTCATCCACCAGCACATGCCGCCAGCGCCTGTTCAGCGCGGAAGCATGCGCTAGCAGCCAGTCCAGCAGGTCGGCGTAATCCACATAGCGCAGATCGTTCCGGGCGTTTTTGCGCCGCGTGTAGCGCGCGGCGGCTTCAGCAGCCTCGCTTCCCGGGGGCAGCGTTTTTTGGCTTTCGCGGGCTAGGCTCAGCGCTTCCCAGAGCGCGCGCAGCCGCCGCGCGGGCACGTCCGCATTGACCGCGCCGAACAGGCGGAAGCTCGCGTCCTCGGCCAGGAGCAGGCTTTGCGGCTCAGTCGCGCGCAGTTCGCCCCAAGCTAGGCCGTGCAGGGTGTCGCATTGCGGCAGGGCGCCGAGCCGGGGCAGGGTCGCATTAAGACGTTCCCGCAGTTCCCCGGCGGCGCGGCGGGTAAAGGTTACGGCCAGCAGTTCCTGGGGCCGCGCGCCTTCTTCCAGCATCCATTGGAGACGACCGATGAGCACGCGGGTTTTGCCCGCGCCGGGACCAGCCAGAATCAGGACCGGACCGGGACCGGCCCGCAGGGCCGCATCTTGCTCGTCGGAGAAGGTCGCTGCGGCGGGGGCCGCCGGAGCGGCTTTTGTCAGACTCAGAAGCGAGAGTGTGTTGCCGGCACCGTCACCTTGCGCTGGGACCGTTGCCGTTGCATTTTTGCGCGGGCGTCCGGGCCGGGCCAATCCCGGCAGACTTTGGCCGCCGCGCATATCGCGCATTTCTTCGGGTTCAAACACGCGCACCACGCCATATTGACCGTCAAAGCCGCCCTGTCGGATCACTTGGCCGCGCCGCATACGGGCCACAGCTTCGCCCAGAGGTTCCCAGTGGGCGCGGAGGTCCGCTTCCGGCAAATGGCAGAGGATGTCCAGTTCCGGCCCCAGCTCGCGCAGCAGACGGCTGTAGCGTTCCTGCACCTTGCGCGAGCCGGAGCCCGCGCCCAGAATTTCGCCCACCACTTCCGGCAGGGGGATCAGGGGCCAGGCTTCCGGCTCCAGCGGCAATTGAGCCGGGGCCTCGCGGTCGGCCAGTTCTAGTACACGGTGCAGCACGCCCACAGTCAGAGGTTTGCCGCAGATCGGGCAGATATTGTTCAGGGCCAAAGCCTCACGCGGTTCCAGCACCACATTGCAGGCCCGGTGCCCGTCCAGATGGTATTTGCCTTCCTCGGGGTAAAATTCCATGGTACCCAGAAAGCGGCAGTTCAAGCTGTCCTGCGGTTCGCGCCGGGCTGCCGCGCGCAGGGCCGTGAACATGCCCGCATAGGAGGGCGGCCCGGCGAAAAGATTGGCTTCACGGCCTAGGTTGGCCCCGGAATGGGCGTCGGAATTGGAGATCAGGGCATAGCTGTCCAAGCGGCTGATGAGGCGGTTCATGGCCGGGTCCGAGGAGAGGCCAGTCTCCAAGGCGAAAATATGTTCCGAGAGGTCGGCGAAACAGTCCTCCAGCCGGTCGAAGCCCGAGTTGGAGCCGAACAGAGCGAACCAGGGCGTCCAGACATGGGCGGGCACCAGCACGGCCTGAGGCGCGGTTTCCAGCATAATTTCCAGCAGGTCGCGCGAGTCCAGGCCAAGAATGGGCCGCCCGTCGGAATTGAGATTACCGATCTGGGCCAGGCGTTCGGAAAGGCGGTCAGCGGCGTCCAAATCGGGCACAAAGAGCAGATTGTGCACCTTGCGCACCTTGCCGTGGCGCTTGTAAATGGAGCTGATTTCCGTCTGAAGGCAGAATAGTGGCCCCTGTTTGCTCTCATGGGGGCGGGGCTGCACGCCGTCCAGAATTTCCAGCTGTTCCGGCTCCCCTTTCAGGCGATAGAGGGCACTGGCTTCATCGAAAACCAACTGCTCGCGTAGTTCAGCCCGCCATTGCGGATGGGTGAAGTCGCCGGTACCCAGCACGTCGATGCCCTTGCAGTGCGCCCACGCCGCCAGATGGCGAGGATTGAGCGCTTTACTGGTGGCCCGGGAGAAACGCGAGTGGATGTGCAGATCCGCAATAAAATTCATGTGTAACCTCATGTTGTGGCGGGGGCCAGCCAAGGACAGAACGCCAGCGCCCGTGCCGTCCAGAGTGGGGTTGTTCGCGCCGTCCGGCTCGGCTGTTGGCGGTGCAGGGTCAGCGGAGCTTCCAGGCGCAGTTCCGGGGCTGCGTCCTTACGGGCTTCCGCCAGCAGGCGTGTAGCCGGACTGTGGCTGCGGGGACGCACGGGAATGATCCGGCGCAGGCCCAGACGCGCTTTTTCAAAGGCCGCGCAAAGCCGGGGCAGGGAACGCGCCTCAAAAATGCAGAAAAAATGTCCGTGGTGGCGCAAGAGCCTTGCGGCGGCGCGGCAGAAAACGTCCAGAGCGTCGGCGTCGCGCAGGGCGCGTTCCCGCAAGGCCGAGGGCGATACCAAGCCTTGGCTCGGCAGGCCGTATGGCGGGTTGGCCAGCACCATGTCACGGGTTCCGTCCTGTTCCGACAGCGGGAACGCAAGTTCCGCCGCCCGGAAGAGCACGCGCCGCTCCAGGCCTAGGGTACGGGCATTGCGCCGGGCCGCCCGCAGCAAGACCTCTTCCCGTTCCAAGCCCAGCCCGCGCGCCTCGGGACATCGCAGGGCCAGTCCCAGCAAGGCCGCTCCGCAACCGCAACCCAGTTCCGCAACGGTCAAGGCCAAAGCCTGTGGCGTCGCACTGGAGAGACGCGCGCGGCGTTCCTCGCAATGCCGGGCCGCGAAGGCCGCCAGCAACAACGCGTCCAGACCGAAGCGCAAGCTCCCGCCAGGCTGATCCAGACCGCGCGGGAAAGCGGCGGGGGCGTTGCTGATGCTTTTTTGCATATGTATTCCCCGTACTACCAAGGTCTGACTTTTACGACGTGATGTATAACGTCATTGTCCCGCATTCGAGCTTATTTGCCGCCGACAGCGGCAAAAAGGTTCGAATGCGTTACAGCAGTGCGCCGTCCCAATTAAACATGCCTTGTCGCCGCGCTTCCGGCAGTCCTGTGGGCGGGTTTTCCTGAATATGGACGAAAAAGCCGTAACCAGCGGTCGCCAGCTCCTGCCGTTTGGCTGTGAGGTCCAGGGGCCAGCCGGGATAGAGCCAGATGTTGCCGCTGTACTGCCGCGCCCAGAAAACCTCGCCTTTTGGGCTCATAAAAGGCTCGTTGGCCTTGACGCCCAGCAGGCCGAAGCGGCTGAGACCCACGGGCCAGAAACCGCTGAGCACCATGCCCAACGGCAGGGGGCTCTGTCCAGGCAGGGCCAGCAGGTCCTCGCGGGTCAGCTCCGGGCTGACGAAGGCCCCGGCAAAGCCCATGCCCGCCAGCACGCCCAGCGCCGGAGCATTGGCCGCGTTACAAAAGGGTCCGGCCAGCAGGTCCGCGTCCTCGGGCAGTTCGGTCGGGAAAAAGCCGCGCTGCCAAGGCGCGTTACAGACGAAATGGCGCGCGCCGTCACGCCAAAGCCGGGCGGCCATCCGGCGCAGGCCGTCCTCCTCGTCGGGCCAGATTACGGGCGGCAGCCACCAGGCCACGCGTGGGGCCACAGTGCGCGAAATCTCCGCGCTGCGCGGCGAGAGCCAGAGCGCCAGCAACTGGTTGCGCCCGCCGCGCGTCTCCCGGCCCTGCGGCAAGGTGGCGCGCAGCAACATGTCCGCCCTAGGGCGGGACTTCACAGCCTTGGGCAGGCGTGGGGCGCTGCCCACAGCTGCGCGGGGACGGCCCGGCAGTGCCTCCAGACGGGTCTGCCAGGCTTTGAGCAACTGCATGAGCTCGGATTCGCGCCGGTCGATGAGAAAGACTGGTGTGCCCACCTTGGGTGTCTTGTGTTTGGGCAGACGCAGGATCAGGCTCCCGGCCTTGGGGATGTGCCGGGTCACCGGCAGGGTGGCGTGCCAGCGTTCGTCCTCCACGCCCACGCGCAGATAGTCCTGCGGCAGTAGCTCGAAATGCGGTTTGAGCACTAAGCGACCGTCGGGCTCCATGCGGATTTTGCCCGCCAGAAGGCCAGAACTGGTCTGGCCTTCTGGCGTGGTGGGCACGTTGTTTTTCTGCGGCAGAAAGCGGGCCCGGCTGCCGGGGCGGCCTAGAGCCATTTTCAGAATTTCCTCGGCGGTCTTGCGGGTCTTGTGGTCACCCACATTGTCGCGCAGCATGCGATAGGCTGTAACCACATGGTAGACGTAATGCGGACCTTTTTTGCGGCCTTCGATTTTCCAAGACACCAGATGGGGGATGTCCAGGAGGGTCTTGACCAGCACATCCAAGGAAAGATCCAGGCAGGAAAAAAAGCGCCCGCTGTGTTCCTTGCCGCACGGCGGCCGGAGAGCGCGGCGCGCGGTCTTCCCTTCAAGTCCAACGGTGGGGGCTTCACGGGCGGAACGGCTGCCATGGCCTTCCCTTGTATTTTTTCCGTCGCGCCGGGCGGCTTCCCGCTCTTTGTTTTCCGCATTGCGGAAAAGCGCCAGGGCCGCCGTGCCGCCCTGGCGGTAGATCCGGCGGCAGGGTTGCACGCAACGACCGCGCAGACCGCTTCTGCCGCCCATATAACTGGACCAGTAACAGCGTCCGGACACGCAATAGCACAGCGCCCCGTGGATGAAGCACTCCAAGTCAAGGCCGTCCGGGCAGGCTTCGCCCATGCTCCGGATCTCGTCAATGGACAGCTCGCGCGGCAGGATCACCCGGTCGGCACCCAGTGCTCTGGCCTGAAGCAGGGCTTCGGGATGGGTCAGGTTAGCCAATGTGGACAGGAACAGCCCCCCCTCGAAACCGGCCTGCCGGGCCAAGTCCAGCATGGCCAGATCCTGGATGATCAGGCCGTCCGGACGCGCCTGCCGGGCCAGACGTGCAGCCATCCGGTAGGCTGCGGCGCTTTCGCCGGGTTTGACTAGGGTGTTCATGGCCACGTAGACGCGCGCGTTTTCGGCGTGGGCCAAGTCTGTGAGCCGGGACAGCTCGGTGATGCCGAAGTTTTCCGCCTGCATGCGGGCGGAAAAGCGCTTCAGGCCCAGATAAATGGCGTCGGCCCCGGCGGCTAGGGCCGCCAGAAATGATGGCGCGTCCCCGGCCGGAGCAAGAATTTCGGGTTTGCGCGGCGAGGCGGATGGATTTTCCGTCTGGCTCATGTGGGTCACGGCGGCGGGGAAGATATCCTGTGTGCTCATATCTTGTAATACTTTTTGTACCAGCCCACAAAGCGGGCTATGCCCTCGCGCAGTGGCGTCACCGGGGCGAAGCCGGTGGCGGCGGTCAGTGCGTCGATGTCGGCCCATGTGGCTTCCACGTCGCCGGGCTGCATGGGCAGCAGTTCCTTGACGGCGGTTCTGCCTAGGGCTTCTTCCAGCATGGCGATGAATTCGTTGAGCTCCACAGTCTGGTTGTTGCCGATATTGTAGATGCGCCAAGGAGCGGAGCTGGAGGCCGAGTCGGGCTCGGCGGCGTCAAAGGCCGGATTCGGCGCAGCGGCCAAGGGCAGCAGGCGGACCACGCTTTCCACGATATCGTCGATATAGGTGAAATCGCGGTGCATGCGGCCTTCATTGAAAACCTTGATGGGCTCGCCGCGCGCAATAGCTGTGGTGAAAAGGTGCAAGGCCATGTCCGGGCGGCCCCAGGGGCCGTAGACCGTGAAGAAACGCAGGCCCGTGCAGGGCAGGCGGTAGAGGTGGCTGTAGGCGTGGGCCATAAGCTCGTTGCTCTTTTTGGTGGCTGCGTAGAGGCTCACCGGATGGTCCACTCTGTGGTGCACGGAATAGGGTCGGGCGGCGTTGAGGCCGTAGACCGAGGAGGAGGAGGCGAAGAGCAGGTGCCCCACGTCGCCGTGGCGGCAGCCTTCCAGCAGGTTGCCGAAGCCAACCAGGTTGGAATTGACGTAGGAAGCGGGATTTTGCAGGCTGTAGCGCACTCCGGCCTGGGCCGCCAGGTTGACCACATGGCTAAAGCTTTCGCGCCGGAACAGCCCGGCCATGCCGTCCGCGTCGGCCAAGTCCAGAAGTTCGAAACGAAACCGCCCACGCGCTTCGGGCATGGCGTCCAAGTCGGCCAACCGGTCCTTTTTCAAGTGCACGTCGTAATAGTCGTTGCAATTGTCGACGCCCACCACCGTGTGCCCGTCAGCCAGCAGCCGCCGGGCCAGATGGTAGCCGATGAAGCCTGCCGCGCCGGTTACCAGAACGTGCATGTCGCCCCCTTTGCATGTACGCCACAAGATAAGCCAGATGGCCGTCGGGGGCAAGGGCGGGCGGCGTGACGCCGCGCGGGGGTTGCCGGATGGGGGGCGGGCACGTATGCTGCGCTATATTTCATTGAGGTAGGTAAAAAATGTCTTCCGAGCATTCGTCTCAAGATTCTCACAGCCAAGCCCGGACGGATGCCCGCGCGACAGCGTCCTCGCCGCGTGGGGTCGGACGCGGCCGCGTTCAGCCCTGGTATGCCGGGGAGCACAAGGACATGCTGTTTTATCTGCTGATCGCCGTGCTTTTTGTGGAAATGATCGTGGGCGGCGTGTCTTTTTTCTATGGCTTGATGCACGCCGCGCCGGAGATGCCGGGCGGGCCGCCTGTGGCCCGCTTTCCTTGGCTGGTCTGGGCGCTCGCCTCAGTGCTTGCGCCCGTGGCTCTCTTGCTGGTGGTGCATCTTACGGGACGCTGGCTTTCCCATGCGCTGGACGAGGAGCCGAGAGGCGCGGACAATGCCGCTGTGCCCGAGCGTTTGCGACATTTTTACACCATGGTGCGCAGTGCGCCCACTGTGGTTCTGCTGCTGGGCATTCTGCTGCTGGGCGCAGGTTTTTTTTTCGTGGACGGGGCTTTTTCCGCCCTAGTCAGTCTGGGCGGCGCGCTGAGGCCGTATATTCCTTGGATCGCTGGCAGCGCGGCGGGCCTGCTGGCCGTCTGCTTTCTGGTCCAGCGCTGGTTCGCCTACAGCCAGCGCCGCATGGAACAGGAATACGTCTTTCGCCGGGAAGTGCTGGAGCGCACCGGCATTGTGCTGGTGGACAGGGGCTGCGTGTCCTTGCCGCAGAATAATCAGCAACGCGCCATACCGGTGTCGGCGGAAAGCGCAAAGGCCCTGCCGCCAGTGCTGGACGTGGACGGCGCGGTGCCGGATGCGGAAGCTCCCCGGCCGCTTTCGGAGGGAGAAAGCGCGGACGGAGGGGAGATTACTGCCGCCGGGCCAGAGCCAGTTCCGCCAGAGCGTTGACGCAGGCGGAGGCCACGGCCGAACCGCCCTTCCGACCCAGCAGGGTGAAGTGCGGCCAAGGACTCCGGTGGAGCAGTTCCTTGGACTGGGCCGCGTTTACAAATCCCACTGGCATTCCTACAATCAGGGCGGGCGCGGGCGCGCCGCGCTCCAGCGCCTCCAGCAGGGCCAGCAGGGCTGTGGGCGCGTTGCCGATGACCATGATCTGTCCCGCCAGTTTGTCCGCCACAGCCTCGACGCCAGCGCGGGAGCGGGTGACGCCTAGGCGGCGGGCCGTGTCTTCTAGGCCCGGCAAGGCCATGAGCGGCGTCACTGTGACGCACAGGGGGCTCATGCGGCGCAGGGGCAGACCGGCGGCGGCCATGCGCGTGTCCGTAAAGACCGTGCAGCCGCGGCGCAGGGCCTTCACGCCCGCCGCAAGGCCCTTCCCGCTCAAACGCAAATCCGCAAGAATCTCCGTATCGCCCAGAGTGTGCACGCAACGCCGGGCCACCTGCCAGAGTCCGCCTTGAAAGGGGCGTGGCTCAGGAATCTCCGCATCAATGATCGCAAAGGAACGGTTCTCAATGTCCTGCGGTGCGGCGGTCGGGTCCAGTTCAATGGTCTGAGGCATGGTTTCCTCTTCTTACGATTGGGCGGACAGTCCCGCCAACCAGGCCCGCCAGACGCGGCGCGAGCCTTCCGGGTAGAGATGCAGCCAGGAACCGGCCACGGAACCCAGACGGCAGCCCTCCGGACCCAGAATCGCGCCCTTGCTGTCGCTCAGCTGCCAGAGTGGCACGCAGCCGGAGGGTAGTTTCGTCTCCTCTAGGTGGCCGTAATGAAATTCATGGCCGCGCGCCTGCAGAACCGTTGCCGTGCCGGGCAGTCCGGGCGCGCAAGCGACGGGCCAGCCGGACAGGGCGCGGGCCGCGCGGTAGCCCAAGGCCGCCCGTTGCCCGCCCATCAGGCAGGTCAGGGGCAGTAGGTCGCTCATGGGATAGTCCCGCCCGTCTAGGCGCAGCGCGCGCATCAGATAGATATAGCCCCCGCACTCGCCGTAAACGGGCATGCCCTGGTTCGCCAGAGCTCGCAGGGAAGCACGCATGGCTGTGTTGGCGGCTAGGGCCGAGGCGTGCAGTTCCGGGTAGCCGCCGGGAAAATACAAGCCGTCACATCCGGACGGCGGGGCGGCGTCCCTGAGCGGCGAAAAAAAATGCAATTCCGCGCCCAGTTCCCGCAGCAGGGCGGGCAGATCCGCATAGCAGAAGCTGAAGGCCGCGTCCCAGGCCACGCCCAGCCTCGGCCGCCGCGCCGCCTTCCCGCTGCGGATGCGGGGCGCGAAAAAACGGGTCGGCGGCGCGGACGCGACGGCCGCAACGGGAGATTGCGCCAGAAAGCCCCCTACAGGCGCGCCCAGCGTGCGCAGAAGCGCCGTCACATCGCAGTGGGCCTCCAGCCATACGGCCAAGCTCTCATGATCCAGGCCGGGGAGACTTTCGCGCGCCTCTACAAGGCCCAGATGACGGGATTCCAGTTGCGGCGCGCCGTCGCGCGGCAAAAGGCCCAGCAGGGGCACGCCCGTTTGCGCCGTCAGCGGTGCCAGGGCTTGGCGCAGAATTTCCTTGTGCTTTTCGCCGCCCACATGGGTGCAGATCATGCCGGCAAAGGACGGGGGGCCCGCATCGGCGGTCCAAGCCGGGTGATGCCGCAGAAAGCCTTCGGCCAGCGCCGTCACGGACTGGCCCAGACCGTGGACATTGAGCGCCAGCAGCACGGGCAGGCCCAGCAGGGCCGCCAGTTGGGCCGTGCAGCCCGCACCCCCGGCCCCGCCGTCGTAGAGCCCCATGGCCCCTTCCACCAGCAGCAGGTCCGCGTTGCGCCCGTCCGCGCCCGGCCCGCGCATACGGGCAAAAACCCGCGCCAGACCTTGGGGAACACGGCGTAACGGCCTTCTCCCACTGTCCGGCCGCGCCTCGCGGCACATCCAGACGTCCAGATTGGCGGCGGGTGCGCCGGTCAGCGCGGCATGAAAGGCGGTGTCAATGAAATCCGGCCCGGTTTTGGCGGCATGGACCCGCAGGCCTCTGACCCGCAGGGCGCAGAGCAGGGCCAGGGTGGTGACGGTTTTCCCGGCGTTGCTGCCGGTGCCGCCCACAATAAGGCCGGGGATGCGCCTCGGCGTTGTCCGTGTCATGCCTAACGGTGGTGGAGAGCCTCGACAATAACAGCTGCATCCTCTTCAGGCCGGGCCTTAATGCCCAGTTCACTGTTGCCGCCGGAACAGAGAAAGCCCTCCGGCCCCAGCTCCAGCACGCCGCCAGAGAGAATTTGGCCGTAGGGCAATTGCTCGCGCATGTCGCCGTGGTCCACCCGGCGCGGGAAAATGAAGGGTACAGCCTGACCGGAAAAGTCTTCCACAATCAGATAGTTCATACGGGCTCCTGGCGTTGTTTGCGGGCGCGGGCCGGGATGGCCTGTTGGGGTATCTTAACGCCCGCCACGCCGGTTCTGCAAATACTGGCGCACGGCGCGGTTGTGTTCCGTGAGGGTAGTGGAAAAAACGTGCTCGCCGCCGTCGGCTTTGGCTACAAAATAGAGAAATTCATGGTTTTCCGGGCCGACGGCGGCGGCCAGGGCCGCCGTGCCGAAGGAACAGATGGGGCCCGGCGGCAGGCCGGGCCGCTGATAGGTGTTATAGAGATTGGCTGGATCGTCCAGATGCTTGCGGCGCAAATTGCCCTCAAAGGCCGGACCAAGACCGTAAATCACCGTGGGATCGGCCTGGAGCAGCATCTGCCGGTCCAGGCGGTTCCGGTATACCCCGGCCACGCGGGGCCGCTCCGAGTCAATGGCGGTTTCTTTTTCCACCACCGAGGCTAGGATCACCCATTTTTTGATGCCCTCGGTCATGGGTTTGACCTTGCCGGGCCAGACGGCGGCGGTCCTGCGCCAGAAATTGTCCACCATACGGCCCGCCACAGCGCGGGTCTGGGCTTTGAACTGGGTGTCGTCCGGCGCGTCGGTCTTTTTGAGCAGATAGGTGTCCGGCATCAGAAAGCCTTCGGCCGTGGCAAAGGGGATGCCGTAATGGCGCAGGAAGTCCGGATCGGTAATCACGTCGCGGAAATCCGCGAAGCGGACCAGCCCGGCTTCTTCCAGAAGACGGCCGGTCTGCCACCAAGTCAACCCTTCGGGCACGGTGATCCGGAAGAGCACTGGTTTGCCGTTGACCAGGGCGTCCAGCACCTGTTCGGGCGTCCAGCCGGTGTTCAGGACGAAGCGTCCGGCCTGGAGGCGGTTTTCCCACTGTTTGTAGCGGGCCAGCAGGCTGAACTTGCGGGCGTCGGTGATCAGGCTCTTTTCGGCCAAGGCGGCGGAAACCTGTCCTAGGCGCGCGCCGGGAGTCACGTCAAAATAGATTTCGCGGCCCGGACTTTCGGGCGCACTGTCGAGAAAGGTTCGGGCCTCGTGCCACAGCCATCCGCAGGTCGCCAGAGCCAGCACAAACAGCAGTCTCACGATGCGCAACAGGGTTTTCATGCCGGTCTCCATTGTCCGGGTGGCAGGGCTAGGAAAGAAGCAAGGATGCGCACCGCCGCCTGCTGGTCCAGGACGGCCTTGCGCTTGCGGGCCTTGAACCCGGCCTCGCGCAAATCGGTCCAAGCCTCTTCGGAACTCAGCAGTTCGGGCATGTAAAAGACGGGCAGGTCCAACCGCCGCTTGAGACGCCCAGTGACGTTGCGCACCTGCCGCGTGGTCAGGCTGTCCTTGCCGTCATCCAGCAAGGGCAGACCCATGACCACGGCCCCGGCGTCTTCCGCCGTAATTCTGGCGACTAGTGCCCCCAGGAATTCCTTGCGGTCCGCGTGCTCCTCAAGGCGCAGTGTGCCTAGGGGAAAGGCTAGTCGCCCTTCCGGGTCGGACACGGCCAAGCCTGTGCGGACCAAGCCGTAATCGACGCCCACGTACTTCAAGCGTTTACAGCCCCATTTTTTCCCGGGCCAGAGACATGGTGCTCATGGCAAAGGCGCGCGCCGTCTCGTTGCCCGTCGCGAGGATTTCTTCCACCGCGCCCGGACGAGCGTCCAAGGCCGCACGCCGTTCCTGAAGGGGAGTCAGGAAGGCTTCAAGATTTTTCAGGAAAATCTTCTTGCAGTCCACACAGCCCAGCTGAGCCGAGGTGCAGCCCTGGCGGATTTCGGCCTTTTCCTCCGGGCTGCTCAGCAGCGCGTGATAGGGGAAGAGATTACAGACGTTGGGGTTGCCGGGGTCGGATTTGCGCAGGCGGGCCTTGTCCGTGAACATGCCGCGCACTTTTTCTTGGATGCACGCGAAGTCGTCGGAGAGGAAGATGCCGTTGTTGTAGCTTTTGGACATCTTGCGGCCGTCCAGGCCCGGGCATTTGGCCGCCGGAGTGAGCATGGCCTGCGGTTCGGGGAACAGGTCTCCGTAAAAATAGTTGAAGCGCCGCGCAATTTCACGGGTCAGCTCCATGTGCGGCAATTGGTCCTCGCCCACGGGTACGCCGTGCGGCCGGTACATGAGAATGTCGGCGGCCATCAGCACTGGG
This sequence comes from Desulfovibrio sp. Dsv1, assembly GCA_000403945.1. Classification (GTDB taxonomy): domain Bacteria; phylum Desulfobacterota; class Desulfovibrionia; order Desulfovibrionales; family Desulfovibrionaceae; genus Desulfovibrio. Next base: position 13,445 of record APFI01000150.1, read on the forward strand.
TAGCAGAGAAAGCCCGCATTGCCCAGATCCTTGTTGCAGATCTGCTGCTGCTGTTCCTTGTAGGTGGGATTGCGTTCCAGCCAGGAAACCGGCGTGATCATGGAGAGCAGCAGCGAAAGTTCGCCGTGTTCCTTGACTGCGGACTGGCGGAAAATGACGCATTTTTCAGGGACTAGGCCCGCGCCCACCCAGTCCTTGACCATTTCGGCAATATTGTGGCGGATACGCGAGGTGTCCGCGTAATCGCTGGTCAGGGCGTGCCAGTCAGCCACGAAAAAATATGCCTCTTCACGGTTCTGAAGCTCCACCCAGTTTTTGAGCACCCCGAAATAATGGCCGAGATGCAGTGGCCCGGTGGGCCGCATGCCGGAAACAGTGCGCAGTTCTTTGCCCATAACTATCCTTGTCGCTTATAATATGCCCAGAAGGGACAACAGCCCTCTAGCGCTTCCGCTAACCAGCGGTCCCAGCATGTAGCCCAGGGCTCCGGTGAACAACAGTACTAAAAGAATGACAAGGCCGTAGCGCTCCATGCTCAGGTAGTGCCAAGCCGCGTTTCCCGGCAGAAAATAGGCCACAACCTTGCTGCCGTCCAGCGGCGGGATGGGCACGAGGTTGAGCCAGCCCAAGCCGAAATTGATCATCACGCCGGCCTGGAACGAGGACAGGACGAAAATGTAGGAATTGTGCTGCCGCCAAGCCTCAAAGGGGAAAAGGGTCAGGGTGAGGCTCAGGGCCACACCGAAGACAATGGCCAGCAGAAAGTTGGTCAGCGGCCCGGCCATGGCCACTATCATCATGCCTTTGGCGGGATTGCGGAAATAACGAGGGTTCACGGGCACCGGCTTGGCCCAGCCGAAAACGAACGCGCCGGACAGGCTGGTCAAACCGAAGGCCAGTAGCCCCATGGGGTCGATGTGCGGAAGGGGATTCAGGGTCAGACGGCCCATGACGCGGGCAGTGGGATCGCCCTGCCGTTCGGCCACCCAGCCGTGGGCCACTTCGTGCAGGATGATGCCCAGCAGGGCGGGCACCAAGGCGATGGTCAGCGTATGGAGAGCTTGGGAGAAATCAAGATTCAACATGCTTGGCGGGTATCATGTTCAGGCCGGAATGTCGATTCTGTTTCTTGGTTATCTAGATAGTGTAGTCACGAGATTGAAGCCCGCAAAAAGATGCATCCGATCTGGACAGCGGCCAGGAATGACGCCGCATTTTTCGCGTGCCGTGTCGCAATGCCGCGCATTGCTTCAAATGAGGGAACGCGTTCTCTATCGGGTATCGGGCCTTTCCCCGCCTTTCGGCCTGGGCGAGAATCTCGTCCGTGTCGTGGCCCTTGTCCGCCGAAAGTTTTGGGCTGTCCTGGCCAGACCGAATAGGCCAGCAGGATAAGCACGAAAGACAAAGCGGATTAAGCTCGCGACAACAGTCTGAACTGATAAAACCTCTTGTTGCCGGAGCCACCGTGCGCGCCGCTGGCGGGCTTGCCGGCGTTCATCGGAATACCGCCGCGACATGTTTCATGCGGCTGCGGCGATTGATGGCAGCTCGTCTGCCAGGTTATCGTCTTTCAGGTGAGACAGAAGCGGACGAAAGCTGTTTCGGTGGAGTCCGTAAAGGCAAGCGAGAAAGAGGAGCGGCTGGAAAAATCGCCGTATATGGTCTGCCAAAACGCCGCGGCAAGGTTTATGCCGCAGTGATTCCCGATGCCCAAACCGGGACATTGATGCC
>APFI01000151.1 GCA_000403945.1 Desulfovibrio sp. Dsv1
TTGAGGAGCGGGTTGAACCGGACGGCATTGTATACACAGATACATTCACGGTATGCAATGCATCAGATGTCGGCGCGTTTTCATCCATGAGGCACTCAGGGATTTTTGCATTGCGGGGCAATCATGTCAACGGGATGGAAAACTTTTGGAATCAGGCCGGGATGCGCTCGCGCCGATTCAACGGAATCATGCCGGATCATTTCCACTGGTTTCTGAAAGAGTGTGAGCGGCGCTTAATGGATGCGACCACAGCCAACCGCTGACACGGTTGATTTATTGGGTTAGGCGGGCTGGACACTAACCCTGGCCAGGACAGTCCTTTATTGTATTCCATCTCCTGGCGCACAATCCATTAGGTCATGGGGTTGATATCGCAACACCGAACGTGCGCCCCCATAAAGAACAAGGTGGATCGGTTGCGCCAAAAGGCTCCGCGTTTTGCGTCGAGTCGCAGGCGAGTAAACCAGCCCCGCAGGGCAGGACGTGAGGGAGCCCGCAAAAAGGTGGGCCTACCTCGCTGTTTAGTCCCACAGTGAAATGGTTTGGATCGACATGGAATCTTTCGGGCTCGATAGCCCAT
>APFI01000152.1 GCA_000403945.1 Desulfovibrio sp. Dsv1
ATGACGACGAGGCCATAACCCTGACTGTGACGGCGGCGGTGAACAAGCCTCAGGGGACACTGGCGGGTCATGTGCCCGCCGACAGCGCGACAATCCCGATCAAAAACGTGTCCGGCGGCTTCTTCCCCGGACGCGGCGTGGCGGCCATCAACGCGGAAAAAATCCGCTATACTGACGTGGTGCGCGGCCCCGGCGGCTTTGTGACGGCCCTTGCCGGCTGCGTGCGAGGCTTCGCCGGGACCACGGCGGCGGAAATCGGCGACGGCGATACCGTGACGCTGAACAGTCGCGTCTATTTTCAGGATGTTTGTCGTCCTACGCTGTCTGTATGGGTGAAAGACGATCATACCGTGCGTTTCGCGTCCGGGGCTGTGGTCACGCAGGCCACGATTCCGCAGAGCAGAGAGGGTGGCCAGCATGCGGACTTCAGTTTGCAGTTCCGGAAAATGGGCTGGTGCGGCTCCTCGCTGCTGAAAAGCGCGCCTGTGGGGGCGGAACTCTCCGTGGTGACGGACGGCGGCGATTCCGCTTCCGGGGCGTACACCGAGGGCGGCATCATCAAGAACGCCACCAGAAACGACGACAACGGCGGCGCGGGCTACACCGTCATTGCCGTGGACGACGAGAACGGGACTATCACGGTGAGCCCCACGCCTTCCGGCTGGCTGGAAGACGACCGGATCGAACCCTGGCTGCCTTCCGCCACGGAGCGGGGGGAAGCACTGACCGCCGCTTCCGCCCGTGTGTTCATCAGCGGGAAATCCGGCAAGCTGACGGAAGGAAGCCTCACCATCAACACCCCCACGTCCTTCACCAGTGAAATCGGCGACGAATATCCCGGCGAGAATGCCGACGGCATGCGCTCGATCACCATGACCAACGGCATGTATTTCCGCCGCAAGGATGCCGTGGAGTTCAAGCGCAGCTATAACGGCGACGAGGTGCCGGTGAGCGTGGTGCTTGGCGGCAAGCACGGAGAAACCCTGTCTCTGCTGATGCCGCGCGTCAAGATGCAGATGCCCAGCGTTGATGAAAACGACACCTTCGTTGTCCTGAACCGCGAGGGCGCGGCATTGGGCACGGTTGGCAACGATTCTCTGTACATCATCCAGGAATAAGGAGCGATTCCACAATGCGGATCATGACCGAAGCGTTCAAGGACAAGAGCTTTTTTGTGCCCATGAGCAAGGACAAGAGCGAGGGCGTATTTGTGCGTCCGGTGACGGCCACCATGCGCCGACAGGTACAGCAGGAGGCCTTGAAGGAGGCCGGAGCGGACGTATCCATCGCGGACTTTTTCGCGGTGGTGAAATTGCTGCAAAAGGGTTTGACCGGCTGGCAGGGCTTTCAGGACATGGAGGGGCGAGAAATCGAGTTTTCCGCCGAGACGGTGAAGGAACTCTGCGAATGCGATCCCGACTTCATGGCCGGACTGGCGGCCCGCATTCAGCATGTGGCCCGCATGGGCGAACTGGAAGACAAAAAAAACTGATTGCCTGGGCCGCGTGGTTTCTTGACGCCGACGCGCGGCCCGGTTGTGAAGACTGCCGGGAACTCCACGAGGAAAACGGGGAACCCCCTCCCTGTGGCGCATGCTCCATGCCCGTGGAAATATCCCTGAAGAACTGGCAGGCGTGGGAGGCATGGATCAGCCTGGACGGGACGGGGCGCGATATCGACGGCATGAGCGGATTCCCCTTGCCGCTCCGCATTGAGGCCGTTGAACACGAATGCGCCCGCCATGACGACCCGGAAGGCATCCGTTGGCGGTTGCTGCTCATTGAGGAGCGGGCCCTGCGTATCCGGCGGGAAGAATACCGCGAAAGATCAAAATCGAAATAACGGCGAAAGGCCCCGCTCCATCCGGAGCGGGGTTTTTTGCCACGTATTCTGTCCTCCGGCATGCGAATTTGTCAATGAGTCAAAAAGAGATTCAAGATAGGCTCCTTGACATCCCCCCTGCCGATGCTGCCTTTGTCCTATTCGCCCCACGTCAAAATCGGCTTTCTCTGTTTTGCAGCGCAATCAGCCAGATATGCGTTTATCAGGGTCTGATAGGGCATATTCACCTCTTCGGATAATCCCTTGAAATAATCCACTGTCGCTTTGTCCAGCCGGATGGTAACCGTGGTTTTTTGTGGCTTTATATATGGATTCTTGATTCCTTGCGAAAAATCGTATTCCTCACGCATGATTATTTCCTCCGTTCATAGGTGGCTATTTCTGTCTTTGATGCTTTTCTGGCAGAAAAAATTCTGATTTGTTCATCGTTTTCCCGGTAGCAGTGGCAAACCACAAGCAGACGCAGAACTGAACTCAAGCCTAGCATCAGGAATCTGTCTTCATCATCGGAATGGTCAGGATCGAAAATCCGTAATGCCTCACAATCCTGAAAAACTGTCTGCGCTTCCTCGAATGTCACGCCGTGCTTAAGTTTGTTAATAGTGGCCTTGTGGGGATCCCAGGTAAATTCCATGACATCTCCTTTCGTAAATGTATTATATTTACAATGTAAATTTTATCAACCAGTTTTTCTCCTTGACTTTTCCCGTATTCTGTGGCGTTGTGTGGGTACGGAGCCGAAAACTCCACTGCGAGCGGATGCCTTTCCCGAAAGTCAAGGCTTTTTTCATGTCCTGTTTTGGGATATGAATACGGTCATTCTGGCCGGGAGTAGGCTAATACAATACCCTCCGGGGGAATATGCCTGCCGCCTCGCAGCGGTTTTCGACTCCCGGCCTTCTCTTTTGCCTAAAGGGAGAAAACGAAAACACTGCGAGGTTCCCATGTCACAGGCCCTTTGTTTCAACGATGTCCAGTTTGAAATCATTTCCCGCAATGGGCAGCCGTGGATTACCGCCCGCCAACTTTCCCAAGCTCTTGGCTACGCTCGTGAAGATTCCGTTCTCAAAATTTACGAACGGAATAAGGAAGAATTTTCTTCAATGATGTCAGCCACCGTCAAAATGACGGTGGGCCTGACAGAGGTTGTAGCCCGTATTTTTTCAATGCGTGGATGCCATCTTGTGGGCATGCTATCCCGCACCCCTGTAGCCAAGGCGTTTCGTCGCTGGGTGCTGGATGTACTTGACCGGCTCGCGGCGGAAGAACGAGCCGCCCTCCCCAGCCAGTCCACCCCATCCACCGCCGACGATCGCAAGCCGTTGCGTTCACTGGTGCAATTCATGCTTGACATTTCTGCCTGATTGTGCATTTCTGAATGTACTACTACTATGGCAGTGCCCGCGCCGCTGTTTCAAAAATATGCGCGTTCCTGCCCGGCTCTTTTGCTGGGTTTCTTTTTGGGCTACAATGCCCATCACGCCACGCGAATTTGCCGGGTCGATAGCCTCGAATACAAGACCCTTCGGGGGAATAAAGGCAGCCGTCCATAGCGGTAGTTGAGTCCCGGCATTTCTCATTCCAAATGCCAAACTACTAAACTATGGAGGCCATATGTGCCAGCTTTCCCCTGTTCCCTTCCACGGCGACATCATCTTCTGCATCGACTACCAGAACCAGCCTTACACCCCCATGCGGCCCATCGTGGAAAACATGGGGCTTGACTGGGGTGGGCAGGCGGTAAAACTCAAGGCCAACAAGGATCGCTGGACTGTAGAGATGATCTCTACGGTTGCCCAAGACGGCGTTGAACGGGAAATGTTGTCCATGCCCGTGCGCAAACTTCCGGCGTGGTTGAACAGCGTCAACCCCAAGAAGGTGCGGCCCGAACTCCGGTCCAGGATCGAACTCTACCAGAACGAGAGCGACGACGCGCTTTGGGCATACTGGATGGAAGGGCAGGCGGTACGTAAACCGTCTCCCGCCCTCCCTGAAGCCCCACACATCAAGATTACGCCATCCACCACGGCCAGCCGGAAGCCGCTGCGCTCCTTGGTCAATGCGTGGGCGCAGGTGAGTGGCACGCCCCACACGGCTCTGTGGCCACAGGTCAAGGCGCACTTCCAGCTTGAGCGGATCGACGATCTGCCGGAAGAGTGGATACCCGACGCCATAGCCTGGGTACAGGGCAAGATTGACGAGCAGCGGAAGGCCCTGCCACCTTCACCCGGCTCTAATCTGCAACAGAGCCACCCCGCCCCGGCACTGGCGATAACCGACGAGATTGACGTGCATCTTGCCGCGATCCGTGAGCATATCCGCCACATCAATGACCATGAGGAAGCCATTTTCCAGGCTGTCCGTAAGGGCATGCCGCCCCTAAGTGGTACAGGTCCCCGTAGTTCCCTTGCCCTCCTGATTCACCGGAACATGGAAAATGCGGGATGGTCGCTGCATTACGCGCTGAAGAGCATGGAGGCATCGGCCCGCACCGCTTTGGCTGCCGGACGGATATAGGTGGCCGTCACCTGGGCGGCGGGGATGATGGAGTGAGATAGAAAGGGCCGGACGCCATAAGCGCCCGGCCTTTTCATTGCGCCGTTTCCCGTCGCGTTCAAAAAAGTTGTCAACCCCCCTTTTGGCACAAATTCGCCGGGATTTGGTAGCAATTTCGGCAAAACCTCAAAAAGGTGTGGTACGCTTTCGCCAAAATTGCTGACCCAGCAAAGAGGCGAAGAAACATGCCCGGATACGACATCTCTATTGATCTCCATGCCCTGAACGCCGACAAGGCGGCATCCGCCATTGACCAGGTGACCCGATCCGCAAGCCAGGCGGAAAAGGCCCTTGGGGGGATTGGTGCGGAGTCGGCAAAGGCGGCATCTCAGACCGTTGAGCTGGGCCGTAGGGGCAAAGACGCCGGAGAGGCGATTAACACCGCCATGAAGAACGCCGCGAAGAGCGTCCTTGCCCTCGTGGGCGCGTACAAGGCCGTTGAGGGCATGAAGGGCTTTGTTCAGCGCGGCATTGAGTTCAACTCGTCTATCGAATCAAGCCGTATCGGCATGGCGTCCATTATTACGTCAATGGTGCAGTTGGAGGATGCACAGGGGAAAGTTCTCGAAGGCGCGAAAAAATATCAAGCGGCTCAGGGCATTGCCGCTGACATGATGAAGGAAATCCAGCGCCTCGGACTGGAAACAACCGCCACCACACAAGAGCTTGTGGAAGGCGTCCAAACCATTATGGGGCCTGCCGTGCAAGCGGGTATGGCCTTGAAAGACATTCCCAGGTTTGCCGTTGCGGGCGCGCAGGCCATGCAGACCCTGGGTATCCCGCTCAACCAGATGCGTACCGAGCTTGACGCGATCCTGACGGGAACGGTCAACATGGTGCAGGATATCCTTGCCCCGAAACTCTTTGCTGATGTGAAAGGGGACCTCGGCGAATATATCAGAGGTCTGAAAGAAGCGGGCACGCTTATCCCGGAACTCAACAAGCGGCTTGAACCTTTCGTCCTTGCGGGTAAGGACGTTGCCCAGACGTGGAAAGGCCTGACAAGCAACCTTTCTGAAGCGCTGGATGTTCTGGCGGGCAATTCGGCACAGGGGATAACGAAGAGCCTGAAAAAAGCTATTGCAGTAATGCAGGATTTTATCCTGATTACTGAAAATGGGCAGACACGTATCAGCGACAATCTAGAAAACATCGCGGAATTTTTGACACATCTTGAAAACAGGATCGGCGGAGCCATCCTTGGCAGCGTAGAGGCGCTTGTAGGTGGATTCAAGGCTATTAATGATGCTATTGGCCCCGATAGCTACGACGCCATTGAATCTTTAGCCGTTGCAACAAAAACGGCCACAGCGGCCATGTTGGGACTTGCGGTAGCGCAGAAGGCCGCCACCGCTGTTGAAAATTGGAACCAGTACAAGGCCAGCCTGGTAGAAGCTTCACGCGTCGAGGCGTTGAAGGCGACTGAAAGGATGAACGCCGCCCGCACAACGGTTCAGGCCCTGCGCGAGGAACAGGTATTCATTAAAAAGCAGATTGCATCAGCGGAAGCAACAAAGAAAAGTTCGTCACGAACACGGGAGCTGGCGACGCTACGCCAGGAATTGACTGTTGTGACCGGTGAATTGAGTCTAGCGGAGAGCAAATATGCAGCGGCGCAGGCGGCGAGTAAAACAGCGGGCGACAAGTTTTTCAGTCTGAAAAACGGCATTTCAAACCTTGCAGCCGTTGGCAATAAGCTGAAAGCGGCTTTTTCTTCCCTCATGGGATTTTTTGGTGGCCCCTGGGGGGTTGCCCTGACCGTAGCGGCTGCGGGAGTTGGCTACCTTGCCTCGCGGGAGAGTGACGCCGAGCGCACGGCGAAAAATCATGCGGAAGCACTAAAGCTTCTGGATAAAGCATTAAAAGGCGCTACGGATCAAAGCGGCAATCTGACGCGGGCACTGACTGATCTGGAGCAAAAAGAACTTCAGATAGGCATCAGTAAACTGTCACAGGCCCTTACATCGGAAATGGCTGCTTTGCAGAGCAAGGTTAAGGATGTTGTCAGCGATATAAATTGGGAGCTGATGAGCATAGGCAGGGATACCGGGGAAATTGACTCAAATTTGTCAAACCTCAAGGATGCGCTTGAAGCCTTGCCGGAAAAGCTCAAGAACGGGCAAATATCCGCTGAAGATTTTTACAACGAGATGATGAAGCTCGCGCTGGTTGCGCGTGATGCTGGAATCGCGAAGATTGCAAGCCAAATCGAAGAATTGGCGACAGCGGAAGAGAATAGCGCGCAGAGTATCCACAAAACGACAACGGCGCTCAATAAAAATAAAGAACTTCTGAAGCAGTCCAAAGAGGCGACCAATTCCGTTACGCAAGCCTCCAATGAAAATGCCCAGGCGCTCAAAGAACGTGAGGCCGTGCAAAAGGCGTTAAACGAAAGCGGCCAAAAGGAAATCAAGACCGCAGCGGATGCCATCGAATGGTTCAGCAAGAGATATAATGCCACAAAGCAGGGCAAGGAAGCGCTTGAGGCCGAGGCAAAGGCAACGGATGAATCGGCTTTAGCCACGTTGCGGCTTGCCTCTGCCAAAGCCCTTGCTGATGCTATAACCGCCGGATTTATCGCCTCTCAGGAAGGGGCGACACAAGCGCAGATTGACAACGCGCAAAAACTGTTTGCCGAATATGGCAAATTAGCAGGCTTTATTGCCAAGATTGAGGCAAACAAGGGGAAGTTGGGGGAAAAAGTCAGTGGAGGCGGCACCTCATCCATCGACAACGCACGCCAGTCTGTAGAGCGCCTCAAAGACGAGATTGCCCAACTCAACGGCACGGCTGGCAAGACCGGGACAGACCTCAAGAAAAAACTGGCCGAGATTGAGAAGCTTGGTGAAGCTGCGAAACTGAGTGCCGGGGAAATCCAAAGACTCAAGACCGACTACACGGATGCTTTTCGCACAAATACTCTTAACGAATTTAACAAGGAGGTTTTGAAACTCGAAGACAATACCGGCGCTCTGCGTGAGATTGAGATCGCGGAGACGGTGAAGGAATGGGAACAACGCTTTACCGCCGCTGGTTTGAGTGCGGAGCAGGCAGCTCCGCACATGGAACGGTTGAAGAAGGCTCTTGCGGAGCAGGAAGACTTCAAAGACCTGAAGGTCGCTGCGGACTTCTACAAGGAGCTTGGGGAGCTTTCCGGCGAATACGGGAAGGACATTGAATATCAGAACAGCCTGATCGAGAAGCAGGCCAAAGCGTGGAGGCAGGCGGGCATCCCGCTGGCGGACATTCAGAAGCGCGTGGAGCTCATGCGTCTGAAGATGTCCACCGACCCCCTTGACGGCGCGTACCGGGGCCTGCTGAAGTTCACCGCCGAATATTCCGACGCTGGCAAGCAGTGGGAGGACATTACCCACAATTTTGCCTCGGACTT
>APFI01000153.1 GCA_000403945.1 Desulfovibrio sp. Dsv1
GGCATTTTCCATGATTTTACTCAGAAGAGTCATCAGGGAATCATGAAATGACTTCTAGTCTGAGACCCAATGCGGCCTTCACATAAATAGTGCTTCAGGAGGCAAAGGGCTTCACATTTTTCAGTAAATGTACATTGTTTTGTGGATTATTATTGAGGGATGACGGCATGCGGGCACCGACGGAAAGGCGCAAAAAAACGCCGGAGAGACAAAGCCCTCCGGCACCGGGACAGCGGTGCGATTCAGTTTTTGAAGGGAGAAATGGCCCGCAGGGTTTCGATTACGCCGGGGAAGTTTTCAATCACAAAATCAATGTCCTCTTCCGTGGTGTAGCGGGAGAGGGAAAGGCGCACCGAGCCGTGGGCATAGTTGAAGGGCACGCCCATGGCCCTGAGCACATGCGAAGGCTCAAGGCTGCCCGAGGTGCAGGCCGAACCGGAGCTGGCGCAGATGCCCAGGCGGTCGAGCATCAGCAGGATGGCTTCGCCCTCCACGTTCTTGAAAGCGATATTGCTGGTGTTGGGCAGGCGGTTTTCCACATCGCCGTTGACCATGCAGTCCGGGATGCGCCCCAGCAGCCCGCTTTCCAGTTTGTCGCGCAGCCGGGCCACGTTGACGCGTTCCTCCTGCATGTGGTCGCTGGCCAGTTGGGCGGCCATGCCCAAACCCACGATGTAGGGCACGTTTTCCGTGCCTGCCCGTCTGCCCCGCTCCTGGTGGCCGCCGCGCAGAAACGGGCGGAAGCGCACGCACTTGCGCACGTAGAGCACGCCGATGCCCTTGGGCGCGTGAATCTTGTGCCCGGACAGGGACAGCATGTCCGCCGGCAGATGGCGGAGGTCGATGGGCGTTTTGCCCACAGCCTGCACTGCGTCGGTGTGAAAGAGCACGCCGCGTTCCTTGGCCATCTCAGCCATGGTCTGAATGGGATAGATATCGCCCACCTCGTTGTTGGCGAACATGATGGACACCAGAGCCGTGTCGTCGGACAGGGCGGCGGCGTATTCGTCCAGATCTAGGCGGCCTTTGCCGTCCACGCCGAGCAGGGTCATGTGGTAACCTTGGCGTTCCCAGTACTGGGCCACATTGAGCACCGCCGGATGCTCCACGCGGGTGGTGATTAGGTGGCGCTTTTCCGGCTGGGTCTGGAGGGCGGACCAGATGGCCGTATTGTCGCTTTCCGAGCCGCAGGAAGTGAAAATGATCTCATCCCTGTCGGCCCCCAGCAGGGCGGCCATGCGTTCGCGAGCCGTATCCACAGCCTCGCCCACATGGCCGCCGAAGCTGTGCATGCTGGAAGGGTTGCCGTACAGTTCGTCTAGATAGGGCAGCATGGCTGCGAGCACTTCCGGAGCCACGGCCGTGGTGGCGTTGTTGTCGAGATAGATGGTCTTCATGATTTAAGCCTCCACCACCATGATGTCGGGTTCCACATGCTCGCGCAGCATGCGTTCCACCAGATTGCGGATGGTCACTTCGCTGGAGCGGCACTGTGAGCAGCGTCCGCGCAGGGAAACCGTCACCCGCTTGCCGTCCACATCCACCAGTTCGATGTCTCCGCCGTCGGTTGCGAGCTGGGGCCGGATTTCCTCGTCAATGGTCTTGAGCACCTGCTGCATGCGCTGTATGTTGGTCATGCGCGGCTTGGGTGTCAGCTCTGTCAGCGGCTTCTGCTTGAGCTCGGCGGCGAGGATTTCGGAGATCTCGTCCAAGCATTCGCCGCACGCGCCGCCGGCCTTGGTGTAGTTGGTGACTTCCTCCACAGTCTTCAGATTGTTCTCGCGGATGGCGCGGATAATCTGGGCGTCCGTGACGCCGAAGCATTTGCAAACCAGTTTGCCCTCTTCGTGAGCGTGGGGCACGGGCGGTTCGCCCTTCCACTGGCGGATGGCCGCCTCCAAGGCATCCTGACCCATGACCGAGCAGTGCATTTTCTGCTTGGGCAGGCCGCCCAGGGCGTTGGCGATGTCCTTGTTTGTCAGCTTGAGCGCGTCATTCACCTTCATGCCCTTGATCATGTCCGTGAGCACGGAGCTGGAAGCGATGGCGCTTGCACATCCGAAAGTTTCAAAACCAGCGTCCTCGATGACACCCACGTCGTTGATTTTCAGATAGAGCTTGAGGGCGTCGCCACAGGCCAAGCTGCCCACCTCGCCCACGGCGTTGGCGTCGGCCAGAGGGCCGGCATTGTGCGGGTGCAGGAAATGATCGTGCACGGCCTCGCTATAATTCCACATAGTTGCCTCCTGAAGCGGAGCGCTTCTCAGATTCTATGATTTCCTGAAGGGTATGCCGCTGTAAAAAACCACGGATGTGACTGTCCAGCTCTTTCCAGAAGTCACGCGTGGAACATTGGTTTTCCCGCTGGCAACGCTGCCCCTTGGTCAGGCAGCGCACCGGTGCAATCTCACCCTCCAGAAGCAAAAAGACGTCTTCCATATTGATTTCGGACGGCGCTTTGGCCAGAGCGTAGCCGCCGCCCGATCCGCGTACCGCGCGCAAGATGCCCAATGGTTTCAGGGCACGGACAATCTGCTCCAGATAACCAGAGGAGATGTTTTCCCTGCGGGCCACCTGGCCCAGTCGCAACAGGCTGTCCTTAGGCTGGGCCGCCAGTCGCAGCAAAAAACGCAAACCGTAGCGGGTTCTGGTGGAAAAACGCATAGGCAGCACCTCATTGCGCCGGTCGGAGCCCGGCCGGTTATTTCTCCCGTGTCTCACAGTGCCGGGAAATGGCCGTAAGGCTGAAGGGGGTTTCCTGATAAACGTAATAGTTGAGCCAGTTGCTGTAGAAAAGATGGGCATGCGCCCGCCAAGTCATCAGTGGCATGGCCGAGGGATTGTCGCCGGGGTAATAGTGCCTGGGCATCGCGGGGTCCAGTCCTTTATCCAGATCGCGCCGGTATTCGGCGTCCAGCGTGCCCCGGTCATATTCCAGGTGGCCGGTCATGAACACCTGGCTGTGATCCAGACTCTCCGCCAAGGCCATCCCGGCTTCGCTGGACTGCGCCAAAATGCGCAGGTTGGGCACCTTGAGCACGTCTTCGGCGCGTACTTCGGTGTGGCGTGAGTGCGGGGCCAGAAATTCGTCGTCAAAGCCGCGGAACAGGCGGCATTCCGGGTAAAGCACCTCATGGCAGAATATGCCCGAGATCTTGGCCGGAAGAATGTGCTTGGGCACCCCGTAGAAGTGATACAGGGCCGCTTGGGCCGCCCAGCAGAGGTAGAGTGTGGAGTAGGCATGCCCTTGGGCGTAAGCCATGATTTCCAACAGTTCCCGCCAGTAGTCCACATCCTCGAAAGGCAGATGTTCCACCGGCGCGCCAGTGACGAGCATGCCGTCGAAGCTGCGGTGGCGAATTTCGGCGAAAGTTTTGTAAAAACGCTCCAGATGGCGCAACGGCGTGTTTTTGGATTCATGCGCCGCTGTGCGCAGTAGGGTGATGTTGACCTGAATGGGCGAATTGCCTAGCAGGCGCAGCAATTGCGTTTCCGTGGCGATCTTGGTGGGCATCAGGTTGACGATCACGATCTCCAGAGGGCGAATGTCCTGCTGCTGGGCACGGTCCTCGGTCATCACGAAAATGTTTTCGCCCTCCAGGGCGGTGCGGGCCGGGAGATCAGCGGGAATCTTGATGGGCATGGCCAAAATCCTTTACAAGGCCTTGCGAAAGTGCAAAGTCTGTTTATCACAACTGTGTTACGCGGCTGTGGTGAATCGTGTTAAAACATAGTTGTTAGCTATGTTTTGTCAAGGCATTCCAAAAATTTTTCCAACAGAGCAAGGCATTGGGCGACTTCAGCCCAGACACGCCACATGGCTTTTCAGAGGCAGGTCGCACCCGACCCTGTCCAGGGCTTCGCGGGTCAGGCGGTCCAGCCCGCCGCAGCAGGGCACGCTCATACGCAGCACCGTAAGCCCGGCTATGTGCCCGCCGCGCAGAATGGCGTTCAGTTTTTCCAGCAGCAGCGCATTGTCTTCCAGTTTGGGACAGGCGATAAGCGGCACGCGGCCCGCCAGCCAGTCCCGGTGCAGATGGGGCAGGGCGAAACCCGCACAATGGGCGGCCAGCAACAGGTGCGCGCCTTTCAGAAAGGGAGCCTGCGGCGGCACCAGCCGCAACTGGATGGGCCAACTGGGCAGTTCCACCCGCAAAGTTGCGTCCGTGGCTGCAACAGTGGGCCCGCCCAGAGGGCGCAGGCTGCGCACCGCATTGCCGGGGCAGCCAACTGCCGGGCGCGGTTGCGCGGGCTGCTCCGCGCCGTCCAAGGGTTCGCGCCGGGCCTTGGCCGCCAGAGCCGCTTTCTCATCAAATTCCGGAGCATCGCGTGTGGTCAGGGTCAGCGCGCCCTGTGGGCAGTTCAGACAGGCACCCAAGCCGTCGCAGAATACTTCGCTGATCAGCTTGGCCTTGCCGTCAATGACAGCCAGAGCGCCCTCGGCGCAGTCCAGCACGCATTGACCGCAACCGTTGCATTTTGCTTCGTCGATTTCAATAATAGGCCGTTCCATGTGACTTCCTTATACCAAATGTCATATCAATTCCGGCAATTGCGCCGGTGTGGTTACCAGATGTCGCGCGCCTGCGGCGCGCACTTCCTCCAAACCGCGAAATCCCCAGGTCACGCCCACGGAAATCATGTCCGCATTGCGCGCCGTGAGCATATCCACATCACTGTCGCCCACGTAAAAGCACTGCCCGGCCTTTAGGCCCAGTCTAACCAGCATGGACCTGGGAGCTGCGGGATGGGGCTTGAGCGGGGTTCCGGGCCGTCCGCCACACACGTCGGCAAAGGGGATTTGCGGGAAATAATGGTTGACCAGCGCTCGCGTGAGGTCATCGGGTTTGTTGGAGAGTACGGCAAGCGTCAGGCCACGCCGGGCCAGTTCCGCCAGAGCCTCGGGCATACCGTCATACGGGCGGGTGCGCTCGCGCATGTGCTGCCCGTACCAGAGGCGGGCCTCGTCCACCAGTGCGTCGAGTGCCCCAGGCGCGAGGTCGCACAGCGCCGCCGGGGGCAGTGCGCTGCGCACCAGACGGCCGAAACCGTTTCCCACCATGCGGCGGTAGGCCGCCAAGGGATGAACAGAATGGCCGTGGGCGGCCAAAACCGCGTTGCAGGCTCGGCCGATGTCTTCAAGGGTATCCAGCAGGGTACCGTCCAGATCAAAAATGAAAGCCTTCATATGTCCGCTCCGGAGCGGCGGGATCCGCTCGTAGACTTACCATCATAGTATAGCTGAAAACCGTTATAAACCCAAGCCCGCATCCGGGGTCGTTCCGGCTTTGGGGTGTTTGTCCCCCGACCTTCTGGACAGGGTCGGAACGCCCTGTTACAGTCCAAATATATTCGGCTGCGGCATACCGCCCGTGCCGGCCCGTTACGGGAGGAAACAATGCCAAGACACGTATTGACCATCAGGGATCTGGGCGAAAGCACCTGCTGGCTGCTGGTGCATCAGGCCATCGGCATCCCGGACGCCAAATTGCGCACCGACTTCATGACCGAACGTGTGGCGGTGCTGATTTTCGCCCAACATTCCCTGCCCGAACGGCTCTGTGTGACGGCGGCCGTGCGTCAGATGGGCGGCTTCACGGTGTACGAGGGCGAGCAGCAAGGCGCGTGGCGCGTGGAGCTCAACGAGTATCAGGAACATCTGATGCCGATTTTCGGCTATTATATGGACTGCCTGTATGCCTACGGCCTGCCGGTGAGCACTTGGGACATGCGTGCCGCCAACGTGAATTTTCCCGTGATCAACGCGGGCAGCCCGGATGCGCATCCGGCCCATGCCTTGGCCGACATCGCCTGCATGCTGAGGTCGTCGCGCTATCTGCAGGGTGTCACCGCCGGCTGGCTGGGCTGCGCCAACGGCACACTTCATTCGATCATTGAGGCCACGGCCTGGTTTCCCTTCAGCCTGCGTGTGGCCCTGCCCCCGCATGTGGACCCGGCCCCGCTTCAGGCGATGGTGGACTGCCTGCAAACTCCGGTGACGTTTATGGATACGCCTGAAGAAGCGGTGAAAGGCGTCAATTTCGTCTTTGTCGGTTGCCGGGGCGGCATGAGCGGTGAAGATATCGGCCCTTGGCGACTCGACGCCGAACTGATGAGCAAGGCCGATCCAGATGCGCGCCTTCTGCTCAGCGCTTCGCCGGTGGAGGCCATTCCTGTGGACCGGAAGGTGCTTTCCAGCCCGACATCCCAACTGGTGCGCCAGTCAGAGTACCGTTTGCGCGTGCACAAGCGGATTCTGCACTGGGTGTTCCAAGATGGCGAAAGCCCTGCGTAACGGGCCCGCCATGTCCGAATCTTCCCAACAAAGCGCGGCCAAGACCGCGCTTTCCCATACGCCCCATTGCAGTTCCGGCGGACGGCCCGTAACAAACCAGGCCCCCGGCACGGGAGAGGTCAATGATTTTCTGCGGACCTTCTGCGCCGCGTTGCTGGGCTTGGGCGCGCAGACAGCGCGCGTGGACCGTAACGCCGCGCGCATTGCCGGGGCTTTCGGCTTTGCTGTGGATCTGGCGGTCTTTCCAAAACATCTGATGCTCTCCGTCACCTCGGCGGACGGGCGGGAACGCCGCACGTCGGTGGGGTCCATCAGGGCCGGAGCGCCGGATTTCCAGAAAGTGGCGGGTCTCAACGCGCTGGGCTGGAGCATTGTGGATGAGCGCCTGAGCTTGGAGGAAGCACGGAGGCGTCTCAACGCCATTCTGAGCGGGCAGTCCTACTACCATCCGGCCTGTGTGCGCCTCATGGTGGCCTGCGCCAATGCCGCCTTCTGCCGTTTGTTTGAGGGTGACGCCACATCTATGGTTCTGGTGTTCGCGGCCACCTTGGCGGGTTTCTATCTGCGCCAGTTTCTGGCGCGCTGGCGTGTGGACAGCAAGATCGTATTTTTTTGCTGTGCCTTCGGCGCTTCCCTGCTGGCCGCGCCGGGCGTGCTCTTTCACTGGGGCTCAACGCCGCAGACCGGCTTGGCGGCCAGTGTGCTCTTTCTGATTCCCGGTATTCCACTGATCAACGCCATGCTGGACATTATGGACGGGCATGTGCTGATGGGTTTCTCTAGGGCCGTGCAGGCCAGCATCCTGATCGTCTGCATTGCTCTCGGTCTAGCCCTGACCATGACCCTGCTGGGGATGAGTTCGCTGTGATTCTTCTGACGGCAATAGCCGCCGACGGTTTTTTCGCAGCGGTTGCGGCCATGGGATTCGCCGTCATTTCCAATCCGCCCAAAAAGGTTCTGCTTATGGCCGGAGTGCTCGCCGCCGTAGGCCATATGGGTCGCTTTGCGTTGCTGCGGGAAGGTGTGGGCATTGCCAGTGCCTCACTCTGTGCGGCTTTGCTGATTTCATTGTGCAGCATGCCCTGCGCCCGGCGCTGGCATATCCCGGCGGAGATGTTCGCCTTTCCCGCGCTGCTGCCCATGATTCCGGGCATGTTCGCCTACAAGACCATATTGGCCACCATGCAGTTTCTGGGCGCAACGGCCATGTCCCCGCGTCAGGAACTGCTGGCGGATATTGTCTACAACGGACTGACCACCTTTTTCATCATGTGCGCGCTGGTCATCGGGGCCGTGCTGCCCCTGCTGGCTTTTCACCGGGAATCGCCCCTGGTCAGGAGCATCAGGAAGCTGCGCCGGAGGGGCAGCGCGGACGGATAAGCGCAATTTATTCGCGCTGTCAAGCGCCGGAGTGGCGTCTTTAAACGTGAACAATGTGCATTCTTAGCATTCATTTGTTCTAGGGGCTCTTTCTTTGTTTTCTGCCCGGAAAGGCGAATTTCGGGCGGAGGGAGTTATTATTCAAACCCGATCTTCGCACGGAGCGGGCCTGACGCAGCTAGAGGGCGAAAAGAGAAGTCAGAAACAGTTCCTAGAAGTCATTTCATAATTCCCTGATGACTCTTCCGAGTAAAATAATGGAAAATGCCAAATGAACAAGGGCGGTAAC
>APFI01000154.1 GCA_000403945.1 Desulfovibrio sp. Dsv1
CTTCCAGTTCCCGCACGTAGCGGGCCGTGAGATTGGCGATGCCCGAAAGATGGGTGATGAAATTGAGGATGATCCGCTCGGCCTTGAGCATGGCCACAGCCGGAGCCGTGATGCGGGCCACTTCGGTCATGGACGACACACGGGAGGCTTCCCGTGCCGCCGCTTGCCAGGAAAAGGGGGCGTTCAGGCTCTTGAACACCGCGCCGATGACTGGCAGGCCCACCACCAGGGTGTCTTCCTTGGCCCGGATGACGGCGTGCATCCGCGCTTCCGGCGGGAAGAGCCCTTGCGCCGTCAGTTCCGGTCCGTCTTCGGCCAGGGCCAGGTCAATACTTTGTTGCAGCAGCCGTTTCCCGTCGGGAGAAAAAAAAGCGGCCCAAGGCGTGAACATTGCGCTTGTCCCCATTTCATGCGCGTGCTAAACGAACAAATGCCCGCGCCCAAGGGATCGAGCACGCGGCATGAAGGCGTGCGGGACCGTGGCGCTCCGGATGGCGCACAGCCTGCCCGGGGGCTTTGAAGTAGATAGAATGACCTGTGGCGCGCGTCAAGTTGCGGACGTCATTGGGAGCTTTTTCACATACGCGGTCCGCACGCTGGTGCGGACCAGCAACCGTTTCCTGTCCGGCGCGTCCATGTCACACAGAGCGGATATTCTTGCGCCGCCTTTGCCATCGGCAGGGCACTGTTTTTATTCCTCCAGATCCTCAAAAGGGCGTGCTCATGGCTGACGACCGCACCGACGAAATTCGCCACTCTTCCGCAGCGGATAAAGGATTCGTCGCGTCGGAGGTCGGGGACGCGCACGGCATCAGTATGCCCGAAGCCTGCCGGGAGGCGGGCGACGAGGCCGAATTCGTCCATCCGGCGGATATGGCCGATCATCTGGAAAACCTGAGCCTGGAAAAACAGGTCTGCGCCCTGCGCCATATGACCACCGAGGATGCCGCCGAGGCTCTGGCCGAGCTGGACGGCAACGTGGCCGTGGACGTGCTGGAAAATCTGGACGCCGACGTGGCTGCCCAGATCATCGCCGAGATGGCCCCGGATGACGCCGCAGACGTCCTGGACGAGCTGGACGAGGAGCACCGCGACGTGCTTCTGGAAAAACTGGCCAAGGAAGATTCCGAAGAATTGCGCAATCTGCTCAATTTCGACCCGAATTCCGCGGCTGGCGCCATGAACACCGAGCTGATCCTGCTGGAGCAAAATTTCACTGTGGACCAGGCCATCGCCCATATCCGGCGCGAGATGGAAGACAAGGAGAGCCCCTATTACGGCTATGTGGTGGACGACAAGGACGTGCTGGTGGGAGTGCTTTCCCTGCGCGACCTGATGCTGGCCCGTCCC
Organism: Desulfovibrio sp. Dsv1; assembly: GCA_000403945.1. GTDB lineage: Bacteria > Desulfobacterota > Desulfovibrionia > Desulfovibrionales > Desulfovibrionaceae > Desulfovibrio. The sequence continues at coordinate 1,351 of APFI01000154.1, forward strand.
GGCACCGTTGTGGGCGATGCCGCCGCCGGGCAGAGCGTGGTCAGCGTGACCTATGACACGGACAAGCGCGATGTGGCCAGCCTGCTCTCGCACTACAATTATCTGGCCCTGCCCGTGGTGGATTACGAAGGCCACATCATGGGCGTGGTCACCTATGACGACATCATGGACATCATGCACGAGGAGGCCAGCGCCGACATGCTCGGCATGGTGGGCGCGGATCCCGAGGAAAGTGTGGATACACCCTGGACGGAAAGCGTACGCAAGCGCCTGCCTTGGCTGATGGTCAATATGATCAATTCCGCGCTGTCGGCCTCGGTGGTCTACATGTTCGAGGGCACCATCGCCCAGATGGCCGTGCTGGCCGTGCTCATGCCCATGGTCGCCAACCAGGCGGGCAATACCGGCCAGCAGGCTCTGGCCGTGATGATCCGTCAGCTGGCCACAGACCGTTTCGATCAGAAAAAAGCCTGGATGGCCGTCCTGCGCGAGGGCAAGATCGGCATCATCACCGGCCTGTTCATGGCCACCACCGCCTTTTTGGGGGCTTGGTGGTTCACGGGCAATCATTTGGTGGGCGCGGTCATGGGCGGCGCGCTGTTGTGTGACATGATGCTGGGCGCGGTGGCCGGAGGCTCCATTCCGCTGATCTTCCGCGCCTTGGGCCGCGACCCCGCCCAAGCCTCCAGCATCTTCCTGACGACGATCACCGACGGCGCGGGTTTCTTCATCTTTCTGGGCATGGCAACGCTGTTCATTTTCTGAGACAAGTCCGCTTCTGAGACATGCTCCGCCAGCCTGTCCGTCCTTTTCCCTCGGGATGTCTGGCGCATTCTGCTGGCGGACAACACAAGCGTGGATGGCCTTGAGCATCGGCGTTACGTCTCCGGCTTTGCCTTGATGCCGGGGCATGCGGCACGTTGCGGCAAAAACGCGCAACGCAACGCGGCCACGCGGCGGGGTAAAATTCGCCCGGCGCTTCAGGCAAGCTAGGGCCTGTATCCGGTACCGCCAGACGAAGCCGCTCAAGGCCACGCTCCCGCAGATACCGTAAAAATTGCCGCCGACTTTCGCCGTCTCCGCGCGCTTCTTCATCATCGCCTGGAGCAGTCTGGAATACTGCTCGACATGAACGGCATCATGGAAGGAGGCATTCGCCGACAGTTTTAGAGATTCTTTAAGGGCAAAGGCAAAAACCGGTGCATCGACCTTGCCTTCCGGGGATTTCCCCTTCTCAACCGCCGTCAGGGTGCACTTCTTATGGCTGCTCAGGCTCCGGAATGATTCAGTCCCGGTGAAGCCGAATGCATCCGCCTTTTGCGCCAGTTCCGGACGCGTGAGCAGAATTTGGTATCGAAAATCTGCCACTCGTCTCCTGAACAGAGTAGCGGCCGGATTTTCGATCCATCCGGCAACTCAAAGCCTTTAGGCAGCCCCATAAGTCCTTCGCCGTAAATCATCCTCTGATGATGTTGGCTACATCAAACATCTCGTTGTCGGGGCCTCCGCCGATCTGAATCATTGAAAGCTGGGCGACAACGACGCGAAGTTTTTCTATGTCATCGGAGCACATGAGCTGTGTTCCGATTTGGGTGAGCTCCTCGAAACGGTGTTTATCGACAACCAGATGGGGCGAACTGATCATCCATTTGAATCGTTCGGCCACGAACCAATCCTGCCGCCAGAGGATTTCGAAGTTTTTGCCTTTCAATTTATCAAGATGGTGCTCGAAATCCTTATCGTTTCGGTCGATTGATCGTTGAGCCGTTTTAGCCAGCTTGTCGAACGCCGACGCCTCGACGTACGGGCATGCTGCCGGATATGGTTGTCGAAGAAGGACGCCACACCGTCGAAATATCCCTGAGGTGCTCTTTTCGGACTTGACTAGGGTGTGTTTGCAAACCTTATAATCAGGCCTGGTTCGTGTAGCCCCTGGACAT
>APFI01000155.1 GCA_000403945.1 Desulfovibrio sp. Dsv1
AAACTGCATCGCCGCGCTGCAACGCATGGCGGTGCTGACGGAAAACAACATGCAGTGCCCCATGTCCCGCGAGGCCGCAAGAGGAAGGAAATAGCATGAGTGAACGCATGGAATTCAAGCTGCAGAGGCTCACTCTGCGGGAAAAGCGCGAGCGTCTTGAGGCAAGGGCTAGGGACAACCTCGCAAAAATGCGGAAAATACTGAACCCGGCCATACCCATGACCGAAATTCAGGAGTTGGATGCCATAGATGTCATGGCGATACTTGCCCAGCAGATCATGGAGCTGCGCGACATAGAAAAGCGGATAGAAATCCTGAATTCCGAACTGGAGGGCTGACCGTGGGCTGGGAGCATGAGCCGGACACCGTGTGGCGGGCGCAGGAACTGTACTGCGCCGAACGGCTTTCCTATGCCCGCGTTGCCGAGCTGACGGGCGTTTCGGCCACCACGCTCAAGGCGTGGGGGCAGAAGTTCAAGTGGGCCAAGCGGCGCGAGGAACTGGCGCAGGCGGAGAGCGAGATCCGCTTCAACACCGTCATGGGGCGCAAGGCCATTCTGGAACGCCTGCTGGAAGCCGGTGACGGCAAGGAGGCGGCGCAGGCGGCCTTCGCCGTGGCATCCCTTGAGAATCTGGCCCTGAAACGGGCCGAGCTTGCTGCCTCCGGCAAGATTCCCTCCTATGCCGAGCCTGCGGCCCGGCCCGTGATTTCCACGCGGGTGGACGCGGTTGCGGCGCTGAAGCAGGCCATTGAAGGCAAGCTGGGCCTCGCCCTTGCCGACCCCGGCAAGATCACGGCGGCGACCGTGCAGGACATCAAGCGCTGCCTTGAGCTTCTGGGCGAACTGGAGGCCGGGCTTCCCAAGGACGAGGCCGGGGAACAGGAGCGCAAGCGCGGCCTGTCGAGCGACATGGCGCAGCATATCTACAAGGCTCTGGGCATTGCGGAGGGCGGCGCGTAATGGAAGGCGCGGCGGACATCTTCCTGCCATACCAGCGCCGCTGGATGGCGGACGCGGCCCGCGTGCGCGTGTGGGAGAAATCGCGCCGCATCGGCGCATCCTACTGCGAGGCGTTCCTTTCCGTGCTGGAGGCGTCCAAGAGCCGCGAAGCGGGCGGGCAGGACACGTTCTACCTTTCCTACAACAAGGAAATGACGCAGACCTTCATCCGCGACTGCGCGTTCTGGGCCAAGGCGCTCGACGTGCTGGCGCAGGACATGGAGGAGATCGTGCTGCGCGACGCGGACCGGGACATCACGGTGTACCGCATCCGCTTCGCCTCCGGCTTCAGCGTGTGGGGCACTGCATGTTGTTTTCCGTCAGCACCGCCATGCGTTGCAGCGCGGCGATGCAGTTTGTGATGACGTCGGAAAGGTCTTTCGCCATGCGCTCGTAGTTCTTCACCAGTTCCACATTGTCCCGGTAATACTGGTCCGTCTCCCGCTGGTTTTCGCCCAGTTCCTTGATCATCTTCAGGGAATCCTCCCTGTAGGCGGCCAGAATGCGGGAGGTCTCCTCCCTGTGCGCCTGTATGATCTCGTCGGATCGTTTGGTGCGAAGGTGTTCAAAGAACAGCATGGCGATGATGACGAGCGCCGGGCCGGAAAGGGCCAGCGTGAGCAGCCCCGGCACGCCAAGCTGCGACAGGACGGCGGCGATGTTCTGCGCCGCCGCCACAAGGGCTTCAAGTTGGGTCGAATCCATTATTCGTTGCCTCCTGAAAGTTGAGCCTCGTAACAGTTCAGGGCGTCTTCAAGGCCCGCCACATACGCCCGGATGCGGGCGTCGCGCACGCGCAGCAGGGTGTAGCCGTCACGGCTTTCAAGGAACGCCCCCTTCAGGGGGGGCAGTTCCGGCTTGGCGGGCCGGGCGCACCGGGCCACGGACACGACCACGGGCGCTGGGGGCGGGGTTGGCGCGGGTCTGGCGCAGGCGCTACAAAGGGCGGTCAAGAGCATCAGTAAGGGCACGGCGCGTCGCATTGTCCGGCACTCCTTTTTCTTCTTTCGGGGTCATGTCGCGCAGGGTTGCTTCTTCCAGCAGGGCCTTCCATGCGTCGGCATCCGCGCGCGCCGCCGCCTCGCGATCAAGGCAGGACTGCGCCTGCGCCTCAAGGGCGGCCTCGCCCTTTTGGGCCTGTTCGGCAAGGGCCTGCCAGCGGCCTGCCGTCTCCTTCCATTCCTTGAGGTCGGATTCCAGCGAGGCGCACACGGCATCCGCTTTTTGCAGGCGCACATACTGTACAGCGAACGTGCCCCCATACACGACGATGGCCGCAAGCAGAATCACTGCGGTTTTCATGCGTTTTCCTCCGGGTCAGCATGGATGCCCCGTTCAAAGTACAGTTGCCCGGCCTTGGCGGTCTGGCTGCCCACGAGCAGCGTGACATCCTGCCAGTCCAGATGGATGAAGTGCCCTTCCTTGAAGCAGCCCCATACCCACATGGAAAGTACCACGACGCAGACGCACATGGTCACGATTCGCTGGCACGACCAGCCGCCGTCAAGGCAGCGCAGGCTGTCGAGTATGCCGACCTTCATCGCAGGCTCTCCGGGTATCGGCCCGTGGCGATCATGGAACAGACGGCGCGGGCGCGGCGTCCCGTCTGACGGTACCAGTTGGATAGCTTCAGGTTTTCGGCGGCGCGGGCGTATTCCCCCCGATCAATCATGGGCAGGGTCGCATGAAAACCCAGCAGGCCGCTCCCCTTGATGCCTCGCGACTTGTTCGGGGCACGGCCCACGCCCATGTTGTAGCCCATGTCCAGCAGGGCGTCGGCCCGCACATTGTCTCCCTTGTCCCGCAGGGCGGCGTACACCGGGCAGCGTTGCAGCATGTCCGCGTGGGTCTGCTGCAATTCCCAGAGCATGGCTTCCTCCGCCTGCTCCTTGGTCCACCTCATGTCGCTGTCACGCAGGGTGTGGAGCAATTCCGCGCCGCGTAGCCTGCCGGATTGGACAAGACCGCGCGTGTACTCAAAGGGGATGAAGCGCGGGTGCGCCTCAAGGTTGGTCCCGTAGCCGATGGTGCAGCAGCCTGCCGGGCAAAGGTACGGAATCAGGTACAGCCCCTCGAACTCGCGCAGGAGCGCCAGATATTCGCGTGAAAATTCGTATTGCATGGTCCCTCCTTGACGTATTCCCCGCCCGCCGCAAGCCGTTCGGCGGGCGGGGGCCTGGAGAAACGAACCGGCGAAACGAAACGGCCCGTCCCGGCAATCATGCCGAAACGGGCCGTACCTTGCCCGGAAGGGGTGCGCCCTGTGCAAACTTTATTCGTCGAAGTCCCTGCATATTTCCCGGACTTCATCCACGCGGATGCGGACCGGGTTCTCCTTGAGCCGCACCAGCTTCCCCTCCGCGACGAGGTTGTACACGGTGCGCTCCGACACGTTCAGGCAGTACGCGGCCTGCTTCACGGTCAGCAGATTGCGCCGCGCCAGCATTTCCTGCGGGGTCAGCGTGAACGGCTCCTCTCGCGGGACATCCCTGTAACGGATCGGCAGGGGAACGGGAAAGCCCGCAGGCCGCTTGAGGATGCAGCGCTTGCCGCAGCCGACGCACAGGAATTCATCGTCGCGCACGAACCAGTGAGGCTTGTTCCGGCTCCCCTTGGCGGCGTGCGTGCAGCCCAGCCTGTCATAGACGGCCTGCACGGGGGCGGCGTCATACAGCCGCCAGCCGTCCTTTGTCAGCGAAACGATGTCTTGTATGAGGGTTTTCATACGTCACCTCCCCGGAAACAACCTTGAATACAGTTCCCGCGCCTCGCGTTCCGTCTGGACGCGGCAGTCGCCGCAGCCACGGCGGTCAAGGCGGCGGCAGTTGCCGCAGCGGATTTCCTGCAATGCCTCCACGGTCTGCTCCCGCGTCAGTCCCGGCGCTGCCGGGGTCGGAGCCAGCGGCGTCCCGTGCAGGGCGGCGCGGATTTTCTCGGCCTGCGCCTCCGACTTGCCCGGATAGCGGCCCGACAGCACAAGGTACACCGTGGCCCGCTTGAGTTCAGGATGTGCGCGGCAGAAGGCGTATATCGTTGAATAGCGTTCAAGAACCTGCTCCCGCAGTGTCGCGGGGGCGTTCACCGCGCCTCGCTCCCCGCCGCCTCATTCTTGCGGTCAAAAGCCTTTTCGCGTCGCTGCAGGTCGGAAAGCAAGGTGCTGATTTGCCTGCCGTCCTTCATCCAGACGAACACCGGCACGCCGAACGCCCGCTTGCAGCGGGTGTCAAGGCTGGACATGGAGTAGCCCAGCTTGCGCCATATCGCCAGAATCTGCCGCTTTTCCCGCGCGTAGGGCATGGAATCCGTAATTTCTATGAAGTCCGGGCGGCCATGAGGCGTGATGCGCGTGTTCCGGCTCTTGGCGGGCGCTGTATATGTCACGCCGTATTGTTCCGCGAAAAGATGCACCAGCCGCGTCAGCTGGTGGATGTTCATGTCCTTCCGGCTCTCCACGCCGAACTCGCTCCGCAGCAGGTCGCGGAACGCCTCCTCATCCATGTTCGGAAGCTGCTTGCGGGCGACTTCGGACTTCCGATACAGTCCCAAGCGCATTTTCTTATTTTCCACGGTGCCGCTCCTTGCGAACGATAATATCTTCCACGGGCACGAACTGACGCTTTCCATCCAAGGTCACGTTGACCATCCAGCGGCCCCCATAGTCCAGTATCGGCTCGGTGTTGGTCCACGTCCCTTCGTAAAAGCCGTCAGGGCGCTTGGCAGACACGCGGGAGGGAAAGGGAATTTCCGGGGCGGACGCGGGCGTTTCCAAGCCGCACAGGGCCGTCTGCGCCGTGAATCGGGCTATGCCTGCGGCGTCGAAGAAACGCGGCTTTCCGTCCGGCGCGTCCACCCAGCGCCGGGCCTGCCGGACGCGGTAGAAGCCTTCCGGCCCGCCGTGCAGCGGGGCCGGGGAAAGCTCCAGCTTGCGCCAGTCGTTGGCGAGTCTTCGAGCCTTACGAATGGCGACAGCAATTTCGTTGACCGGCTGCTTGCGCAACCAGTTGCTGTCGTCATCCGTAGCTTCCTGCGTCGCAACGGCTGACGCCACGCGCCTTGTGCCGATTCTGACACTGATGGAGCCGCAGAATTTTCTCTTTTCGTCCGCCATGCCTTCATCCGTGCTTGACGCGGTCCCGTTCCTCGGCCCGCTTGGCGTTGTTGAAGCGGTCGAGCGTGCCCACGAGGTATCCCGTGATGCGGCGTATCCGCTGAAATTTCACGCCGTAGCCCACCATGCCCTCCGCCTTGTGGTTGGCCTTTCTCGCCTGCCACGCCGCCTCTTTTTCGAGGCTGGGCGAGGGCTGGTCATTCCGCGTGCCCATCAGTGCTCCGCCTTGCTGGGCAGGCTCGCCGCCGCGTTCAGGGCGTCGAGCATGACCTTTACCATAGCCTGCGTCTTCGCAAGCTCACGGCGGCCCTGATGGATGAAGCACACGGCTGTATTGTCGCTGTTGTCCTTGATGATCCACGAATGTTCTGACGTGCGCAGAATCGTAAAGCGTTGTATGTTGCTTGCCATGATTGCCTCCTATCCTCCGAACACCGCCTGCAGAAATCCCTTCAGGAATTCCATGCAGCAGCACACGCCAAAAACCGCCAGCAGCCCCAGACCGAACCCGAATCCTGCCTTGAAGCTGGCCCACACGGTTATATTGCAGTCCGTCAGCTTGAACTCGACCCGCGCGTCGGGGCGCTTTTCTTCAGTGTCTTTCATACGTTTTCCCCTATGCCGCAAAGGGCAGCTCACGCTCCAGCCTGTCGGCCATCTCCTCAAGGTCCGCAATCAGCTCAAACGCCTCGGCTCTCGTCATTCTTGCCGCCGCGTTTTGCCCCAGCGAAATCCACCATTTGTTTGCCCAGCACCTTTGGGCGGAGGTATAGCCGCCTGCCGAAGCCGTGAGGCCCCGGCAGACGCCCGGCATGTAGGTACGCGGATTGAGCAGCGCAAGCAGGCCCTCGTCGTTCACGGCCTGCCCCACATGGTGGGCGATATCGCGCCAGAATTGGCCCCACGGTCGTGCGAATCCATCCTGCCAGAATACGCATCCCACGGCGGAAAGGCTGCCCCCGCCGTGTGCCCATGCGCCGAAAGCGCGGTCAGGATGCTCCGGGTCATAGTTGAACCGCGCAGGCTCCCCCCCAGTTCCGCACGAGGCAGTCCTGCAATATGGCGTGCATACCGTCCTGCACTTCCGGCAGGCGGCGGGCGGCATCCTCCAGAATGCAATGGATGAAGGTTACGCGCTTGCCCGTTTCCTCGGCCACATGCGCCTTGTCGCCGCAGCCGCAGAGGACCAGCTTGCCCGCGCCGCGGATGACGCAGTTCTCGAAGAGGGCGGAACTGCCCCAAGTGATGCCCGCAGCCTCGTCTATCAAGCAGAGCGGACAGGCGGACAGGTCCACGATGCTGTCTCGAATTACCCAGTATTGCCCGTCACAGAGGGGCAGGCCGTCGCTCCCTATGGACGACGGCACCGTAATGCGTTTGCGTTCAATGAATCGCGTGTTGCTGGCCATTTTTTCCCCTTTGGCTGCTCGTCAGGCCGGGGCCACCACGCCCCGGCGACGGCCCCGAAGGGCCGTTTCGCTTACGTATCGACTAGTCCTCATCCGGGGCGTGATCGCTGTCTCCGCTCAACCACTGGAGCGCGTCCAAAACGCCCTGCTCATAGCTCATGCCGGGATAGCGCGTGCCCGCATCCACACCTTCCGCAGCCCAGTTTTCCACGCGGGCGATTTCCTCTTCCGTTCTTGTAATGGTCATTTCTGCTGCTCCATTTTCACGGCCTTTTTTGTGTCAGTTTTGACACGTTCTAGCCTTTGATCGCGTCCATGAGCGGCTTGAAAGCCTTGAAGTAGGGCACCGTGCATGCGGGGATTGTAATGGTCTCGCCCGTGCGCGGATTGCGGCCCGTGCGTTCCGCCCGCTGCTTCACGAAGAGCTTGCCAAGGCCCGGCAGGGGCACTTCCCCGCCCTTTTGCAGTTCATCCAAGGTCACGTCGCGGAGGGCTTCAAGGTAGCGCTCCACGCTGGCGATGGATCGTCCGGCTTTCTGGGCCACTGCCTTCTTGAGTTCTGTCTGGGTCATGCTTTTTCCTCCTATGGGATGATGCGCTGATACACGATTTCTTGGCTGTAGCCGTTCTGTATCAGCAGTTTTCTGGCTTGCGCCTTGATCTCGATGCAAATGTCGCTGCGCTGCTGCGGCGTGGCGCTTCCCCATTGCGCCGTGCGCGTCATGCTTTCCAGCCCCGCAGGGCCGGAGGGGCATTGCTTCCGCAACGCCCTCCGGGCGTATTCCAGCGCGTATGCCTCAATCTGCGGCTTTCTGAAGACGGGCCGCGCCATGTCCCCCTCCTATGCGGTCTGCTCCGGCACCGCGTCCCGCTTGATTTCGATGAAGAAGGTGTCGGCGGTCTGGCGCTTGAGGCCCACAAGCTCAAGCCGCTCGTCCGGCCAGCACGCCGCCTTGTCCTTGTCCACCTCCTCCTTGACGCGGATGCCCTCGATGAAGTTGTACTGGTGCAGCTTTTCCAGCGTCATCGCCGCCGTGATGCCGCGCACCTGCACGATCCGGGTGCTGGCCCGGAAACCGATGGTGCCGAAGGCAAGCTCAAGGCTCTTGGCCTTGGCGAAGAGATCCGCCCGGTTCAGCTTGGCGAAGACGGCCACTGCGTCCGCCAGTTCCTTGCGCCGGGCCTGCAGGGGCGCGCTGCTCTGGCTGGCCTGCATCTTGGCGGCGTCTATGGTTTCCTGCATGGAGTGTTCGATGGCTTCTATCTTGCGGTCCAGAGAGGCGATTTCCGCAAGCGCCCCTTCCGCCTGCTGGCGGTCGGCCACGATCTCCGGGGAGGGCTTCATCCTCGCGGCCATCACATCACCCCCTGCGCAGCGGCGGGCGCGTTCATGGGCGCGGGCGGCACAAGGTAATTCTCAAGATGTTCCGCCTGATCGGCGGCGGCATCCAGTTCGCGGCGGATGCTGCGGATCACGTCCGCCGTTTCCACGGACACATCGCCAAGAATGTCGCCAAGGGACGCGCTGATGTTCTGGAGCTTTTCAGTCAACATGGGATACCTCCTCATTCTCATTTTCGGTGACAGTTTCATGGGTGATCTTGGAAAACCGCGCCAGAAGCACGTTGGCCGCTTCCGTGATGGTGCGGGCCGTGCGCGGCGCGTAGGGATCGGCGCACAGCATGAGCCGCGTGATGGTCGCCGCCGCCGTGCGTTCCTTCTGGAAGGGGTCTGCCGCCCGGACGGGCGGGTACGGGGTTTCGGGCGTGGCCTGCGCCTTGCCCGTTGCCCGGAAGAGCGTGGCCCGCTTGCTGTCGCGGCCCGCGCGTTCCAAAAAGCCCTCGCCCTCCAGCCAGTTCACATAGCGCAGGATGTGCGTGTAGCTGACGCGGGTCAGCAGGGCGCATTCGCTGATGGACCAGCCCGGCTTCGAGGCCCGCACGAAACGCCAGATGACGCTGTGCATACGGCCCTCGCGGGGACGGTGCTGCTCGTCATAGGTGAACACGCCGGGAAGCACGCGGCGTATCTCGCCATGCCGCTTCATGCCGGATATGCGCGAGCGCACCACGGCCTGCTCCGCCTCGCTTTCCAGCCCCAGCGCCTCGTAGACCTGCCGGTAGCTGACCCTGCGCCCTCCGTCGCCCAGCGCCCGGACGGCCTTGCGCACCATGTCGATGGTCACTTCCATGCCCGCCTCCCTACTTCCGCCGCCATGTGTGGGCGGAGAGCGCCGTGTCCAGCATGGCCCGGTCAACGGCGAAGCTGCCGCTTGCCTTGGCGGACTTCTCCAGCAGGAGGCACATGTTACGCACCAGCCGGAAGTCGCCCTCGGTCTTCTGGGCGATCTCGGAGGCCAGCGCCAGCGGCACCTCCAGCGCCGCCGCCTGCATGGCGTACATGGCCACTTCCGAGGGCGATATGGGGCCGAACTCCACCTCGTAGGCCACCCGCGACCAGATGCGCCGCCTTTCGGAGAGCAGGCCGAAGATGCCTTCCTCGCCTATCAGGATGACCGGCGCTCCCGTCATTTCGTGGATGTCGCGGAGGTCTTCGATCCTGTCGATCTTCAGCCTGTCCGCCTCGTCGATGAAGATGGGCTGCCGGTTTTCCTCAAGCAGTTCCACGATCAGCTCCTTGCAGCGGTTGCCCGTATGCCGGGGCATGTCCATGTTCTTCCCGCGCACCTCGAAGAGCAGGCGCTGCAGGAAACTCGTCTGGCTCCATCCCTGCCACACGCGCACATACGCGCCGCCGCGCTGGATGTGGTAGCGGTCCGCCGCGACGCTCTTCCCGCGCCCGGCCTGCCCGTAGGCGAGGATGAAGCCGGAAAGGTTGCGTCCGACGCCGACGACCTCGTCCACGGCGTTGTCGAACTTGGTCATGGCTCCTGTCTCAATGATCGTTTCGCGCATTTCGTTCCTCCGTAGCGCTACGCCATAGCGGCGCGGGCCTGTTCCCGCGCGTACACTTGGCGCAGTCCGTCAAAATACTTCTTCCAGCCGGTCAGGTATTCCGGCGTCTGTTCCCATGCCTCCATCCATGCGGCGTCTTCCGGCACAAGCTCGACGGCTTGCTCGAACTTGAGCGTGAACAGGTAGGAGTACCGTTCCTGCGAATCCTTCCAGCGCTTGAGCGCTGACGGGGTGTAGGCCGGGGCGGCGTTCATGGCCGCGACGGCGGCATCCCGTTGCGCCGCGAACGCGGCCTCTTCCTCCGCCGTGGGCTGCTTTGTCTCGGCGGGCCGCGCCGCAGGCAGCGGCTTGGGCTGCAGGCGCGTCACCGCCGCCATGCGTGCCCGCGCCTCCGGCAGCACGTCCGCGTTGAGCATTTCCGTGATGGCCGAGAAGCTCTGCTTCTTCTGGCCCTGCTTCAGCTCCAGCGCCGCCCGCAGATCCGCCTGCTGCTCCGCCGTGCCCAGCACTGCGGCCACGGGGTGCAGGCCGTGCGCGATCCGATGGTGTTCGCGGTCCAGCGCTTCGCAGAGAAACTTGCCGTCCAGCGTGTAGATGAGGACGCTGAAGGGGCTGAGATACTCGTCGTAGCGCACGAGGACGGGATGGCGGCGGGAAAAGAGCGCCTCATGCCAGTACAGCCGCCCGTTGACGCGGATGCCGTCCTTCGTGATGGTGCGGACTTCCTTCTGCATCATCAGCAGGGTCAGGCGCTGCATGTCCTCCGGGGTGAGGCCCGGCCCGCGCCCGGCCTCCATCACATCGCCCGGCGTCGCGCCGTGGAGGTGCGTTCGGAACTGCGGGCGGGCCTTGTATTCCTCGAACCAGCGGGCCACCTGCAGATGGGTTTCCTCCAGCGTCAGGGGCCGTGCGCCCATCTTCTCGTAGAGCTTGCGGTGCAGCTTCTCCCCGCGCATCATGCGGGCTGGCTTGTGGTCGATGTCGTAGCCCGTATAGGACGGCATCCACACTTCCAGCTCGTGCATGGTCCCGAAGAACCGCTCGACCGGCTTGCTCTGCCCGTGGTAGGGCCACGCATGGATCACGGTGCAGCCGAGGTCTCGGTACAGGCCGAGGAATCCGGCCTGCTCAAAGTCCGGGCAGCCCTCGAAGAACCGCGCCCGGAAGGCCCTGCCGTTGTCGAGGTAGATGACGCGCGGGAACTTGCCCAGAATGATGCAGCTGCGCCGGAACGCCGCCGATATGCAGGCCGTGTTCTCCGTCGCCATGATCTGCCAGCCCAGCGGGCAGTTGCTCGCGCCGTCGTAGAACAGCACCAGCGTCATGCGCTTGGGCTTGCCCGTGTCGGGGTCGATGCTTTCAAAATTGAGGGTGTGGCCGTCCGCGATCACCACGTCGCCCACTTCCACAAGGTTCCAGTTGCGGAGGAGGCTGATGGCGCACTTGTCGTTCCACGCCTTCTCCCCTTCGCGGAAGGCCGTCCAGCTGTCGAAGCATTCCGTCATGTAGGCCCGCGCGAAGCGCCGGATGGTGGGGTCGGAGGGCACGAACAGCCCCTCGGCCTGAAACTTGCGCTGCACCTCCCGCACGCACTGGCTGATGTCCGGGGCGTTCGGGTTCAGGACGTGGCCCAGAATGATGTGCTGGTGCCGTTCCGTGAGCAGGGTGCGGCCCTTGTGGGCCACGCCGCGCTTGTCAGCGAGGGCCAGCACGCTCCCGGCCCGCTCCTGCTCAATCTTCCAGCGCTCCAGCGTCTTCCATGACGTGGGGCCGAGTTCCTCCAGCAACTTGGGCCACACACCGGCCCGGTAGGCTTCCACGAAGGCCGCCTTCTGCGCCTTGGTCGCGCCGTTCTTGCGCTGCCATGCGAGGTACTGGCGCAGCAGGTCCGCCCGCGCCAGCGCCTTGTAGCGCTTCCTGTCGTCCAGTATGGCCGTGGTCGTGACCGGCGAAAGCGGCGACATGGGCAGGGATTCCGCTTCGGCAAGGGCCAGCTTCTCCTCGGCGGCGCGGATGGCGAGCTGCGTTTCCTCCGGCATGGAGGCCACGAGCCATTCCTTGCCGCCGCCGCGCCCGTGGCGCGGACGGAACTGCCAGTTCTCCTGCTCCGCCCGGCGCGTAACAGTCGATACAGCTGCCACGTCAAGCAGCTTAACCAACTCCATTGTGCTGTATGCGTCCTTGAGCGCCATAGCCGTGTCCTTTGCCGTAGTTATGCTGATGCAGCCCGTGCCGGATTCGGGTCGAAAAGGTACTTTTCCGGCACGCCTGCTTCCCGAAGGGCATCCAATACACGGGCGCTATGGTTCTTTCCCTTCACGGTATTCTGCACGGCCACTGCCGATATGCCGATGCGACGGGCAAGTTCCGTCATGTTCATGTCGCGGGCTTCCAATGCCTCACGAATCCTGTATCGCGCCTGATACCGACGCTGGGAGCATTCTGCTCGGCTCATGTGTGCTGCGTTCATAGATCATTCTCCAGTTTGCGTTTGCGCTCCCGCGCGGCTTTCATATCCAGCACTGCCCGTCCGTAATCGCGGATTTTCCTGTCCTCTTCCGTCATAAGGTCCAGTTCCAAGGCCCGCGCCGCCATGCGAAGCGGCTCCATGTCGCCGGTGGCCCGGCAGAAAGCCAGCACTGCCAGCAGGGAAGGCGTGTGCGATGTGTCCGAAGGTGAAAGCCACTTGTCCAGAGTGTCCTTGCTGATGCTCTTCTGGTTTCCGGCGGTCAGCTTGATGCCCGCCCGCCGTGCGAGCGAATTCAGCTTGTCCGGCAGCGCCTTCCTTCCCTCGCTGTCCGGCGCACCGGCTGCGGCACGCATGGCAGCGCGTATGCTCGCCATGACGCCCGCCAACCGGGCCGCATCGTCAAGAAGGGTAAGCTGTCGCATGGAGGCTCCCGCCCTTTCGGGCTTGTCCAAACGCCGCTCTGGCGTGGACGTTGATTTCATCGGGCGGGGCGGTTAAAAAGGGTTAGCAAGCAAAGTAGTTTTTTAACCGCCCGCAAGACCTTTTTCGGCTAAATTTGAGTTTTTGTAAAGCTAAAATTCAACGCAAAACTTAAATTTAGCAAAAAAATTATTTTATCAATAATTACAGCTAATTGCTGTGGTCTTTCGCGCAAAACTTGGCGCAAAACTTCGCGCCACGGAACTTTTGCGTATGAGCAGCACAATTGCCGAACGCATTTTAGAGGTGCGAGGGAAGTCAAAACAAGGCGACTTTGCAAAATCTCTCGGCATAAACCCTAACACCCTGCGAAATTATGAAACTGGGAGAGTAAGCCCAAATCATATTATTCTTGAACGCATTTGCGTTGAATTTTCAGTTTCACCGGCTTGGTTGCTGCTCGGACAAGGCCCGATGCTGCAAGAAAATGCAACGGACGGCGAAAAAACTGTCCCACATCGCAGGGAACAGATACCTTGCCCGGAATGTGCTGCCCTCAAAGCGGAATTGCATAGCGAAAAGGAAGAACGCCGAAATCTGGCGGACGAAAACCGACAGCTTTACAGGCGGTGCTTGGATCAGGAACGTCTAATCGGAGAACTACGGCTGGCCTTGCAGGCTGCAGGGGGGGAAGGCGGTGGTACCGATGTGCCCGAATATGCCCAATCTGCCCCTTTGAGCATCCGGCGCAGTGATGAATAAAATAAGCCCCGCTTTTTGTGTCAGAAACGACACAGGCGGGGCGTCTCTCGTTCTCAAGTTGCGTGACGAACGGCCCGAAAAACCGGCCTCCGTTCTCAAACCTTTTTCTTGTCGCCTTTTCGGGGCCGGTCAACCGTCAGGCCCGCATCAGTCAAGGGAAAGTCGCCTATCGGTCAAGTCGGATCGGCCTTACTCCCCATTCTCATCTTGTCTGACCCCCTACAATACGCTCGAAAAGCGATTCCGCTGCCATGCTCTAAATAGGCTCGAAAAGCCCTTTGGACGCAAAACAGGGGTTTAGGTACTTTTTTAACACCTAACCCCCTGTAATTTATGGAGCCAGCTGCGAGAATTGAACTCGCTACCTGCTGATTACGAATCAGCTGCTCTACCAAGTGAGCTAAGCTGGCAAATGCCTGTTTTGTATAACTTTTTTCGTCACTTTTGCAGTGACTTTTTCTTTCCCGCCAGTTGACAAGCTGGTCTATTACGAATCAGCCGCTCTACCAACCGAGCCGTGCTGTCGGTCAGTTTCTATTGCAAAAAGAGCCCCGCTGTCAAGACGGGCATCAGGCCCGTTCCAGCACCAGGGGAATAGCATGCAGTTCATGGCTGATTTCTTCCGTGGGTTCCAGCTTCCAAGGTGTATTTTCGGGCCAGCCCAGGCGTTTCGCCACAGCCCCGGCCACACCGGCCACATTAAGCACCGGATGGCGCTGAAAAACCTGCGGCAAACCATAGGTCAGGTTGCAGACCAGACATTTGCCGGGCCGCTGGCGCAGTTCAAAGGCCAGCTGCGCCTTGGCGGGCGTTACATTCCGGCAGACCAGCCGGATGTCGTAGGCCCCTTCCTCGGTGCCGCCGAACAGGGCGTCAAAAAAATCATCGGTCCGCTGAGCCGGAAAAATTTCATCCAGAAAAGCCTGATCAAACGTTGCCACGGTTCTATACACTCCTGCTGAAAGATAAGCGCCTGTTACGGCGCAAGCTGACGCAAATCCTGATCTGTCACTCGCCGGTCCGTGCCGGGAAGACGCTCCAAAGCGAAATCCGGCAACAGTTCCGCCGGACTCACGGGCACGCCGTGCGGGTTGAGTCCGGCCAGACGGGACAGCAGTCCCACAATACGCTGCGGGGTTACGCCCCGCTCCCGCAAGGACCGCAGGGCCAGGCTCCGGTGGCGTTTGGCCAAGCGCTGCCCCTCGCAGTCCAGGAGCAGTGGAATATGTGCATAGGTGGGCACGGCATGGTCCAGCATCCGCAAAAGCGCGATCTGACGCGGCGTGGAAGGCAATATGTCGCGCCCGCGCACAACCAGAGTCACACCCATGAGCGCGTCGTCCACGGCCACGGCCAACTGGTAGGCCACCACGCCGTCGGAGCGCCGCAAGGCGAAATCCCCGCCGCATTCGTCCAGCCGGAAGGACTGCGGCCCCAGCAGCGCATCTTCAAACTCAATGGGCTCGCTAGGGCAACGCAGCCGCACCGCCGCCCTGCGCCCACTCCTGAACAAGCCTTCGCATTGCGCCGCGCTCAGCTCACGACAGGTGCCGGGATAGGGCGCGCCCGCGTCGTCCACATGCGGAGCCGCAGCCAGCAGGCGCAACTCCTTGCGGGTGCAGAAGCAGGGATAGATAAGACCGGCGGCATCCAGCCGTGTCAAGGTTTCCGCATATGCGGCTCCGCGCCGGCTCTGTTCATACGGCCCCAGCGGGCCGCCCACATCCGGTCCCTGATCCCAGTCCAAGCCCAGCCAGCGCAAATCTTCCAGAAGCGCCGCCGCAAACTCCGGTCTGGAGCGCTGGGGATCAATGTCCTCCATCCGCATGATCAGAACGCCCTTGCGCGCCCGCACCACCAGCCAAGCCAGCAGAAAGGCCCAAGCATTGCCCAGATGGGCATAGCCCGTGGGGCTTGGCGCCAGCCGCCCGCAGATCCGGGCGGGCCCGTCCGCTCCGCGCGGTGGCATAAAATTATTTCTTGTTCCAGGGCATGGCTGAAAGCAGCAGCCCCAAGCCGCAGAAACCGGTCACCCCTGCGAGCACCAGTCCCGCGCCCACAAAGGCGGACAGCCAAATCATGGGCGGCCAGACGAACACGCCCGCCAAGCCCAGCAACACCAGCGCGCCCGCGCCGATCTGAATCTGGCGGAACAGGGACATGCGCTGTTGCCCGCGCTCCACAGGCAGGCCTTCCCTGGCCCAAGCGCTGACGCCGCCCTCCATCTGCCAGGCGGGGCCGCCGGCCAGTTCTTCCAGCAGATCGCTCTGTTTGCTGGTACGGTTGCCGGAATTGCAAGTGAAGACAATAGGCTGGTCCGCGTCTGACGGGGCCAGATGCATCCATTTGATGATTGAAAGCGGCGCCACTTCCGCACCGGGCACGCGCACCGCGTTCACTTCATCCGGTTCGCGGATATCGACAAGACGGATTTTTCCGTCCCGGAGTTTCTGCAGGGTTTCAACGAGGCTGATAACGGGAAGCATGTATCCGCCTATGACTTTTTACGGTTCTTGGAGCCGGAAGTTTTTTTATCTTTCTGATGGGAAGAGGAAAGCGCCTTGCCGGAGGATTTTTTCTCCGCAGCGTTGCGCACCGCGCTTTTGCCGTTTTTGGCGGACTGGCCGGCCTTGCTTTTTTCTGTCTTGGCGGCCGCCTTGACGGGCGCGGTCTTACGTTCGCCGGAGACCTTAGTGAGGCGGCGCGTGTCGTTGCTGGCCACCTGCACGACCTTGTCGCGTGAGGCACGACGCGTTTTCACATTGCGGCGGAATTTGGCCGGGCTTTTTTTCGAGGCAGAAAGTTCGCGCACGGCCTTTTCCTCGGCGTAGTCGCTGAGACGGCTTTCGGCCTGGGCCACCAGATTTTCATTGCCCTCAAAATTCACGCGACGCGCGCCCAGAAAGGTGCTGCTGAAATAAGGGTCGCTGAGGGAGTTGATCCGCACGGTGGTGCGGCGGTGCGGGCTGTGAATGAATCTGCCGTGGCCCACGTAAATGCCCGTGTGATAACCCCGGCGGGGATGGCGGAAGGTCACGATGTCGCCAGCGCGCATATCTTCCTGATTCATGATGCGCTCGCCCACCACGGACTGTTCCCGGGCGGTGCGCGGCAAAGCCACGCCCACACTCTTGTAAGCCCAGCAGACAAAGCCCGAACAGTCAAAACCGCCCGGGCTGGAACCGCCCCGTACATAGGGGGTGCCGATGGCCGAACGGGCTTTGCGCAGCAACTGGCGGCTGGTCTGGGCATGATCCTCGTCCAGCGCCGCCTCATAGGAACGGCGGAAGCGCTCTACGCGCAATTGTTCATCATTGGTGCTGTTCTGCCTAGCCGCGCAGCCGAACGCCAGACCGCAAGCCATAATCAGCACGCATATTTTCAGATACCTATCCAATTCACACTCCATTCCCGGTGATGACCGCTCCGCCACGCGGGCGGCGGGCAACGGGACAAAAAACGGGCAGATCCGTCCCGCGCATTTCGGCATATACCCGTGTCAGGCATTGAGGTCCAGCAGCGCCCCCAGCATGGCGTCGCTGGCGCGGACAGTTCGGGCGTTGGCCTCATAGGTCCGCTGTGTGGAGATCATCTGCGTCATTTCACGCCCCAGATCCGTGCCGCTGGGATTCACGACCTCCGGCGGCATGGACGGATCATTGTCTGTTCCGGCGGCGAGCCGCCCGGCAGCGCCCGCGTCCTGAAGCACGGCATCCAGACGCACGCCCCGACCGCCGGGGCCGGTGGCATAGACCGCCTGTTGCGGCGTAAAGCCCGCCGTGTTCACGTTGGCCACATTATGCGCCGTGACGGCCATACCCCACGAGTGGGCATTCATGGCCAGCGCGCCAATGTACATGCTGTCGGTAATGCCGCTCATCAGTTCACACCTGTTTGCAATTTTTCTAACATAAAAACGCTTCGCTGCAAAACGCTTTTTCAAGTGTCTGGTCGCCCCAGCTCAGGCCAACGGTCATGCGCCTTTCCGGATTTCCCGGCCGGGTTCAGCCCCGCTCCGCCTTCGGGACGTCACGCTCAATGCGGGCAAAAGCATTGTGGTTGTGAATAGATTCCATGCTCTCCACTTCCACGCTGAACCATTCCACATGCGCATGCCGGGAAAGCCGCTGGGCCACGTTGCGCACCACGTCCTCCACAAAGGCCGGATGGGCGAAGGCGTACTCGGTGACAAATTTCTCGTCCTCGCGCTTGAGCAGGGTATACACCGCCGAGGAACCCGACTCCTCGGCCATTTCAATAAATTCCTCCAGCCAGGAAAAACCGTTCATGCGCACGCTCATGCGCACAATGGAACGCTGGCTGTGCGCGCCCTCGCGGCTGATAGCCTTGGAACAGGGGCAGACGGTCATCACCGGCACGTCCATATCCAGCAGAAAGGACTGGCCGTTCTCGTCCAGTTCGCCGGTGAGGCGGCATTCATAGGCCACCGTGCCGGGGCTGCCCGAAGTAGGAGCCACCTTGCGGATGAAATAGGGAAAGCGGAAGCGCGCCCAGGCCCGCCGCGCGCCCAGGCGCTCCTTGACGGTTTCCAGCAGGCGGCGCACCGACTGATAGCTGATTTCCTCGTTCCACCCTTCCAGGGCCTCCACAAAACGGCTCATGTGGGTACCCTTGAAGGCCGAGGGCAGATCCACGCCCAGATCCACGCTGGCCACGGTCTGCTGGCGACCCCGGGCGCGGTCGCGCACCAGTAGGGGCAGCCTGAGTTCGCGCACCCCCACGCGGTCAATGCCCAGAGGCACTGTGGGGGCATGGCTTTGTACGTCTTCCATCAGGCCAGATCCTGTCCGGTTGTGGTCACACTGAACGTGCCGTGTTTGACGCCGCGGCAGGAGATCAGCCGGTCGGCCAGAGCCCGCACCCGCGCGGCCTCGCCCTTGAGTACCAGCACTTCCAGACAGTTGTAATGATCCAGATGCACATGCAGGGTGGCCACAATAATGTCGTGATCGTCATGCTGGATCTTCATCAACCGCCGGGCCAAGTCATTTTTATGATGATCATAGACCAGGGTCAACGTGCCCGCGCCCCGGCCCCCGGCATCCCGCCAGACATCCTCCACCAGGGCTTTGCGGATCAGATCCCGAATGGCTTCCGAGCGGTTGGAATAGCCTTTGCGCACGCAGAGCGCCTCAAAAGGTTCCAGCAAATCCTCATCCAGCGATACGCCAAAACGCACTAATTTTCCCATGTATTTCGCCTGCCGTCTGTTTCGTGCCCGGCGCGCGTCCCTGGAGCGAAACCTGTTCCGTCCGGACTTCAGTGTGTCCCGCGCCGGATTTCCCATACCTGCACGGTCACCGGCACAGACGGGGCGTAAAGGGGCCCCGCCCCCGCCAGGCCGCCGTGCAGGACGTGCAGAAAAGCCTCATAGACCGAACGCCCCGGCCCGGCCACCCAGGGCCGCAGCCCAGCTCCAGGCAGGCACGGTCGCGATTTCCTCCCGCCGCTCCGCCAAGCCAGAGCCGCGCTGGGCGGCCAGAGCCCGATCCAGTAGGACAGCCGCTCGTCCTCGAAATTGCGGGGATCGTCGGTCATGGCCTCCCAGCGGATCCAGGTCGGCGACGCGCGTCAGGCGCCATAACAGATCGGCCGCGTTGACGGCGATTTCCGGCGTGTAGGCATGCGGGGGCGCATGTTCCACAGCTTCCCGCCCGGCCGGAGCTGGGCATTGAGGACGCCGGTTTCACGTCCGACAATATAGCCCAATGGCAGGGGGCTGTACAGCGGGCCGCATTGTCTCATGGCGGCGTTTCTGCTATGGTGCCACATGGAGGCTGACGGAACCGCAATATGGGGCAGGATATTTTTGATCTGATTATCGTCTTGGCGCTGGTTTTTTTTGCCGGGCGGGGTTTTGCGCACGGCTTTGTGGGCGAAGTAGCCGGGGTGGTCTCGCTGGTGGGCGGCTTCTGGGCCGCGCATGCCTATCACCCACTGCTGTCCCCGCGCCTCACGTCCATTGCCGATCCGGCCTGGCGGACCATCGCCGCCTACGTGCTGATCTTTCTGGCCGTGATCCTGGCCGTGGCCGTGCTGGCCCGCATTCTGCAAAAAATCCTTTCCTTTTCCTTTGTCTCCTGGGCGGACAGGCTGGCCGGAGGGCTGCTGGGCTTGGCCAAGGGCGTGCTGATCTGCGCGCTGGCTCTGCTGGTGCTGCAAAAATTCTTTCACGATGCGCCATTTATGAGGCATTCGCGCGCCCTGCCCTATTTCAACGCACTGATGGAGCAGGTGCGCACCTGGTTGCCGCCCGATCTTGTTTCCCGGCTGGGAATCTGAACCCCATAGTATAATTAGATAAAGGATGCGCCGCGTCATGGAAAAAAGCGCCCTGGAAGAACTGCAAAGCGTCATCGAACGCCTGACCAGCCCGGACGGCTGCCCCTGGGACAAGGCACAGAGTCCGGAAAGCCTGGCCGACTATGTCATTGAGGAAAGCCACGAACTTGTCAGCGCCATCCGCTCGGGCAAGGCCGACGATATCCGGGAGGAGCTGGGGGACGTGGCCTTTCTGCTGCTTTTCGTGGCCCGCCTGTGCGAGAAGCGGGGCCAGTTCAACTTCGACGACGCTCTGAACACCAGTCGGGCCAAGATGATCCGACGCCACCCGCACGTTTTCGGCGACACGGTGTTTGAAAATCCGGACGAACAGCTCAAGACCTGGGAAGCCATCAAGCGCGCCGAACACGCGAACGCCGACGGCAAACCCCAAGGCGTTTTCGACAGCCTGCCCGCCAGCCTGCCGCCCTTGGTCAAGGCCTACCGCATCCACTCCAAGGCCGCGCGCGCGGGCTTCACCTGGCCCGAGGACGAAGAGGTGGAGCAGCAGGTGGAGGCCGAATGGCTGGAATGGCTCGACGCTTCGGCCAACGGCGACGCGGAAGCCCAGAAGCATGAGCTGGGCGATCTGCTCTTCAGCATCACGGAGCTGGGCCGCCGCAAAGGCATCAAGGCCAGCGAGGCCCTGGATCTGGCCACCCTGCGTTTTCTGCGCCGCTTCGCCCGCATGGAGGAGCTGGCCCGGGAGCAGGGATGCAATTTCACGGAACTTTCCCTGGATGACAAGGACGAACTCTGGAATGCGGCCAAGACGGAGGAGACAGCCGCATCCGCCGACAGGCCCTGACGAAGACGCCATGTCCCTGCCGCACAGCACGCCCCGCCTTCTGACTGTCCTGCTGACCGTTCTGCTGGCATGCTGTCTGGCGGCGGCCTGCGCGCCCCAAAAACGCGCGGCGCGCCCGGCCGGCAGCCCTTCGGCGGCATGCGCCGCAGGCAACGGTCTGCCCAGGGCCGATCCCGGCTATCTGCAGTGGCTTGAACGGCAGTCCATGCTCGGGGCCGCGCCGGAACTCACGGCCCAGGTTTCGGGCACGGAACGCATCTGGCGCAACAGCAGCACGGCCCGGGGTCTGCCCGTTCTGCTGAAGGCCGCGCCCAACTGGCTCGCGCTCAATCCGTACACCGTCAGAGCCGGTCAGCCTCTCTTCCGGACGCTGTCCGGCAGGAACGGGGGCGGCTTCCCGGACGTCCTGCCCCAGGCCGGGATCAGCGGCCTGTTCATTTCTCCCAC
Source organism: Desulfovibrio sp. Dsv1 (assembly GCA_000403945.1). GTDB lineage: Bacteria > Desulfobacterota > Desulfovibrionia > Desulfovibrionales > Desulfovibrionaceae > Desulfovibrio. The sequence goes on from APFI01000155.1 coordinate 20,682, forward strand.
CGGTGAACGCGCCGACATCTGGAACAAGCGCAATCAGTCTTCTCCCGGCGGGGAAAACGTGACATCCCTGCGTTTTGATCCGGCTCTGGGCACGGACGCGGATTTCGAAAAACTGGCCCAACGTCTGGAGCGGCTTCAGGTTCAGACGGGCGGCGAACTGCCCCCGGCGGCCACGGGCCTGGGACCGGATTTCATACTTCAGGCCCGGCGGGCCGCTCGTTTCGACGGCGTCTACGCCATGATCGCCGTGCCGCAAAAGGACTGGGACATTCTACCCCGCCTGCCGGACGAATGGGAATGCCTGCCCCTGCGGCCAGAAGCCGTGGCGCAACTGGCCGGACGCGGGCTTTTGCCCAAAGCCCTGGTGCGCGACAGCCTGCCCTGGGCCACGCCCGGCGGCTGGGCCGCGACCGGCGAGGTGCGCGGGGCCGACGGCCAGATCCGGCGCTGGGTCTACCGCTACAGCGGCGACGCCCGGCGCCCGGTGCTGCTCTGGCAGGATCCCTCAGGCCAAGCCCGGCGCATTTTTTCCGCCGCCATCATCCGGCATACCGGCCTCCAGCAGCAAACCCTCACCGGCCTGCGCCTGGAAGCTCTCATGGGGCTGGACGTGTCCCCCGGCGCGGCGGAATATGCGGTCCAGACGCAGCCCCTCCGTCCCAACGGTGCAACTATACCGGACCAGGCCCGGCTGACGCCCGGCCTGGACGCTCTGGACGAGGCCGCGCGCGAGGTGCGCCGCTACGGCGGCTGGGCCATGCAGGACGACGTTCTGCCGCCCTCGCTCACGGCGGCAGTGCTGGCCGGGGCTGTGGACTTCACCCGCGACACCATCACCCCGGCGGCCGCCGCCTAT
>APFI01000156.1 GCA_000403945.1 Desulfovibrio sp. Dsv1
ACCACCGACCTCGCGCGGCGGCTGGCCCAGCACAACGGCCTTGCGTCCGGCGGCGCCCGCTACACCAGCGGGCGGCGGCCCGTGCGCCTACTGGCCAGCCGAGCCTGCGCCCGCAAGGACGCGGCCCTGCGCCTGGAACACGCGGTTAAATCCCGTCCCCGGGCCGAAAAAATCCTTTTCCTGCAAGAGGGAGCCCTTGCGCCGTGTTGAACCCCGAGGTTCTGCTGACCTTTTCCGCCACATCCCTGCTGCTGGGCATTGCTCTCGGCCCGGACAATATGGTCCGCGGTCCACGGCGTGCGTGCACACCACGGCCGTGGCCCTTGACGTGACGGTCTCAGACCTCGCCCTTGGTCTTTATCATCCTCAAATGCGTGGGGGCGGCATATCTGCCCTATCTGGCTTGGCTGTCCTTCCGGGCCGGGGCTCTGCCGACTCATGCCCCGGACGACGGCAAGGCCGTCTTTCCCGGATGCTGGCCATCATTCCGGTCCTTTTTTCCCCGTGGCCGCCTTGGGCGACCGTCCGGCCCTCTGGTTCAACCGGTCCCAGAACGACAGATTCTGGTCCACAGGACCTCCGGGCTGGTTTTCGCCGCGCTCGCCGCAGCTCTGGCTCCAGCCGGTTCCTGAAACACGTCATCCGCCCACCGTTCCTTGACAGGGGCGGGGGCGACGGGTATGAACAACCCCTCTTGAGGTGCTCATGCAGAAATACCGTATTTCCATCAACGACCTTCCGCCGGGTGGCAAGGAATTCGATCTGAACGATCGGGCCATCTGGCAGGCACCCTTGCGGGAATTCGAGATGGACTGCCGCATAAGCAGCCCCCTCAGCGCGCATATCAGCGTGCTGCCCGCCGAAGGCGGATGCTTGGTGCGCGGCGAACTGCGCGGACAGGTCGTCCTGCCCTGTAACCGTTGCGCCGAGGATGCCGTGGCCGACATCCGGAACAGCTTCGAAGAGTTTGAGGAACTGCCCGGCGAGAACGACCCGGATGCCGGACTGAACGCCCATGCCGGAAATGTTGCGCCCGATCCGACAGTGGAAACGGAAAGCCGCGTCATATATGAGCGCAACACGCCCATGCTGGATCTGGCGGCTGTCTGCTGGGAGGAATTCGTACTGGCCCTGCCGACCAATCCGCTCTGCAAGACGGGTTGCAAGGGACTCTGCGTCCAGTGCGGTGCCAACCTGAATAACGGCGACTGCGGATGCATCCCGGATAAAGGCGATCCCCGAATGGCGGTTTTACGCGAGCTCACTCTGCATAAAAACTAGACTTTTGCAAAGAACTCAACTATATTTTTTTGTCCTGCGGTTAGGAACGACCCTGAACCGCCCCGTTTCGTTTAAGGATTCCGACCCGGTCGGAAAAGGAGAATGCCATGGCTGTTCAGCAAAACAAGAAATCCCGCTCCCGCAAGGGCATGCGCCGTTCCCATGACCGCGTGGGCACCCCCGCCGTCATCTACTGCTCCTGCGGCGAACCCACCGTGCCCCACAGCGTCTGCCCCAGCTGCGGCACGTACAGGGGTCGTCAGGTGGTCGCCAAAAACGAAACCGAATAATGAGCGAACGCCCCATCATCGCCGTGGACGCCATGGGTGGGGACTTCGGCCCTTCCGTGGTGGTGCCGGGTGCCGTTGAGGCCGCGCGGATCCATGATCTGCACGTTCTG
>APFI01000157.1 GCA_000403945.1 Desulfovibrio sp. Dsv1
GCTGTCGCGCCCCGTGTGACAAGAGCCCTGACCGGCATGCCATGCGCATCCGCTGCCAGATACGATTTTGTGTTAAGCCCTCCTTTGCGCGGATCATGTCCCGATTACCTCCTCTCGCGCCCGCCGCATGTGGGTGAACCCTGCAATGACCGGCATCGTTCATCAGCCATGCGGGGTCCGGCTCGTCACTCGGAATTTCAGGCAGTCGCTCCCACACCATTATCGCGCCAACGGATGAAGCGTCAGCGGGTGTCGCTCCATCCGCCAGGGGCGGGGAGCAGGTCTCGCCACGGAGCGTCCGCGCGCATAACCCGGAAGACAGCATTGCCAAAGCGCCGGTTGTCGCGAGCCCCGCCGCCCGCAGGCCATTATGGACATGTGTTCCTCGCTTGCGGTTGATGACAAGCGAATTATGCCCAAAATAAAATTCCACTTGTGCTTACCCTGCCTAGATAATTATCATTTCCGGCTTGTAAAGACCTTGCGCCGCCGCCCCGCACAGGCTACAATCCGTCAATGGACAAGAAAATCAGTTTTACTCAGGCCGAATTGGAACGGCTTTTTCCAGGACTGCGCATTGAGCGTCCGCGCCGGGAGGATCTGGACGCGGCCCAAGCCCATCTGGACAATCTGACCAAGCCGCGCGGCAGTCTGGGGCGATTGGAAGAATTGGCCCGGCGTCTGTACGCCATGCGCCGTGGCGAACTGCCGCTTTCCGTGAGCCCGGCCCTGATGCTGACAGTGGCCGGGGACCACGGCGTGGCCGCCCAAGGCGTTTCTCCTTTTCCCCAAGCCGTGACTAGGCAAATGGTCATGAATTTTCTGCACGGAGGGGCGGCGGTCAACGTGCTCTGTCGTTGCGGCGGCCTGGATTTGCGGGTGGTGGACGCCGGTTGCGCGGGCGGGCCGTTCACGCCGCATCCCATACTGCTGGACCGGCGTCTGGGCGACGGCACGGCGGATATGAGCCGTGGCCCGGCCATGAGCCGCGAGACCTGCTTGGACGGTCTGTGCCGGGGCATGGATCTGGCCGCAGAGGCGGCCGGACGGGGTTACCGCTGCCTGGGCACGGGAGAAATGGGCATCGCCAACTCCACAGCGGGCACGGCCCTCTACTGCGCCCTGCTGGGCTTGGACCCGGACGCTGTCACCGGTCCCGGCGCGGGTTCCGATCCGGCCATGGTCCGGCACAAGGCGTGCATCGTGCGCGAGTCCCTGCGTGTCAACGCGTCTCTGCTGGCATCCGGCGATCCGGTGGATATTCTGGCCGCCGTGGGCGGCTTTGAGATCACCGTGATAAGCGGCATCATGCTGGGCGCGGCGGCGCAACGGCTGCCCGTGCTGGTGGACGGCTTCATCTGCAGCGCGGCCTATGCGGCGGCTCTGGCCATCTGCCCGGCCCTGGCCGGCTATACCGTGCTTTCCCACGCCTCGGCCGAACCTGGACACAGCCCGGCGCTGTTCAGGCTGGCCCATGACGAAGCCGCCCCGGATGGCGGCGGGGAACCCTTGCTCCATCTGGGCATGCGCCTGGGCGAAGGCACGGGCGGGGCTCTGGCCTATCATCTGCTGTGCGGCGCGGCGGCCCTATATAATGATATGGCCACCTTTGACGCGGCGGGCGTGACGGCCACCGAAGCGGACAGGACGGCGTAAATGGCGGCCAGTGAAGCTCCCGTGAGCGGCGCGATCAGCGCAGTTGACGCGACGCCCCTACTGGCGCTGGACGGCGTGAGCCGCCGCTTTACGGTGCGGCGCGGCTGGTTCGGGGAGCAACGGGAGCTTACCGCCGTGGATGACGTGAGCTTCGGCCTGCGCCGCGGCGAAAGTCTCGGTCTGGTGGGTGAATCCGGCTGCGGCAAATCCACGCTGGGGCGTCTGGTCTGCGGTCTGCTGGCTCCTTCCGCGGGCCGGGTGCTGCTGGAGGGCAGGACGTTGCCCCCGGCCGGAGCGGACAGCTGGGCCGCCGGGCGCATTCAGATGGTTTTTCAGGATCCTTTTTCCTCGCTCAATCCGCGTCTTTCCGTGCGGGCTTCCGTGGCCGGACCCTTGGCCGCCCGGAGTAGTATGCCCCGCGCCGAGCGCCGCCGTCTGGCCGACGAAATGCTTGCCACCGTGGGCCTGAAAGGGGTGGGCGGACGGTATCCGCATGAATTTTCCGGCGGCCAGCGCCAGCGTATCGCCGTGGCCAGGGCGCTGGTCACCAGACCGGACGTGATCGTCTGCGACGAACCGGTTTCAGCGCTGGACGCCTCTGTGCAGGCCCAAGTGCTCAATCTGCTGTGCGACGTGCAGGAACGCTTCGGCCCGGCCTATCTCTTCATCTCGCACGATCTGGCAGTGGTGGGCTTCGTCTGCCCGCGCATTCTGGTCATGTATTTGGGGCAGGTGGTGGAGGATGCCCCGCGTGAACGGATGTTCGCGGGCGCGGCACATCCTTACAGCCAGGCCCTGCTGGCGGCCATGCCCATGGGTATAGGGGGAGAGCGTGGCGTGGAGTCTCTGCCGCAGGCACTGGAAGTGGAACTGCCCAGCCCGCTCAAGCCGCCGTCAGGCTGCCGTTTTCATCCGCGTTGCCCCAAAGCTGTGGGAATCTGCCGTAGCGAAGCCCCGGCGTGGAAGGAACTGGCCCCCGGCTGGCGGGTGCGCTGCCATCTGCTGTGAACAAAAAACCGCTTTTGGCAGGGTGTGTGTGAAGGCCCTGCGGCCGTAAACCGTTTCCGCACGGGCCTATCTCTCGAAATAGGTGTAGCCGCGCAGACCGTTCTCAAAAGCCTGCATGACGGCGAAGCGCTCACTGGGCGAGATGCGGCCCTGGCGCACGGCCTGTTCGGCGGTGCTGCGCAAATCCTCAAGGATGCGGCGCGGGTCGTATTCCACATAGCTCAGAATGTCGGCCACGGAGTCGCCGCGAATTTCACGCACGTATTCGTAGCTGCCATCTTCCGAGGCACGGATGGAGACCACGTTGGTGTCACCCATCAGGTTATGCAGGTCGCCCAGCGTCTCCTGATAGGCCCCTACCAGAAAGACACCCAGATAATACTCCTCGCCATCGCGCAGGGGATGCAGGTCTAGGGTGGACTTCATGCCCTGCAGGTCGATGAAGTGGTCGATACGGCCGTCTGAATCGCAGGTGATGTCTGAGATGATGCCCTGGCGTGAGGGAAATTCCTTGAGCCGGTGCACGGGCATGATCGGAAAGAGCTGATCAATGGCCCAAGAGTCGGGCAGGGACTGGAACACGCTGAAATTGCCGTAATAAATGTCCGCCAGGCTTACGTCGATATCCGCCAGGTCGCGGGGCACGTTCTTGAGCCGGGTTTTTTCCTGGGCGATGCGCATGATGATGGCCCAGAAAAAGCGCTCGGCCAGGGTGCGCTGGCGCAGGTTGACCCTACCCGTAGAAAAAAGCTGTCGCATTTCGTCGCGGTAATAGATGGCGTCGTTGTAGCATTCCTGAAGATTGCGCAGGGAAATGCCGGAGAGCACCTCGCGCAGGTTGCGCACGGGTTCCGGTGCATCCTCGGGCAGCCCGTCGGGCAGCTGCACTTCCTCCACCACGCTGACGTCCAGAATATTGAAGAGCAGCACCGAATAATAGGCTACTGTGGCCCGGCCGGATTCTGTGATGATATGCGGGTGTGACACCTGCTCCTCATCCAGGATGCTCATAACGGCTTCCACCACGTCCGCGCAGTATTCGTCCAGATTGTAGTTGCGCGAGGAAACGTAGTTGGTGTGCGATCCGTCGTAGTCCACGGCCAGACCGCCGCCCAGATCCAGATAGCCCATGGGCGCGCCTTCCTGCACCAGACCCACGTAGAGGCGCGCGCCTTCCATGACCCCGGTGCGGATGTCCCGAATGTTGGAGACTTGGGAGCCCAAGTGGTAGTGCAGCAGGCGAAAGCAGTCCAGCATGTCGTGGGCCTTGAGGGTGTCCACCACGTCCACGATCTGGGCCGGGGACATGCCGAAGGTGGAGCGCTCTCCTCCGGAATCCGTCCAGTGTCCGCCCGCCTTGACCGCCAGTTTGGACCGCACGCCAAGGTTGGGCCGCACGCCCAGAGCCTTGGCGCGCTCCAGCAGCACGTCCAGCTCGCCGGGCATTTCCAGCACGAAAAAGACGTTGAAGCCCAAACGCAGGGCCTGAAGCCCCAAGTCGATGAATTCCTCGTCCTTGTAGCCGTTGCAGACGATGCAGGCCTCGGCGTCGCGCATCAGCGAGACGGCGGCAATCAGTTCGGCCTTGGAGCCTACCTCCAGTCCGTGGTGGTAGCATGCGCCAAACTGGGCGATTTTTTCCACCACCTGCTGCTGCTGGTTGACCTTGATGGGGAATACACCCCGGTACTCGCCGGTGTAGCCCAGATTTTTGATGGCCTTGCGGAAGGATTCATGGATGCTGGCAATGCGCGAATCCAGAATGTTTTCCACCCGCAGGAGCACGGGCATGTCGTAACCGCGTTCATGCAGCCCGGCGATGATTTCCGGTAGAGGGATCTGGGGCCCCTTGGAGCCCTGCGGGCAGACGACCACTTCGCCCGCGTCCGAAACATTGAAATAGCCGGCGCCCCAGTTGCGGATGCCGTAAAGTTCAATGGAATCTTCCACCCGCCACTGCTGCAATGCGCGGTTTTTGGCCAACGTATTCTCCTTGAGTGCCGCCGCCCGGCGGGGAACAATGAGGGCATGCGCCCCGAAGCCGCGCCATTATGCCCTGAAAACGCGCAAAGTCAATGTTAGCTGGCATTGCGGCCTCCGGGGCCTTCCGCCATGTCCGCACTTGACGAAGGGCGGGGCATACTTCATTTTTTAATAGCACATGTTGTCGACATGTGGCCGCAATCCGTTTTGGGGACGATTATGAGGCATTTTCCGTTGTTTGTTGTTGCCGCTGTTGGCGGTTCTGCTGACCGCCTGCCCGGGTGACGATGGCAAGATCGGCGGTCCGCCGCATGCTCCCGCACATGTACGGCCTGTGACGCGCGCCGGCGTGCCGCGCGTCTGCTGCATGAGGTGGACAATGTCAGGGTTTCGGCCACGGTGGGGGCAAGTCCGGGGGCACGGGCGAGATCCGGGAAATCCATTTCAAGTAAGGCCAGGACGTGCGGGAAGGGGATCCGCTGATCGGCATTGACCCGCGTCCCTTTGAGGCCGCATTGCGTGAAAAGCACGGCATGCTGGCCAAATCCCAGGTCCAGTTGAGCAAGGCCAACGAAACAAAATGCGCCGCTACGGCAGGCTGGTGGGCGGCGGCTATGTGAGCCGCGAGTCCTACAAGCAGGCCGCCACCGAAGCGACGGCCCTCAAGGCCACAGTGCAACCGAACAAGGCCGCCGTGGAAAGTGGCTACCCTGGATCTCTCGACAGCGCCTATCAGCGGCCATGTGGGCGCTCTCCATGTGAACAAGGGCAATATAGTCACCACGGACGACACGCCTGTGGTGACCATTGATACGCTCTCGCCCATCTATGTGAATTTTTCCGTGCCCGGGGTGCATCTACCGGCGATTCTGGAGCGCATGCGCCAAGGCGATGTCCATCAGGGCCACGCCCGCAGGCGGAACTGTGGAAAGCGGCCTGCTGACCTTGGTGGGACAAGACTGTGGACACGCGTACTGGCGCTATCCGCATGCGCGGCACGTTCGAGAATTCTGACCGTCGCCTCTGACCCGGCCAGCTTGTGGAGGTGGGACTGCTCTGGGCGTGGCGCACGCACTGGTCGGCGGCAGGGACGACCGCGCCGTGTACCGCAAGGTCAAGGTGCTCTCCGAGCATTAGGGCGCGTCAGCGTGGTGGACGGTCAAGTGCGGCTGGTGCCGGGTCTGGCGGTGCAGGTTCTGGAATAACATCCGCGCCGGATTTTTTTATCCGTCGTCTGCATCAGTTTCCAGAATCCGGCAGAGCGCCGCGCCATTGCTCGCACCGGCCACAGCCCTGCAAAAGGCCGCCGTCTGTTCTTCCGGCAGGCTGAGGTGCAGCCGGGCTCCGGTCTGGTAGTCCTCGCTCGTGATCTTGGCCTCAAAGGCGGGCAAAAGGCGACGCAGCGCGTCCAGGTGAGCGTAGCCCACAGTGCATTCCATCCGGGACAGCGGCACCTGTTCGGTCAGGGCCAGACCTGCCAGATTTTCGCGCACCGAATTCTGATAGGCCCGCACCAGCCCGCCGGTGCCCAGCTTGACCCCGCCGAACCAGCGCGTCACCACCACGCAGATTTCCCCGATGCCGCAGTGCAGCAGCACTTGCAACATGGGCCGCCCGGCCGTACCGTGGGGTTCGCCGTCGTCTGAGGAGCCTATGCGGGCGGTGTGGCCCGGCGCGCCTGCGGCATAGGCCCAGCAGTTGTGGGTGGCGTCGGCGTTGGTCCGGCGAATGGATTCCACAAAGGCCCGCGCGGCATCCAGTCCCGGAGTATGGGCGCAGTGGGTCAGAAAGCGGCTGCGGCGGATGAGCAACTCCGTGCAGTGGGGCCGGTCCGGCCCGGCGGCGGGTATGGGATAACGCGCCATGACTATATTCCGTTTTCCGCCGGGCAGAAATCGCGGATGCAGGCCGCAGCGTTGGAAAGTGTCGTCAGCAGAGCCTCCCGGCGATCCAAGCCCAGATCCGTGAAGTCGAAATCCGAGGACACGGTGCAGCCTACCAGCAAAAAGGCTGAACCGGTACCGGACGTGGCCCCGAACCGGTAACCGGCGGGCACGGCGTACTGCAAATGCTGCTCGGCCGGAAAATTTTGTCCCAGCGTCATTACTCGGAGCATTAATATTTTCAATCATGCCTCACAGGCGGCCTGCGGCGTGAAGTGCCGTCTGACTATTGTCGGGACGTGTGCCGGCCGCGCATGAAAGAACGGACCGCCCTGGTCATTCCGGAGCGTGTGGCGGCCCGTTCTTTCGCCGGGCGTTGTTTTTCAAATTCTAAATCACCATCCGGATTCAGCTCCGGATTATACGGCGGCAAAAGAAACAGCGCGAGCCTGCCCGGGCGCTTTTCCATCCGCGCTGTTCGCCAGCCGGCTTGCGCATGGAATGCCGGTCTGCGGTGAGGCATTGTGTCCGGACCCGGTTTTACCATGCGCTCCAAAAATTCCAGAAAAACAAACGGGATGAAACGCTTTTCAAAAATCATAACACGCAAGTCACCCTGGTTTGTTATGGCGGAAAGCATCGCGCGGCCAAACAGCTTGCCGGCCTTCTTCACTGCCGGGTTTTGCCTTTTCCGCCCCGGGCGGTTCCGGCCTGATGGTCCGGGCGCAAGCCGGCCCCGTCCCCCCGCCAGATGGACGCGTTTCTCACCCTGGCCGCACCTTGGCAGCGGGATGCCTCGTTTGCGGCCGGTACCGCGCCCGCGCC
>APFI01000158.1 GCA_000403945.1 Desulfovibrio sp. Dsv1
TTTTCGTCCACCTGCCGGTTTGCTGTTTTTCATGAGCAGACACAACATTTCATGAAAAACAGCAAACCGGCAGGTGGACGAAAAGTCCAGAGTTTATCTAGAGACGGTCCCTAGTCCTGAACCAGTTTGGCGATTTCCTCGCGCAGGATCCGCGCCGCCGCGCCTGCGGCGGCTTTTTCCACCTGCTGGTTGAAGCGGGGCTCCAGTGTGTCTAAGCGGCTTTCCAGAGCGTCCATACGCACCGAAACGCTTTTGCCCATGAGACTGAGATTGTGCAGGCGTTCCCCCAATGCCTCGTCTTGGACGGGAGCGGGCATGGCTTTCAGGGCCTGGCCCACTGACGAGGAGATCAGCGCAGCAAAACGGTCGTGCAGGAGGGTACCCTCGCGTAGCAGATCTTCCAAGGATGCCGCAGGAGCCGCCATAGCTTTCTCTAGGGCCGAAATGCGGGCTTTGGCCTCGGTCAGCTCGCGTTCGCAATGCTGGAGGCGCTGGGCTAGGTGGGCATTTTCTTCGGCTAGTTCCGCCAATTGTGCCAAGTCTGCCGCGTCGACGGCGGGGGCAGGTTCGACAAGGGGCACGGCCGCCGGGGCCGGGCTCACAGGCCGGGGAGCAGCCGGAGCTTCCGCCAGTGGGGTATCAGTCTGTCCGCTGGCAGGCGCGGCTTCCTCATCGACGGGTATGAGCAAAGGATCTTCTACTGGGGGCACGGGCAGTTCCGCTCCGACCTCCGGTTGTGCCTCAGTTTCCGCCGGTTCCGGGCTTTCCCCGGGAACGGGAAGTCCGTTTTTTTCAACGGCGGAGGCTTCGTCGGTGCTCACCGCCTCGTTCAGATCCGCCGTATCCGCCGCATCCGGGGCGGACTCTTCCTGGATGGCGCTCTGCAGCAGTGCGTCCAGATCCAGTTCCGGCTCCGATCCGGAATCCGGATTTCCCTCCAGCGCGGCTTCTTTCTCCACAGGGACGTCCGGCGCGTTTGCGGCTTCAACCGTAGTTGCCGTCGTTTCGGCAGGGAGCTCCAGTTCGGGCTCCAACACCACAGCTTCCAGAGGCGCTTGCGCGGCGGGTTCATCCGCGTCTGCTGCGGGACTTTCCGGCATGTCCGCGTCCGGGGACACGGACGCCAGCAGGGCGTCCAGCTCCATCTCAATATTTGCCGCATTTTCCTGCGGGGTTGCCTGTGCCTGGGGCCCCTTTTTCGGGGCCGCTTCCGGGGTGTTTTCCGTTTCCGGAGCGCTAACGGGCGCATCCTGTTTCAGATCAAGACCGGCCATCAGATTGTCCAGATCGTCAGTCAGGTCCGGGGCAGGATCAGCGGCGAGCGCGGACGGCGAAGCGGCAACATCCGGAGTTTCCAGTTCCTCCGAGGCGGGCTTCGCCGCCGGTGCGGCGGAGGTGGAAGCCAGCAGGGCGTCCAGATCGTCGGCAAAATTTTGTTCCTCGAGCTGCGGTGCAGCGGCCAGCAGATCATGCACATCCGGCGCTGCCTCGGATTCCGGCTTGGGCGCGGAACCGTTCATAGACTTGAGTAGATCGTCCACGGCGCTGTCCAGGTCCATGGGGGTGGCCTTTTGCGCGGTCTCCGCATCCTGCCCACGGGGCTGCGGAGGAATGTCCAGACTACTGAGCAGCTTGTCCACATCGCCCATGCCCGACATGTCAAGTTCCTCATGGGGGTCGACCTTGTGGCTCGGCGCGGCGGCCTGCTCCGGAGACAATTGAGTTCCCGGGCCGTCGTCATTGGTTTCCATCTGGGCCAGCAGAGCGTCGATTTCGGCGTCGTCCTGCCGGGCCGGAGCGTCGTTGAGGCTTTGCATGTGGGAGCTGATCTCCTCTTTGACCTTTTCAGGCGGAGGAACGGCCCCGGCGGTGCCTTTTTCTATCAGTTCGGTGAGGTCGATGATCTCTTCATCAGTCTCGGTAATCTTTTCGGCAACCATGCGAACCTCATGGGGTTGACGGAGCGCGCGTGCGCTGAAGCGGGAGTGCTGCCGCGATACGGCAGCTTCATAATACAGGAACGACAAAAAATCATATCAGTTTATAGGCAAAGACGCAAATTTGCGGAGGAGAACCTTCCGGCATGGGGCGAAAAAGGAAGGCGACGGGGAAAAGAGGCGTAAGAGCATTTGTTAGTTGCGCTGTTAAGCGCCAAAGTGGGTGTCTTTAAACGTTAATCTGCTCCAGACGGTTTCCCGGCCCGTTCCGCATTGTAACGGGCCTTTTTCATCTCTCCGCATAAACGACGTTTACCCCGTTTCAGCGGGACAGAGACTTGCGCAAAGAGCGCCGACATGCGAAAATAAGGCCGCCCCGTTAGGAATATCACCACTGTGGGCAGACAAGGAGTAAGCATGTACAAAAAAATTCTTCTGCCGGTGAGCGGCAAAAGCCACGGCCAACGCGCCCAAAAAGCGCTCAAACACGCTATGGGCCTTTGTTCCGGCGAGATCATCCTGTTGCACGTCACCGAACCGCTGTCGCAGATCGTAGGCGGCGAAGCCCATGTCGAACTCAAACGCGAGGAAGCCGCCAAGGGTCTGACCCTGCTCTGCCCGCCCATCGAAACGCTGGAAAAGGCCGGGATCAGCTTCCACACCCGCGTGGAAGAAGGCACCCCGGCTGAAACCATCGTGCGCGTGGCCCATGAGGAAAGCGCGGACCTGATCGTCATGTTCACCGACGGCCGCGACGGCCTGAGCGACATGCTGATCGGCTCCATTACCGAACGCGTGCTGCGCAATACGGATGTCACCCTCCTGGCCGTGCGTCGCTAGACAATGTGATAATGAATGAACGGACCCGTTCATTCGCGGGATGCCCCGAAAATATGAATTGTACTGAAACGGCGTCGCGCTGACGGCGTGACGCCGGTGTCCGCCCTGTGATGCTTTTGCTGGAAACGCTGGGCCTGCTGGCGGCCCATATTCTTTCCTGGGTGGCGGTCTGTCATGCCCTGCTGACCAAGCGCGACCCGCGCTCGGCCTTGGGCTGGACCGTCACGGCCCTGTTGCTGCCCGTGCTGGGGCCGCTGCTCTATGTGCTTTTCGGCATCAGCCGGGCCCAGAGCCGGGCCGAAAAAATCATGCGGCAGCGGGCCGCCAGAGAACCGGAATACGCCCGCCCGGCCCGCCCTGCGGAACCGTCCGGGCAGGTGCCGGAACATATCGTCCGCATGGCGCATCTGGGCCGCAGCCTGACGGACCAGCACCTCTGCGGCGGCAATGCACTCAGCCCCCTACGCAACGGCGACGAGGCCTACCCGGCCATGCTGGAAGCCATTGCGGTGGCGCGTGGCCATGTTTTTCTGGCCACCTATATCTTTAACGCCGGGCATACAGGCACGGCCTTTACCGAAGCCCTGGCCGCCGCTGCCGCGCGCGGCGTGGACGTGCGCGTGCTGGTGGACGGCATCGGCACGTTTTATTCCTGGCGCAAGCCCTGGAAAAAACTCGCGGCCCGTGGCGTCAAGGTGGCGCTGTTCCTGTCACCCAAGTTTTTCCCGCCCAATCTGAGCATCAATCTGCGCAACCACCGCAAAGTTCTGGTCTGTGATGACATCGGCTTTACCGGCGGCATGAACATTTCCGACGACAATATCCAGAGCGGTCGAAAAAGTTGCGTGCAGGATGTGCACTTCCGCTGCGTGGGGCCCATCGTCAACCAGCTGCGGCGCGCCTTTCTGCTCAACTGGGGCTTTTGCACCGGCGAATACACGCCGCTGCCGCCGGGCTCCGGCCAAGCCAGAGGCGAAAGCCACTGCCGCATCGTCATGGACGGCCCCGGTAACGATGCGGACATACTCAACGACCTTTTCTGCGGGACCGCCAACACGGCCCGGCGCAGCGTGCGGATCATGACCCCGTATTTCCTGCCCACGCACGACCTCATGGCCAGCCTGCGCTCGGCAGGCCAGCGCGGCGTGGACGTGCGCGTGGTGCTTCCGGCCAAGAACAATCTGCCCTACGTGCACTGGGCCACCTTTCGCCTGCTGCCGACCCTGCTCAACGCCGGCGTGCGGGTCTGGTATCAGCCGCCGCCCTTCGCTCACACCAAACTGCTGGCCGTGGACGGCTATTACAGCCAGATTGGCTCGGCCAATCTGGACGCACGCAGTCTGCGCCTGAACTTCGAACTGAATATGGAAATTTTTGATCCGGCTTTCCACGACCTGCTGGCCAAGCATATCGACGACGCCATCAGCCGCAGCCGCGAAATCACTCTTACGGACCTGGAACGTCAGTCCCTACCGGTCAAGTTGCGCAACGCGGCATGCTGGATCTTTTCACCTTATCTGTAGTGGGGCATTGCTCCGCGCCACATGGGGGGGATAATCTTCCCCTTCCCCTCTTGTTTTGATGTGAAAGGCCGTCGGCATTGCCGACGGCCTTTCACATGATGAACAAAAAAGCTTTGGGGAGGACCAAGAGGCACTCTTCTCCATAACAACCGTTTTTTATTCCACAGTAACGCTTTTCGCCAGATTGCGCGGCTGGTCCACATCCTTGCCCAGATAGTCCGCTGTTTCATAACTGAAGAGCTGGAGCGCGGGCAAAGCCGCAAAACCGGCCAAAGGCGCGGGCAGGACCGGGATAATCCAAGGATCGTCCACCGCCAGATCCATGCCCGGATTGGTCAAGGCGATGACCTTGCCCTGGCGGGCCTGCACTTCTACGATATTGGACTTGACCTTGGGGAACAGCGCGTCGTCCAGAGCCAAGGCGAAGGTGGGAAAGGCCGGATCAATGAGGGCGATGGGCCCGTGCTTCATTTCGCCTGCAGTATAGCCCTCGGCGTGGATGTAAGAGAGTTCCTTGAGCTTGAGCGCCCCTTCCAAGGCCAAGGGGTAACAGTGTCCTCGCCCGAGGTAAAAAAAATTGCGGGCTTGGGCATACTTGCGCGAAAGTTTGCGGGCCTTGTCGCGCATGGCGGGCAGATGGGTGTCCAGCATGGCGGGCAGGGATTCCAGCAGGCTGATGAGCTCGCACCGCCGCGCCTCGGGCAGGATGTCCCGGCGGCCGCCCCAATACAGGGCCATGAGGGTCAGCGCGAGCATCTGGCTGCACATGGCCTTGGTGGAGGCCACGCTGATTTCCGGTCCGGCCTGTGTGTATATCACAGTCGATGCCTCGCGCGCGATGGATGAGCCCACCACGTTGCAGAGGCCCAGCACGGCCACGCCGCGCTCGCGGGCGATGCGCAGGGCTGCCAAGGTGTCGGCGGTTTCGCCGCTCTGGCTGATGACCAGGACCATATCTTCCTTGTCCATAAGCAGACTGTCGCGGTAGCGGAACTCCGAGGCGATCTCCACCTGCACCGGCACCCCGGCCCAGTGCTCCAGCAGATGCCTACCCCAGAGTCCGGAATGATAGGAAGTGCCGCAGGCCACGATATGTAGGCGGCGCGGGACGGGCAGGGCGTCCAATTCCGGCAGCAGGGCCGCGTCGCGCGTGGCGGCGATCCGACCGGTCAGACCGTCGGTGATCACGCGCGGCTGCTCGAAAATCTCCTTGAGCATGAAATGGCGATAGCCGCCCTTTTGCGCGGCCCGCATGTCCCACTGGATGGTCTGCACCTCGTGCTCCACCGGAGACAAATCCGACAGACGCAGGATTTCATAGCGCGTGGCAGTGGCCCGCACCACTTCGCCGTCCTCCAGAAAGGCCACTTGTCTGGCATAGGGCAGAAAGGCCGGGATGTCCGAGGCCACGAAGTTCTCGCCCGTGCCTTGACCGAAAATCAGCGGCGCGGACATACGCGCGGCATAGATGGTTTCCGGCTCGAGGCGATCCATGAGGCAGACCGCGTAGGCTCCGTGGGCCTTGCGCAGGGCCGCCGCGAAGGCGTGCAGAAGATCCGGTTCGCTCTTGCGGCGCTCGGCGATGAGGTTGACCAGCACCTCGGTGTCGGTCTCGGAATAGAAAACATAACCCCTGGCCATGAGTTCGGCCTTGATTTCCTGGTAATTCTCAATGATGCCGTTATGCACCAGAGCCAGGGAACCGTCGTTGCTCAGATGGGGATGGGCGTTGCGCTCTGCGGGCACGCCGTGCGTGGCCCAGCGGGTGTGCCCCATGGCGCAGGTGGCTGTGGCGACCGGTTCCTGAGCCAGTTTTTCCTCCAGGGCCGCCAGCTTGCCCTTGGCTCGCACCACGCGCAGGCCTCCCTGGCGCACAAAGGCCACTCCCGCGGAATCATAGCCCCGATATTCCAGGCGGCGCAGCCCCCCTCATTGCCGCGGCTCCGGGCGCGCCCGTGGATACGGCCCTGGAGGCCGGGGACAAATATCTGGTGGCCAGGGTGATCAAATCCGAACCCGCCTCCACCCGGCCGCTCAGCGCGGTGAAGGAGGCCATTGTGGCCAAACTGACCGCCGAAAAAGTCCTCAAAGCCGCCATGGAAAGCGCCGCGGCCCGCCGTAAGGAGTTGAAGGACGGTCCTCTGCCCGAAGCGCTGAAAGCGGGTCTGGACATCAAGACCGCTCCGGTCATGGAGCGCGGCGGCAATCTGGCGGATTTCGCGCCCGACGCGGCCCTGTCCGAGGCCGTCTTCGCCGCCCGTCCCGGAACTTGGCTGCCTGCGGCCTATGCCGCGGACGGCAAAAGCGAGGGGCCGGGCGTGCTGCTCTGCCGCGTGGCCGCCGTGCAGCCGCCCAATCCGCAGGAATGGAACACCGTGCGCGATCTGATGGCCAACGGCGTTTCCCGCGAACGGGTGGACAGCCTGTATCAGTTTTTCATGCAGAACTTGGCTTCCAAGGCCAAAGTGGAAGTGCTGAACACGAACGTTGTGGACCGCGTGAATCTGTAGCGCGTCCCGGCGTTTGAGCCGGGCCGCCGGCAAAACCGGCGTTCCCGGGCTGCGCGCCGGGCACGGCCCGGGTTGTACCGGGATGTACAGTCCTAGGACGTGCCCGGCTTTTCTATGCATAAACGTCCTCGCCATGTGCGGGGCTTTGCCGGGAGAAGCGGAATATGTGCGGCATTATCGGTTATGCGGGCCATCGGCCCGCCGTGCCCGTGGTGGTGGAGGGGCTGCGCCGTCTGGAATATCGGGGCTATGATTCCGCGGGAGTGGCCTTTGTGCGCCAGGGAGGCCTGCGCGT
>APFI01000159.1 GCA_000403945.1 Desulfovibrio sp. Dsv1
ATGCCATCAATCGCCGCAGTCGCATGAAACATGTCGCGGCGGTATTTCGATGAACGCCGGCAGGCTCACCAGCGGCGCGCGCGGTGACTCCGGCAACAAAAGGTTTTATCAGTTCAGACTGTTGTAGCGAGCTTAACCCGCTTCGCCTTTCGTATATGAGCTATCCCGGCCTATTCGGCCTGGCTGGCCAGTATAGTCACAAGATTGTCTGGAGTTTTATTTTGTGGCATGGTTCGCTTGTCTTCAACCGCAAGCGAGTAACACATGCCCATCGCGGTCCACAGGCGGCGCGATATTTCTGATTCAATTCGGGAAGAAAAACTCGAGTCTCGTTTGCCCGGCCGCGAAGGAAGCCGGGGCGGCGGGGCTCACGACCACCGGCGCCTTGTCAATGTGGTCTTCCGGATTATGCGCGCGGGCGCTTCGTAACGAGACCTGCTCCCCGACCCTGGCGGCTGGAGCGACACCCGCCGACGCTTCACCCGCTGGCGCGATAATGGCGTGCGGGAACGACCGCCTGAAATTCCGATTGACGAGCCGGACCCCGCATGGCTGATGATCGACGCCGGCCATTGCGGGATTCACCCTCATGCGGCGGGCGCGAGAGGGGGCAATCAGGACACAGAATCGCATCTGGCCGCAGATAGCGCATGGCATGCCGGTCAGGGCTTTTGTCACACGGGGCGCGACAGTGGATTGCGCTCGGACAATTGCTCCGATTGACGGATTTGCAGCGGAAAAATCTTGGCGGACAAGGGCCACACGACACGGACGAAATTCTCGCCCGGACTGAAAAACAGGGTAATGGAAGCGCTCATTCCCCCGAAGAAAAGCCGCAGGGGACGGCGCGATTGCGACAGGGAGCCTTGCAAGGCCCGACACCTGATGGAGAACGCGTTCCCTCATTTGAAGCGATGGCGCGGCATTGCGACCCGATACGCGAAAAAGGCGGCATCATTCCTGGCCGCTATCCAGATCGGATATATCTTTTCATGGGCTTCATTCTCGTGACTACACTATCCAGGACAGCCCCTTGTTTTTTTGATTTTAGAAAGCGCCACATTTCATCAGGCTCAACGATGGACACTTCGCCAGGTTCAGTTTTTCATAAGCACGTTCCGCAAAATTTCACGCCCAGCGCAAAACAGCGAGGGGTGAAACATGAAACAGCCGGGCCATGACGGACAGGGGCAGAGCCAGTGTATAAGGCGTGACGGCAAGAGCTTTTTCATTTGTTGGACAGCCTCGTGGAGCGGTTCTGGTAACTTGGAATCCACAATCCCCGCAACAATGACTTTGCCTTCCCGGAACCTTTCCGCTATGGTTATAGTGACCCGGATTGCCAACGACTATCAGGGATGGTAGAAGGCTGGAAAGGTTTTGACGGGCCATCAGGGCATTTGGTTGCGCGCGGTTGACGCATTGCGTGCGTGAACCGCACCAATCCCCACCCGGTGGCAGAGGCGGAAGATGAAACAGCGGATTCAGACATCAGCCGGCCCGACCCTGAACCCGGCGGCGGACGAAGTGGAACTGGCCCGCTATACATGTGTGCTGCACAGCCTTTTCGACGAAATCTTTGAAGCGGATTTCACCGCTGACACCTATCGTCTGATTCATATGGGCGACGTGCTCTTCTGCCCGCCGCCGCCCGGCATGGGCTTGGCCGACACGCTGAAAACCATTGCCCGCACGCTCATCGAGCCCGATCATCAGGGAACCTTCCTGCGCCTGCTCAATCCAGCGGTTCTACGTGAGGGGGAAAGCCTGCGGCAGGGCTATGCCTCCGGCGATGTGCGCAAAAAATGCCTCGACGGGCGCTACCGCTGGGCGCGTTTCACGATCTTTCCCCTGTTCGACGCCGGTTCGGGCCAGTCGCTGCATGTGGTCTGCGTGCAGGATGTGGACGAGCAGAAGCGATCCGCCGATCTGGCTTGTGAAAACGTCCTGTTCCGGTGCCAGCGCTTGGACGAGATGCGCTGCAAGACTGTGCTGGGGCACACCAACACCATGGTCTTCGAATGGCGTGACAGACAGCCCACCTACACTTCACCGCACATTCCCCAACTGCTGACAGGCAAATACAACGACCGCTGGCTGTTCGACGTCTGGCGCGAGGACGGCGTGCTGTTCCCCGAGGACGGCGATGCTTTCCAGATCTGTCTGCGCGAACTGGAACAGGGCGCTCCCTCCGGCGAAATGACCGTGCGCCTGCGCCGCCGCGACGGGCGCTTCATCTGGTGCAGGGTGACCTACACATGCCTGATCGACCCCGAACTCGGCATGCGTTACATCGGCACCCTCAACGATGTGGACGAAGTCACCTTGGCCATGCAGACCCTGCGCTTCAGGGCGGAGTATGATCCCCTGACCGGCGCGTACAATATGCAGACGTTTTTTGAAAAAGCCGGAGAGCTGATCCGCCGGAGAGGGGACAGCCCCCGCCATATCGTGCGCTTTGACGTGGCCGGTTTCAAGAGCATCAATGAAATGTTCGAGTTGGAAGAAGGCGACCGTCTGCTGCGGGCCATCGCCCATCTGGTGCGCAAACAGATCGACAAGCAGCGGGAAACCTTCGCCCGACTGTCCGGCGACGCCTTTGTGGCATGCCTTGAGGGCGGACGCGAGCGGGTCAGACGTTTTGTGAACTGGCTCTCGCTCCAGCTGCGCAAATATACCCAGTCCTACCGGGTCATGCTCTTTTTCGGCGTCTGCCCGGTGGAAAAACGCAAAACGCCGGTGCATGTGCTTTGCGACTGGGCCCACCTAGCCCTGAAAACCGTCAAGGGCAGCGATCTGATCAACTATGCCTTTTACGATGGCGAACTGCGCGCCCGACTGCTGGACGAGAACAACATCAAGGACCAGATGCATGAGGCTCTTGAAAAAGGCCAGTTCGTGCTCTACCTCCAGCCCAAGGTGGAGATTTCCACCGGTCGCATTGTGGGTGCCGAAGCTCTGGCCCGCTGGCGGCATCCCACGGACGGCCTGACCCTGCCGGGCCGTTTTGTGCCGCTGTTCGAGCGCAACGGTTTCATCATCCGCTTTGACGAATACATCTGGGAAGAAACCTGCAAGATGCTGCGCCTCTGGTTGGACAAAGGCTACCAGCCCACGCCCGTGTCCATCAACGTCTCGCGTATGCACTTCAACGACGACAATTTCTGCGACAAACTGCTGCGCCTGACCGACAAATACAATTTGCCCCGGCATCTGCTGGAACTGGAACTCACGGAAAGCGCCTTTTTTGAAAGCGAAAAAACTCTGATCCGGGTTATGAACGAGCTTCAGGAACAGGGTTTCGTCTTTTCCATGGATGATTTTGGCACCGGCTACTCCTCCCTGAGCACTCTGCGCGCCCTGCCCTTCAACATCGTCAAGCTGGACCGCACCTTCATCAGCGACGGCACGGACAACGAACGTGGTCAGATCGTGGCCCGCAACACCATCACCATGGCCCGACAACTGCGGATGAAGATTATCGCCGAGGGAGTGGAAACATTGGAACAGGCGCATTTTCTGCTCAGCAGCGGATGCAATTACGCCCAAGGCTACTATTACTCACGGCCGGTGGACCCTGCGGCATTCGAAGTGCTCAGCTTCGTGCAGGAAAAAGCCTTCTGGGTGGACCCCAGCCTCCGGAGCGAAGCCCGCCGCATGAACCTGCCCATGGGTCCGGCCGCTCCGGCCAGAGAATACTAGATAGTATAGTCACGGGATTGAAGGCCGCAAAAAGATGCGTCCGATCCGGACAGCGACCAGGAATGACGCCGCATTTTTCGCGTGCCGGGTCGCAATGCCGCGCCATCGCTTTAAATGAGGGAACGCGTTCTCCATCAGGTACCGGGCCCTGCAAGGCTCCCTGTCGCAATTGCGCCGCTCCCCGCGGCTTTTCTTCGGGGAATGAGCGCTTCCATTCCCTGTTTTTCAGTCCGGGCGAGAATCTCGTCCGTGTCGCGGCCCTTGTCCGCCAAAAGTCTTTCCGCCGCAAATCCGTCAATCGGAGCAATTGTCCGAGAGCAATCCGCTGTCGCGCCCCGTGTGACAAAAGCCCTGACCGGCATGCCATGC
>APFI01000160.1 GCA_000403945.1 Desulfovibrio sp. Dsv1
CGGCTGCGGCGATTGATGGCATCTCGTCTGCCAGGTTATCGTCTTTCAGGTGAGACAGAAGTGGACGAAAGCTGTTCCGGTGGAGTCCGTAAAGGCGGGCGGGGAAGATGCCCGGATGGGAAAATCGCCGTAGCTGGTCCATCGAAACGCCGCGGCAAGGCTTATACTGCGGTGATTACCGATGCCCAAACCGGGACATTGATGCCTGTCACCGGGGAGCGGGAACCGGACGGCATTGCATACACAGATACATTCACGGCATGCGATGCATCAGATGTCGGCGCGTCTCATCATCGCATGAGTCACTCAGGTATTTTTGCATTGCAGGGCAATCATGTCAACGGGATGGAAAACTTTTGGAACCAGGCCGGATCTCTTTTACTGGTTCCTGAAGGAGTGCGAACGGCGCTTCAATGGAGGCGACCACAACCAACCGCTGACACGGTTGATTTATCGGGTTAGGCGGGCTGGACGCTAACCCTGGCCAGGACAGCCCCAAAGATTTTTGCCTTGACCTGTCAGGGAGCATTTTTCACCCATTTAGGTTTCAGGGTGGTGGATAAAAACGTCTTGCCGCAAAAAATCTGGGCCGACTGCGTGCGTTGCGCCGAATATCCGGATTGCGACAAGACGGCGGTTTTTCTGGAAGTGCCCGGCGCGCCGGAAACAACGGCCGGGGAGTGAGAGGGAGAAGCATGGCTGAGGAGATACGGGTCAAGGAACTCAAAATCGTGTTTAGCCCGGAACAGATTGCCGCGCGCGTGTGTGAGCTGGCCGCGGAAATCGACGCGCTGTACGGTCAGGAATTCTTGGTGGCGGTATGCGTGCTCAAGGGAGGTTTTATCTTTTTTAGCGATTTGGTACGTACTTTGCATAATAAAAACATGGAACTGGATTTTGTCCGCCTGTCTAGCTACGGCAAGAATACCTCCAGTTCCAGGCATGTGATCTTCAACAAGGATGTGGAAGTTGACATCTGCGGCAAGCATGTGCTGATTGTGGACGACGTGGTGGACAGCGGCTACAGCATGCGCTTTCTGCTGGATCAGTTTGCGGCTCGCCAGGCGCGCAGTCTGCGCCTGGCCGCTCTGGTGGACAAGTATGAGCGCCGTCAGGCCGATGTCAAAGTGGATTTCGCCGGATTCAGGTTGAACAAGGGCTTCATTGTCGGTTACGGCCTGGATTACGCCGAACATTACCGGATGCTGCCCGGCGTCTGCGAAATTATCCCTGAATAGGTTTGTTCCGGCTCCGGCGGCCGGATCGTTTTTGGAGTATTGGCATGGAAGTAAAATGTCCGCACTGTTCGAGCCGCTTCAATCTGCCTGACGCCTTGGCCAAACCGGGCGTCAGGCTGCGCTGTTCGGTCTGCAAGACCGTGTTTCCTTTCGCGCTGGAGCATGAAGAAGCTCTGCCCGGCGAGGACGAACTGCCTGATATGCAGGTGCGGAGCTCCGGCGGCCGCCGCAAGCTATGGCTGGCCGTGGCGCTCATTCTGGCATGTCTGGGCGGCGGCGCATACTGGTATTTTGGCGGGCGGCGGGTCGAGACGCCGCCCACGGAGCAGGAACTGGCCAAAAAGGTCGAGCTGCTGACCATGCGCAATGTGCGCCAGTACTATGTGGATAATGAAAAAGTGGGCAAGGTTTTTGTGGTTGAAGGGCGGGTGGTCAATGAGTTTCCGCAGCCCAAGGAACTGATCGCCGTTGAGGCGGCTATTTACGACAAGGACAAAAAACCGCTGGCCGCCAAGACGCAACTCGCGGGCACCCAGCTTTCCCTTTTCCAGTTGCAGGTGCTCAGTGAAAAGGAAATGGAATCATTCCTGAACAACAAGGTGGAAATTCTTTCCAACAATACCAACGTGCGACACGGCGGCGAAGTACCCTTCATGGTGCTGTTTTACGCGCCGTCAGAGGGCGTGGCCGAGTTCGGCGTGAAGATTGTGGACGTGAAGGACGTGCCCGCGCCGGAAAAATAATGCTGCGCAAATGCGGCGTCCCTTGCTCCCGAGTGATAAAATCCCGTGCAGGCTACCTGCACGGGATTTTATCACTCGGGAGCAAGGGATTTTTCCAAGGGCAGATCCGCCGGCGTGCGCCAGTGCCTGACGTTCGACCCTGATGCGGGAGATTGCCGTTTTGATTGTACGAATGTTTGAAACACAATTCTGTGGTTGTAACAGTTATACATTGTAAAAGGCCACAAAGCTATGCGGCATCATCGTCCCCGGATTTCGCCGACAAGGATTCTGTGGGCGGCCAGAGGTCGGGCCGAATCTCGGAGCGCGGGATTCCAAGAGTCTTTTCATACAGAATTGCGTATTCACCGGACGGTTTTCTTTGCCCGCGAAATTGCCGGTACACAGATTGGTAGGGCATGCCGCGCCTGTGGGCCTCAATAGGGGTTAATCCCCTTCGAACAACAGCTTCCCGAACATGATTTTTCATGCGCAGAGTGTGCCGAAGTACACGCAACAAGGTCAAGATGAATTTTGGCTGTTTTTGACAGGTGTACAAAAAAGCGAATAGGCGATGATATGGAAACATGGGAATCTCGAATCATCGACGCAAGCAGTATGTATGCGAACACAGCAACGGCAACGTGAAGGGTGCAGCCGCCATGCTTGGCGTCTCCTATGAAACCTTCAGGACATGGCATGACGGGAAGAAGTCGCCGACCATAATAAATATTTCACCGTATATGTCAGAACTTGGGTTTGAACTTCCACCATCCCCTAACACTCCCACTATCCGCCGTCTCGGTAGCACCGGGGCCGGGGAGCCGACAGCGCTTTTCAGCGGCGAACCGGAAATGTTTTTGCAGATCCTTCCCCAGTACATGCGGCCCGGCATGGGGGCTTTCATGGTGGACGGCGACAGCATGTAACCCACCATCATGCGCGGGGCTTATGTGGGTGTTGTCGAATTTACGGGCGATTTTTCTCTGGTGTATGTGTAAAGCCCCCTCAGTTAGTGCAAAGCCAAACTGGAGCCACCAGCATGC
>APFI01000161.1 GCA_000403945.1 Desulfovibrio sp. Dsv1
TCCTGATCCAAGCATCGCCTGTAAAGCTGGCGGATTTCCTCAAGCAGATTACGGCGCTCCTCTCTTTCACGCTCCAGCTCAATTCTCAACGCGCTTGTCTCTGTCTCATTCGTATGGTGCAGGACGTTGGACTGGTTCGCCAGACTTCATTGCTCCAACTCCCGTCATGAGCCATTCCAAGGCAACCCCCGTTTCTGAACAGATTTTTATGATGACATCAACTTTGGGCAGATTTTCATCCCGTTCATAAAAGCCGAGGGAGCCTTTACTTATGCCAATTCGAGCAGAAAATTCATCCTGCGAAACATTGCTTCGTGCTTGGCGAATCCGCTTTCCAAGTGTGTCCATAGGGTAAAAGTTCCATACCCAAAACTTTTACCCTAACTTTTACCCGTGATAGTTAGTAACTATGCGTGAAAACTAGAAATAAATTTTGGGGCAGTTTTTTAAGTTTTACCATTAAAAATATGTGCTGTTCGCCACCAAGGGACGTTTCGTCGCGCACACACGGGCCTGTTTGCCGGGCGTATATTCCTACCCGGTGATTTCCGTGCAGAAGGTTCACCTGACCAGCAAGCCCGTGGCGCTGATTGAGGACCTGCTGGCCGTAACGGCTCCGCAGGCCAGCGTGCCTGACCCGTTCATGGGAGGCGGCAGCGTGGGCGAGGCGTGCATCAGGACAGGGCGCGGCTATATGGGTATGGAATTGTCGCGGGAATATTACGACATCATCCGTGACCGTATCCTCCAGACCGAGAAAAATCATGGGGAAAATCGGGAGGAAAAAGTCTAACAGCAAGGAACGTGCCAAAGTCAAAAATCGGCATTGGCACGTTCTCAAGTAGCGTGACGAAA
>APFI01000162.1 GCA_000403945.1 Desulfovibrio sp. Dsv1
GCGGCCAGGACTCCATCGGAGTGTACATGGGAGACATGCCCCCCCACTGTGGTAGAGGCAGAAGAGAAATATTGCGAATAGTAAAGAGAAAAAACAGCGCAGATGGCAACGCCTTGTTGGAACCTTCTTTGATTTCGACGGTATGGCAAAAGGAAAAGGGCTTGCGAGATGTCTCGTAAGCCCTTGAAATAATGGTGCGCCCGGCAGGAATCGAACCTGCGGCCTACAGCTTAGGAGACGGTCGGCATAGCATCCCAGGGATGCCCTGCGGCACTTAACGCGTTGATTATAAGCCGTATTTGTTGCATTGTGGTTCCCAATCTTTCCCGCCAATGCTAGGAGGGTGGGCACCATATGGGCACCATAAAAAATCAGGGCTTGTCGCGGCTGCCGTGGATCAATGTCCAGGGCAAAGAAGGGGTCATTTATCGGGAGCACCCCACACGCAGGCATGGCAAGCGCCCTGACAGGTACATAGCTATACGATACCGTAGCGGCCAGGGCAAGCGAGTCCTGGAGGCATTGGGATGGGCATCCGACGGATGGACTGTGGACAAGGCCGTGGCGTTGCTGCGAGAACTGAAAGAGCACATCCGCGTAGGGAGAACGCCGCAATCTCTCAAAGAAAAGCGAGCGATGGCGGAAACGGCCCGGATTGAAGCAGAACACACCGCCGCCAGGGCGAAACTGAAAAGCATCACTTTCGGCGAGCTGGCGGAGCTTTACCGGGCCTGGGCCAAAGAACACCGCGTCAGCGCCGGAAATGTCGAGCAAGTCCTGGATATGCACATCCTCCCCGTCCTGGGCGAGCGTGTGGCGGCTGAGATCACCACTGCGGACGTGGAATCCCTGCGTAAGGTTGTGGCCGCCAAGCCCCCCCTTACCGGCAGAAATAAAAACACGCCTGGAGCCTGTCTGTCGGCGCAGACGGTCTTGCACATCCTCAAAACCGTGCGCGAGGTGTACAACTTCGCCCTGGAAACGCCCGCGCCGAACGAGCCGGGCGTGATGCTGTTTTCGGGGGTGAATCCGGCCGTTCTGAGCCGCCGGGGCCGGGGCGTCCATGTGCCGAAAAATGATGCCCGCCGGCTGCGGATTTTGAACGACAAGGAAATCACCGCTCTGCTCGCCTATCAGGGCAGGCGCAAAGAGGCATTCGCGGACCTGCACGACATGATCCTTATGTCGCTGGACATGGGGCCGCGCGCGGGTGAGCTGGTTCACATCCAGCGCGAGTCGTGTGATCCGGTAACGGGCGCTGTGCGCATCTACAAAGGGTCTAGGGACAACGATACCACCAAGGGCGGAGCATCCCGGCTGCTGTTCGCCGGGCAGCTCTTCCCCGACGCTCTGGAAATGCTGCGCCGCCGCCTGTCCGAGCCGGAGAACGGACCCTATCTTTTCCCCGGGCCGGACGGGCAGGCCCGCGACCCAAACGGGCTGAATCGGGCCATGCGCCGCATCATGGATAAGCTTAAATTCAACAAAGGGGTGTCTGATCCGCGCAACGTGGTGGTATGGCACACGCTGCGCCATACCTACGCCACCAAGATGCTCGAAGCCGGGACCGACATCTATACCCTCAAGGAGTTGATGGGGCATGCGTCGGTCACAACCACGGAAATATATCTGCATCTGTGCGATCGGACCAAGCGCGAACAGGCTCTGGCCCGCATCGCATTGGCCCGGAAGCAAGTATGACTCAGATTTGAGGGACGACAATGGTCTTAACCCCTTTGGCTTCAAGATACGCCAGAAAGAACGCCGTCGGGTAGACGACGGATTCCCCTATTTTCTGGCGCACGAGCGGTCCTTTGCTGGCTGCGTCATCGTTGGCGAGCTTCTTCGGAGATACAGCTCCGCCCGTGAAGTAGGCCACCTTCTTGCGGGAGATAAAGGGCGGAAGCTGTTCCAGATACGGTGCCAGTTCTGTGAGCTGGGGAGCCGGAGGTAATTGCTTGGCGCTCATGGCGGCTATCCTCGGTTGCTTTGTTGGCCGTGACCTGCCCCTTGATACCGACGTTCAGGGCAGCCCTTGCAATCGACGTCGTTGGGGGTGATGTGCGGGGCGCGGGGAAGAGAGTTCCAGGCGGCTTCTGCCACTGCCATGACATCATCTATTGGCCCGGACATGCAGCAGTGTGAGCATTTCACAAAATAGTGGTCGCAGCCTCGCCTTGTAACGGCATCCTTGTTCCCGCACGCCGGGCACGGCTTCAGTTTTTCGGGCATGGCTGTTCCTCCAGCATCTTTAAAGTTACAACCCAGACCCACGGGTTTACGTCCCAGCCAAGGCCGCGTTTCCAGTACAGTAAATCCCAGGCAATGCGGAATTTGTTGTTAGAAGCGGGCCTGTCGCTGAAACCTTCCGCTTGGACATCTTCCTCGCTGATATCCCGCACCCTCTCCACATGGATGTTGGTGATCTCAAGGGTGATGCGAGACAGGGTGCGCGGCATGTGGATGGAGGGCGTCCAGCGCTGCTTTTTACCCTCGCTGTCAGTGGCACACAGGGTGATCCCGTCCGCCCTGTACAGGGCCTTTGGCTCGGGCCACGTTTCTGAGGGGTAATATTTGCAAAATGTTTCCTTGACCCACAGACGGTCGCCGGGCTGGCCGAATGGGCAATTATCCGACCGGATCGGGCCAGCAGCGGGCAGGTATTGCGCGCGTCCTCCAGCAGGGTCAGGCCGCACCAGAGCAAGGCCACTTTGCGAAAGCTGGCGGCCTCAGGCGAGAGGCCCCGCATATTGTTACGGGCGTCAATGAGCTTGAGGGCGCGGGCCACGGCCAGCTCTGAAACCCTGGACAGACGGAGGGAACGGATGTGCCGGTTCACCTCCGTCTGCCAGCGGCGTACCTTGGCGAGCTGCGCCTGGGCCTGCCTGTAGCCGGTGAACACGTCAGGCGTGAACCAGCGCAGGGTCCGCGCGAAAACCTCAACAGCCAAGCGGCAACGGCCCGTCTGCACGGCCAACGGGGGGTATGCTCCGCATTCCCGCCTCATGCCTTGCATTCCTCCAGCAGGCTTTCAATGTCCTCAAGGTCTGAGTGGGCGGAGTACAAGCTGTCTGCCGTTTCCTCCATTTTCTGCCCGCGTTCGCTGCTCTGGAGACCCTCCGGGAGATTGTCAAAAGCCTCTTGTTCTTCGGCGATTACAGTATCAAGGATTTCCCGCGCGGCGGAAATGTGCTCCATTGCCTCGTCAATGCGCTTGCGACGGTCGTCATTCATCTCACGGCCCTCCCCTAAAAGCCCGTAAACGGACTGGCCTCACGATGATAGCCGTCCGACGAGGAAAAAATGAACGTATCGCGGGGCACCTCAAAGTCGCCGCCTTTCCGAGCGTTCCAGACCTCTTTGAGCATTTTGTTCCGACCCGCGCGGGCGCAGGCGTCGGAGCAATACGAGCGAGGGTGATAGGCGGTCTGGACGAAACTGACGCCACAGTGGGCGCAGGTCAGAATATTGCGCTCAGACATGGCTCTCCTCCGTTACCGCTTCCACGAACACGGCCTTGCCCTCCGCGATCCAGGATTCAGGGATGAGGATACGATGGGCCTCGGCGCAGTGCGGACATTTCCATTCCAGCTCCAAGACGCGCACGCCTCCCCATGCGGACACGTCGGGAAGGCTGACACGCCAGGTATCTTTGGCAGCGCGGCGCATGGAGATTTTCGTCACGTCGTTGATGCGGACGGGCAAGGGCGGCGTTTCGGGCGAGCGATGCATGCCGACTGCGGGCGGCTCGGCCAGAAGGCGCAGATGCTTATAGCGGTAGTCGGCCTTTTTGGCCGGTGCGGGAATTTCTCTCCAGGTGGTCATGGCTACTCCCTCCCTTCCCCGTCGCACAGGGCGCTGACCTTACAGACATCACATGCCACACCGCCGCAGTCGCCCGCGAGCCGGGACAGAAGGCTCACGGCCTCCTGGATGTCGCGGCACCAGAGATTCATCGCGCCGTGCAGCATGAGGCCCGGCGCTTCCAGAGGTCCGGCCACTCCGATGACGGGCACGCCCGCCCCGGCGGCCAAGCCCACTTCCACGCCCGCGTCCTGGCCGGAGTGGCCCAGATAGACCACCACGTCGGCGCTGGCGCAGGCGTCCCGACAAAAACGGTAGACCTGGCCGCCCTGCTGCTCGGTATCGAACCAACGGCGGCGTTGTTCGGGCGTGAGGCCCTGCGGCGGCATGCCCATGTCGGTCCAGTCCCATATCCGCACTTGCGGGATGCGAGCACGGAGGGCGTCGTGGAACAGGCGCACGGCATGCAGCAAGCGGAACGACGCGGCAGTATAGACGGTGAGGGGTTTCATGCCTGCTCCTTTTGCGCCGCTCCGGCCTTGGCGGCGCGATCCTCTGCCAGCGCAACGGCCTTTTTCAGCTCTGCAATCGTGTACATAGCGGATTGCCTGAACGCTTCAAATTCCGACTGTACAGAGACAAGCTTCTGAGCGTATTGCGATTCTAAAGAGAATTCCTTCCCGTCGCGTCTGTTCCACGCCGCGAGAAGTTCCAGAACACCCAAGTTGTAACCCATTCTCGCGCCACACGCGCAGGATATGCTCAGCTCGCCGCCAAACCTTCTTGTTTCTGATTTGGACAAGGGGTGCCCGCAAAAGGGACATGGGAACAGAAGTGTATGAAAGCAGACTTCAATCTACTCTTTCTGGCGCATAAGTTCCGCGAAATTGATGTCGGTTTGCTCGCTCATAATGCCTCCAGTTCGTCTTCCCACGCGCTGACTTGCAGACCGGACGAAAATTCAATGAGGTAGCTTGTGGCCACACCATAGTCGTAATCCACCACCGTGGCGGCGAAGTAGCCGCGATAGCCGGGGATATAGCGGACACTCTGACCGATGTCGTATTTCATTGCCGCGCCTCCGTGACTGTTGTATCAATAAAAGAAAGGCTCTCATCGTGCGATTGGTTGTAGAGGTGTTCGATGTATTCGATACACATTGCGATGAGGGGCAGCATAGCGATGGAGTTGGGCGTGCCCATGTCCCTGCATTTGTCCGCCAGGAGCCGCAGGTCTGTACGAATAAAGTCTTCCGCGCATACCTTTCCTTTGCCCACGGACATAACCTTGACGCCATTCTCGTGATAGGCTGTCAGCGAAAACGTCAGAGCTTCGAGTCCGGTTACGCCGAGCACAATGTCGATTTCCTGATGGAACTGGCGGCGATCCTCTTCGGAAAAAAGCGGCTTGGTCATTTCCGCCAGCTTGGTGAGGCTCCGCTTGATAACGTGGTCCATGATGGGCTCCACGGGCAGCTCGCCCACGGTGAGCACGGATTCGCGCGCGAATCCATCCTTGCGCGGCGCCACCAGGAGCAGGAAAAAGCCCGTGGTGCGGCTGTCGTTGTCGGCCTGGGCGATGAACTCCGCGATGTCCATGCGCTCTTGTTTGGGTACGATTCCGTTCATGCCCGGCCCCTCCCCTTTTTACAGTCGCGGGCCATGCGGCCCAGGCGGCGCTGTTCGGCAAATTCTCCCCACAGGCCGAGGGCCACGCCCAGGGCGGCGAAGATAACGAGAAAGGTAATCATGCCCGCACCTCCTGGGTCCGGCCGGGCTGCGGCAAAAGTTCGAGTAACAGTTCAAGGATGCCCCGGTGGGTGGCGCGGACGCGCATCTTGCAGACTCCCAGATTGAGGATGTAGCAGGCGGCCTTGACAGGCCGGGCCGGGGTGAAATAGTCTCTGGGCATACGAATGCTCCTTTTTGGAGTTGGCCCCGGTACTGTTGCAGCAGCGCCGGGGCATTTTTTTTTGCTCCAATTGTTATGGGTTGCCCTGGGTGTTGGCCTCCACCACGCGCAGCAGGGTCAGGATGCCGGTGGAGGCCCGGTAGCCTACCTCGGCAATAGCCCGACGCTCATCCTGGGTGATGGTGCCGTCCTCCAGAGCCTTGGCCACAGTTTGCATCAGTTCGCCAAATTCTCTCACAGCCTTCATGCACTGCCGGTGCACGGCGTGCTCCTCGTCCTCCGCTTCCGGCATGCGGACGAAAAAACCGCCGCAAGCCTCGGCTATAACGTCCAGCGGCAGGTCCGAGCCGGTCACGCCCATGATGGGCAGCAAGAGTTCCACGCCGGCCTTGTGCCCGCTGCGTTCCCCCAACTCGGCCAGCAGCGTTCTGTAGTCGCGTTGCAGCAACGCGGCAACGGCTTTGGCTGGCAGGCCGTTGGGGGCGGATAGCACAAGCTGCCGCAGGATAGGCGTGATACGGGGATACTCGCGCATGCTAAAAATTCCTTCAGAGTAGCGTGACGGCTGGCCTGGAAGCGGCTATGCCAAGGGGACTCCGGCGGCACTGGTCAAAATTTTGCGGTCTTGCATCAAGGGCAGCTCCGGTATTTTGGGACGCGGGCCAGGCTTGAGGTTTTCCGGGCGCGGCAGGAGTTCCACCGGAAACCCCAGTTCAACGAAAACCTTGTGGCGATCCGTGCGTATTGTGGGACGCTTCAGCATTTTGTTTACAGCCTGGGGCGATACGTCCATAAACTGCGCCACAAAAACGTCCGTGACCTTCTTATCCTTCATCCACGCCCGGAGCTGCCGCAGGCGGTTTTGAGTGTCAGTTGTCATGGCTTGGCTTCCTTGTTATTACGTTGATTAGCTAAGTTTAAAAATTAAGTTTCTAAATTTCGTTGAGATAAATCTATCCAGATTTTAGGTTTATGTCAACTCGATTTGTAGATTGAATTCTAAAAACTAAAATTATGGAACTATTCGAACGCGTAAAACAGGTTGCCCGGCGCTATTTTCAGACCGACAAGGCACTGGCGGAGGCTTTGGGCATCCCGCAGAGCACCTTCAGCGCTTGGTGCAACACCAAACGCCAGGACAATCTCTGGCCGCATCTGGCGAAAATTGCCGAACTTTGCCCGCAGGTACGCCGCGAATGGCTTTATTATGACGAGGGCACTATGCTGGAGCCAGAACCGCCGTCTCCCCCTGTATCTGGCGAGCAGAACAGCACGGACGAAGTGGCGGAGCTCAAGGAACGTGTGGCCGCATTGGAGGCAGAGCTGCGTGAAGAGCGTGGCCTGAACCGCCTGCTTACCACACGCCTGCTTGTGGACGGGGTCGGGGACAAAGGCGCTGCGAACAATATCGAAAAAAACGGCGAAGGAGCCGGATAATCCGCTTTACCAAACCGTGAGGTTGCCATGCTGAAACCCTCGCTTTTACTTCTTGCCGTGACGGCCGTCCTGCTGCTGACGGGCTGCCATCACGGCGGCTGGTGCTAACCGCCGGGGCCGGATGCAATCCCCTCCAGTCGGTTTTTCGCTGGGCCTTTTTCCAGCCCCGGCGGCGTCCGGGCTTGGCCCGGAATTTGGAAACTTGATTTGTTGAGTTGTGTTGTTGAAACAACTTTTAATTAAATTTTCAATTAAAATCAATCGAAAATTTTATCAAATGCAACTATACGAACGCCTTTTAAAACTCGTTGAATTATTTGAAAATAATTCTCAAACACAGTTTGCAAAACGCTTGTGTATCCCTCAGCCTACTTTTTTTGGCTATCTAAATTCTGATGGTCAAGAAAAAATCAGAAAATCTTTACTGGATAAAATTCTTGCGATATATCCACAAGTAAACCGTGAATGGCTGTTTTTTGGCGAAGGTGAACCGCTCAGCGGCACGAAGGTCATCTCCGGCGCTCCGTGCCGGGAGGAAAAACGACGTATTGCCGAGCTGGAAGCGGAACTGGCCGAAGAGCGCCGCCTGAACCGGCGACTCACGCAAAGATTGTTGGATGTGGAGATTGAGGGAAAAAGCGGAAATACGCGCTTGCCATAGATGGGGGCTGAACATGGCAAAGGGCTTTGACGATCTCGGCATAGTAGGCCGGGCGATAGTGATCTTTGCAATCCTTGCTGTTTTTGGTGCGGTTTCCAAAGCAGTCAATGAGCTCAGTACAACACAGATCTTTCTTGTTGTTGGTCTTCTCGCAGTTCTTGCCATCTGTTTTTTTTATTTTTGGACGCGAACTCCTGCCAAGCCGTGGAAAGGTAAAGCCCGTTACCCCATAGAAGGGAAACGCATTTCTATGCCGAGTGAATCGCAAGAAGACATCAGTTATATTATTTCTCCCGCCAGTGTGACCTGTTCTTGCCCGGATTTCCAAGAAAAACGGGCAGACACTCCACAAGACAGCCCCTGTCGCGTCTGCAAACACCTGATGCACTATTATGTACGACACCCTGATGACATCCCAAGCCCTTTGACCCCTTTTACTGATATATTCGTCCATCTTAACGCCAAGGACGCCCGTATTCCATACGCCGAACCTGGTATTTGGTCTGGAGTAATAGAAGGAGCCGGGACGCTTGTCACTTCATGGACAGAGTCTCTTCCTTGGGTCAATGTTTACGTTGGCAACAAAAAATACGGCTACAATATAGACGAAAAACGATGGTCATATGGAGAGCAGCCAGGCAACGCAGATAAAATATTGCCGCTGCTGCCTACAATTTTGAAGAAATTAATTTGAACCGAGAAGTAGCACATCTTTTATTAATAGAGCCCTGTCCCCAGGCTGACGGAAGTCCGGCCATGCCGCCGAGCAGATAAACATTGGTATCTTTAAAGCAAAGCCCCCGGCGGTCAGTGGACCACGGGGGCTTTGCTTACTTGGTCGTGTGCCGCGTCCGCCACACCCAAGGCGGCAGCGGCTCAGGCACGGACCACAGGCCGAGGCCGGAGGCGCGGACCTTCTTCTGGTTTTTGACATATTGTGACATATTTTTATGAATTTCTGCGACTAGAGTGCTATGCCTGATACCGTTGGGCGGCGGCCGCCAGAAAGCCGCTGCGGGTCATGCCCGCCAGTTTGGCCTTGGCGTCGATGCGCTCCAGAACACTTTCGGGAAAGGATACATTGACGCGCACCAGCCGGGTGCCGACTTCTTCGCAGGGAACCATCTGGAACAGCGTGCCTTCCGGCAGGGGCAAATTCTCTTCGGCGCACCAATGGGCAATGCGGCTGCGCGCCTGAACCATATCAGACGGCTCCGGCAGGGCTTCACCATCTTCCAGCATGCATTTCACGCGCCCGCGCAACGCCTCCTGCGCGGCGGCAAAGGCTTCGTCCAGCGTATCCCCTTGCGTGGACAGCTCAAAATCCGCAAACAGGACGGCCCACTGGCCGTCCGACGGAATGAATGCCGCAAAGTAAGTCTTCATTTCGTTCTCCTTAACTTGAGGCCTGACTGGCGCTCAATACTCTTGATGACAAAAATGTTTAGGTCTTTTTTGGGATGCTGGACGGTGGTCTTGCCGGGCTTGGTGGGATGCTTGAAATGCCAGTGATCCCCTTCGGTGGAGACATGATACCAGCCGTCGTCCTGCAACATTTTGATGATTTCCCTGCTGTTCATATTTATTATATACACACTTTTTACACATTATGTCAAGAATAAAACAACGAATTATACCCGTTTGCACATAAATCGCCGTTCCGGCGAGCACTCCAGGGCCTCGGCAAAAGCCCGGTTACGCCGGGCGGCCATGTGGCCGCCTGTGGTGTCATAGGCAGCGCGGATAGCCTGGGCCAATGCCGCGTAACTGTGCGGTACGCGCGCGGGCAGGAGCCAGGCGTAAAGGTTCAGGGCGTCCCGCTGCATTTCGGCCAGGGTCGGTTCCCACCGGCACGCGCCGGTGATG
Source organism: Desulfovibrio sp. Dsv1 (assembly GCA_000403945.1). Classification (GTDB taxonomy): domain Bacteria; phylum Desulfobacterota; class Desulfovibrionia; order Desulfovibrionales; family Desulfovibrionaceae; genus Desulfovibrio. Next base: position 9,680 of record APFI01000162.1, read on the forward strand.
GGGTTGGGCTCAGTCCAGGGCATGGCGGGCCTCCGGGTCGCTTGTCCAATGAGCGGCCATGTCTTCGACTTCGCGGACCAGCCGGATGAGGCGGGCGGTATCTTCCGGCGACAGAGGCCGGGGGCGGCGCAGATGCCGGTAGTCCCGGCTCTTGCGCTGGGCGAGGGCGATGGGCCGCAGCCCGTGGTAAAGCCGAAACAGGCGGTCGCCGACGCGGAGCAAGGTGCTGTCGTCGTCGAAGGCGTGCCGGAAAACGTGCATGGTGAGCGTGGTGCATTCGTGCATGATGGCGATCCTTTTTGAGTATGGGCCCCCGGCCATGTGGCACTGGCCGGGGGCTTGTGTTTTTTAGTGATTCAGAATCCAGTGGGAGAAATCGATCACCGCCGTGCCGCCTCTGGGCAGGCCGTACTTGAGGCTGCGCTTGCGGATGATCCACCCGGAGTAACGTCCGCGGTCGCCGCCCAGATAGTAGCCGGAGCCGCCGCTATAGTTTTCGCGGTGTTCCACGCCCTCGGAACCCGCGAGGTGGGCGGTTTCGGGGAAGGCGGCCGCTATCTTGCGCATTTCAGGAAAACTATTCCGGTCGGACTTGGAAAAGCCCAGGAACACGGTTTCCGTCACGCTGTAGGCAAAATAATCGGTCTGGATGTCGGACTTGTCCTCATGGTATTCGGCTATGAGGTAGCCCTTGGCCCATGCCGGCGTGAACTCCTTCCACAATCCCTCGCAGCGGATTTCATCTTCGCGGCGCTTTTCCTCGGCCTGACGAAGTTTTTCTTCTGTGTTCATGGCGGCTTGGTATAGGGCCTCGCAGTCCTCCGGGGAGGAGCGGACTTCCGTGCGGCGATCCCAGTGCAACACGGTCAGTCCGGGGGCGGCCACGTTGTCGGCCTCAATCCAGTGCCCGTGGGCACGCTCGCCCTCGCCCTGGCGGGCGATATACAGGCGGGCGGCGCCGGCGATGATACTGCCGTCCATACGGCGGGCGACGCGGGTGGACGGCTCTACTCGAACCACGGTGAACACCGTGTCATAGCTGCGCACGAGACGGCCCAGATAATCGTTGATGTCGGCGGGGGCGTGCCGGCCCTAGCCGCAGTTGGTGAGCAGGATGGGGTCGGAGGTGGTGATGGTGACGTTTTGCATGATGGCAGTCCTTTGGGTTGAGGTTATGGCCCCCGGTGGCACGGGGGCCGGAGTGGGTCAGTAAATGGTGCGATCCTTTTTGTTTGTAAGTTGTTGATTTCGCACAACTTATTCATACCATAAGGGCGCTTGGCGTCAACAAAAAAATCAAACAAAATCAAATAATTATTAAAAAAAAGTGCCCCGCCGGAGCGGGGCTTTTCATGGATGAAGGAACGGCTTACTCGGTTTTTTCCAGCTCACGCCGGACACAGGTGGCGGCATAGCGGCCCGCGTTGTTCAGCATTCGGACCCAGGCGGTGCGTGTCGGGGACCATTTGAAGCCATACGCTTTGAGCAGTTTGCGGGTTGCCTCTTCCGGCTTGCCGTCAAAGAGGAACATCACCCGGTTTTCGTCCGCGTCCTCGCGGTAGGTGTAGCCGTTGCCTTCCCGCTCCACCGTGACGTTTCTCTCCGCCGCGCGTTCCAGTTCCCTGATTCGCTGCTCCACGCGGCGGATGTTGGCGTTGTTGTTCTGGAGCGAGTACGGGGCAATGCCGATGCGTCCGCAGTAATCGGGTTTGAGCAGTTCCTGTGCCTCCGCTTCCGTCATGCCCAGGGCCACCAGGGCGGGAATCTGTTTGTCCGGCGTCTTGCCTTTGCGGATGGCGGCGTTGACGTTTTTCATCCATTCATGGTTGCGCTGCAACGATTCCAGCTTTTCCTTGAGCTTGACCACGGCATCGGGATCGTCGCTGGAAATGCCGCCCGTGCCCACGGAGGCCGCTTTCTGCTCGTAGTGGTTTGCCTTATCCATCGTGGCGAAAGCCTTACCAAAGGTGTTGTGAATGCGCTCCCGATAGCGTCGGTCGCGCCCTTCGGAATAGTGGCCGACCAGAATCGGCTGGCCAAATGGGATGACATCGGCCATTTCATGCGCGCGCTGGTGCAGCCTTTTCGCTTCCACGCGAAGTTGTTCAGCCTTCTCTTCGTAGCGTTCCCGCCGTGCTTCCAGTTTTGCTTCGTAGTCGTTCATGATGGTGGTCCTTGTGTTGAGAGTTGGAGGGGACCGCCCCGACCGTGTGGCACCGGACGGGGCGGATTGAGGTTAGCAGTCCGCGAATCTGCAATAAGCGCGGTCAAGGACGCGGTTGATTTCAGAGGGCTCCATGCCGCTGGCGTCAAGCACGTTTTCAAGTTGTGAGACAATATTTTCGTATTCCGGGGCGGGGCACTCCAATCCCAAACCGCTATAGCGGAGCTTGAGCAGGATGAGGATGATGTCCACGTCTTCATGGTCTTCCAACTGGTCGATGAGCACGCTGGAGACTTCATTCATGTGTTGTCCCTGATTCATAATTTGACTCCTTGTTTGGGTAACTTGTTGATTTTGCATAACTTATTCATACCATAAGGACTCTTGGCGTCAACAAAAAAATCAATAAAAACGCATAATTATAATAAAAAAGCCCCCATTGGAGGGGGCTTGTATGAGATAACGTCAGACAGTCAAATCCATTATATAAAGTGTACTACGCCGACACATATCTCCCGTTCGCCAACCGCACTCTGCCGGCAGCCACAAGCTGTTGCACCGTGCGAGGCCTGTCGCCCGGCGGCACATCCATCTGCATCAGGATCAACCGCTCATATCGCGCGCGGATTGCCTGGGCCTTGCGCACGCCGTCAGCCCGTACCCACTTGGCAAAGGTCAGGCGGACGGTCCTCCGTCCATCGGGACCGACCGCCATATGAGCATACGCGCCCAGACCGGCCAGCTTGGCAAGAGGATCAAAGAGTTTGCACATGCGTCCAGCATAGCAAATGCAAAGATTGCGGCGCAAGTTAATAGGATTTTTGATTGCTCAAAAAGTGACCGATATAAAAAACGCCTCCGGTCAGCGCCGGACATGCCCGCAAAGAGGACATACCCGGCGCAAACCGTCAGGCGTGACCACAAGTCTTAGCGCATGCCCGCAAACCGGGCAGGAGCCGCCGCCAGCCCAAAAGCCGGACATGCGCCGCGTCCGCACGGTCAGGCCCTCAGCCTGCCCTTGCTCCTGAGATACGCGCGGGTGGCCAGAGCGCCGATAACGGCGCAGACGACGCCCCAGACGGCGGCAAAGACAAAAGCTCCAACAGTCATGATCAATCTCCTTGCTTGTTGAGGTTGCGGGTTTTGCGGACAGGCCGGGCCTCCGGCGGCAGTTGCCGCCCCAGGCGCTCACTCTCGTATGACTCCCGGCAGTGGTCCCGGTCGCCAAAGATCAGGGCCAGGCCGTCAATGGACTTGCGTGGCCAGGAGCGCACTCCGGCCAGCTCCCAGCGCCAGGCCCGGCTGCTGACGGTTTCGTCGGGCCAGCCGCCGCACACGGTGTTTACAAGCTGGTCCAGGGCGATGAGCACGGATTTGCCGTAAGACAACGTGCCGGGCATCAGGCGGCCGCCCCGCCCGCACCGGGCAGGATGTAGTTGACCTCGATGGCCAGCGCTTCCTCCACGGTTTCGCAGGCCTCCAGAGCATCCTCTAGGCGCTGGCGCTGGCCGATAAGATGCCCGGACGCCCGCGAAAAGGCGTCGGCCTTGGCAATCACCCTGTCCGCAAGATCGGACAGCTCCATGCCGCGCTCGGCGGCCAGCGCGGCCAGCATGGGCGTGAGCGCGGTATTGTCCGCCTGATACGCCCTGGCCTCGGCCTCCTGTTTGTCAAAGGTCAGCAGCTCCCGCTCCGGGTAGGTGGGCGTCAGCGCGGCCAGAGCGGCTTCGCATTTCGCGTTGATTTCCGTCAGTTTCGCGGCGCGCGCCCCGGCCAGCGTTTCTTCCGGCGTCGGTTGCGGGAAGGCGGGCGGGCGCGGGAGCTCGTCACGCGGCACCAGCGCCCACACTCCGGCGGCCTGGTCAAACCGCTGGAAAAATCCCGGCTTGCCGTCCGGCGGAGGAACGTCGGTAGCGTTGCGCGGCGGCACCGCCCCCGCGTAGTCCAGGCTCAGGCCCGTATACAGACGTTCCGGAGAAAAAAAGTATACACGCATGTCGCCCCCCCTATGCGGCCCGGAGAATCCGGAAAAATATGGTATTGCCCCGAATGAAATACAGGCCGTTGCCGCCTCCAACCCATACGTCGTGGGTCGCCGGATTGACGGCGCACCACGACAGATGCGAACCATACGGGAAATATTCCCATCCCGCCCGGATGTCGCGGCGCAGGGCAACGCCAAACATGCTGTTGCCCGTGGGTCCATTGTACTGATAGACCGCCCACAGCCATCCCGACACGCTGTCCGGAGACAGGGAGGCAATGCCTTGCACACCAGGCATTTCGCAATCCACACGGGCGCCTCCGCCGCCCGGCAGCGTGATCGACATGTACGTCGTGAGATGGTAGGCGGTCATATGCACATCTCCGGTGACGGGATTCACGGCCAGTTTCCCATTGTTCCAGCCCTGCATAGCAATGGCGTTCTGGATCTCCCCCACGCCGCCGCGCGCGACAAAAAGCCCGCCGGCATTCGAGAAAGTCCATACATCGCCGCTGGACGGGTCGCACCTGATGGAAGTGATCAGCCCCGGAACCCCGGAATCCCAGACGGACAGCGGCTCGCCGGTTCCGCCGCGCAGGACGTTCACTTTATGCACAGGGTAATTTTCGGCATACCACACATCGTGAGAGACTGGATTAACGGCAAGGGCAGCGACGGCTAGCCTGTTCGTGCCGCTGACCACGATTTCCCAGTTCCCATTCCGCAGGACGGCTATGGCGTGGTGGGATGTGTTCGCCTTGAGAGTTCCAGCGCACCAGAGATGGCCGTTTGAGCTGTCAAACGCCAGATCTGACGCGTGAACCGGGCAGTACGGCAAATCCTCCGGATCGGTCGCGCCGTCGCGCAAAAGCCGTACTCCGTTCGCGCTGGCGGCATCGGTGAAAACAACGTCGCCCGTCGCGACGTTGAGGTCTAAAATCTGACAATTGCCGCTGAACACCCGTTTTATCGGGCTCACATCGGCGTATTCCCTGAGATTCGGCAGCCTGAACGAATCGGACGGCACATCCGCGCCCCCGTAGGCATCCCCGATAGCGGCGTACAGGGCCGGGTAGTCCGCTTTTCGCGCCAGCCCCCCGTTGGCGAAGAGCCAGCCTTCCGGTTCTTGCATGCCGCCCCACGACAGGGAAGCTCCCACAGGCACGCCAGTTGCTTCCACAGCCTTGTCATAGGCCGTTTTAACGGCCTTGCTGCTGGCCGCCGTCTCGCTGCTGTCACTGTCCACGGCGTCGGAAAGAGTGATGCCCACAATGGCCTGCGCCGCGTCCCTTGCGGCCTCCGCTTCTGTTTTTGCGGTTATTGCCGCATCCCGCGCTGTTTCAGCACCATCCAGGGCGGTTTCGGCGGCGGTCCGCGCCGCCAGGGCCGCCGTCGCGCTGTCGGATGCCTCGCCGGCCTTTTGCGTGGCCGCGGTCGCGCCGGCGGCGGCGTTGGTTTCGCTGGTTTCGGCCGCTGTCCGGCTGGCTTCCGCCGCGTCCCTTGCCGTCTCGGCCCCGCTCTGGGCCGCCTGTGCCGCGTCCCGCGCGGCTTCTGCGGCTGTTTTGGCCGTTTCCGCCTCGTCCCGCGCCGTTTCCGCTTCGGCCCGCGCCGCTTCGGCCCCGGCTTGCGCCGCTTCTGCGGCGGCTTTGGCCGCGTCGGCGGCCTGCGCGCTGGTTCCGGCCTGTGCCGCGCTTTGGGCCGCTGCCGCCGCATGGCCGGGCGCGGCCTGGATGGCGGGCAGATTTGTGACCACCACACTTATATCCCCGCCGATGGCGTTGACCTTGGGCACAAAGTCGCTGTTGAGCTGGTCGCCGAACTGCTTTTGAGCGCGCGTAAACGCCTCGGCCTTGACGATAAACTGCTGTTTGCTGTCGCTCGCCGGGTTCGGCGGCACCGGCAATTCGGGCAGGGCCTGGATCAATTCGTTGGTCTGGCTCATATCAACCCCGTGATTTCCATATTGTATTTACACTGGTTGGGGCCTTCGGCGGAAAGCGCCGCCTTGCGGTACAAGCCGAAAGCCGTCAGATAGGCGTGGCCGCCCTGGTCCGTGGGCCGGTTGTCGCCGATCCACACGCAGGGCCGCGCGCGCAGATCGTCAAAAAGCGCGAACACGGCGTCGGCGCGGCGGGGATGCAGGTACAGCTCGCAGTCGTAGCGTTTGGCGCTGACCCGCTCCACAATCTCCGTCACGCCGAACGTGTTTGTCTCTATGCTGGAGTAATTGATCAGCTCCGCCGTGCAGCCGTAGAGCGTGGCGCCGGGCTCCTCCAGATCGCCGACCACCAGGCAGCCCATGGCCGGGCGGCTGCCGGTCAGGGTGACGGTCAGTGTGCCGGATATAAAGCCGCCCAGATCCATGTCGACCAAGTCGCGGAGGAAGGAAAAGCGGTAGGTGAAATAGTCGTACCAGTTGTCCACGCCATCCAGCAGGTCATAGGTCTTTTGCCCCACAACCTGCCCGTCCGCGTCTTTGATGCTGACGCTCATGCTCACCGCGCCGCTGATGTTGAGCGCGGCAAAACCCGTGGCCATGTTCCAGGGCACGGAAACTTCCAGGGGCGTGTCCTCCGGCGCGACGCTTTGCGTATGCACAAACTCGTCGAAGATGGCCCCCCGGTTGCTGACGCCGCTTTTTTTCCACTTGGCGGACAGGCCGGAAAAAGTTTTTTCGGGATCATTGCCCGTGTTGGAGCCAACCAGACTTGTATAGATATTGTAGCCCACGCGGGCCTTGTCGCCCTGGGCGTATGTCTTCGTCGCGCTCCACGGGGCGGTGGCATCCTCCGGGATGGAGGATTGGACATTGGCATAGTCGATGGGGTGTGGGATGATGACGTACACTGTCGCCTCCTATGCCACGGCGCGGACCGGGAGGCCCGTCACGCTTGCCCTGTCCAGCACGTCGCTGGCGTTGCGGGTATTGCCTGCAATCTTTTCCAGCAGCTCGCGCATGGCCGCGTTGTCCTTGCGCATCTGCGCCACTTCCGCGCGCAGGGCCGTCAGTTCCGCCCTGTCGCCGCGCGGCGCGGCCGGGATACTGTACAGCATCCGGCTCAGGTCGCGCATGCCCTCATAGGCGCCGCGGGCAAATTCAAAGCCGCCCTCGGCCATGGCAAACGTGGTTTCCGCCGGATACACGCGGGAGCTGGTTTTAAAATCCACCAGCTCGTTGCCGATGACGGACAGGCCGCGCGCCAGACCGCCCCCGGCAAAGCCCTCGGCCTTGCCGAATTTCTCGTACCAGTTTTTTGTGTTGGGTAATCCGGCGTCCCTGATGGCCTGGGCAACGGCGGCGGCGTTCCAGGACGTGTAGCCGTTCGGCAGGTTGTCAAACTCGCCAGCGTCCATCATCCGTCGGGCCTTGGCCGCGAGCAGGGCGTACTCGCTCTGGTAGTGGGAGCCAAAGACGCCGGTGGCCGACGACAGACGGGCGAGAGGGTCCACCACCGGGGCGGCCCCGGAAGCCCCGCTGGCCCCGGAAGCCCCGCTGGCCCCGGAAGCCCCGGTGACGCTGGTCGAGGACGATCCGCCGTTGACGTTGACAGTCACGCTGAGATTGAGCCGCGACAGGCTGGACGACAGCCCGCTCATGCCGGACTGGACGGCCTGCATGTAACCGTTGACGCTTGAGCCCATGTCGGACATGACGGAGCCGAGCGCGCCCGTGGAGGCAAGCTGGGCAGCCATGCTCCTGTCAATGCCGTCAAGGCCCTTTTCCACCACCCTGTTTGTGGTGGCTGCCGCCTTGAGGACAAAACCCTCCTGCCTGCCGTACAGCTCGTACCACTGCTGCACGGTCATGCCCTGATTGGCGATCTCGGCGGCCACGTCCCGGGCAGTCCAGTGCGCAATGCCCATGTGTTTCTCGGCACTGAGTCTGGCCGCCTTGTCCTGCAGGAGCGCGTCGTAATCGTGGCGGTCATTGCCGGCACGGGCCACATGGCCGCCCTGCACTCCCTCGCCCAGACCGTAACGCAGGTACCACTCGTCCGGCGTCATGCCCTGACGGTGGATTTCATCCAGCACGCCCCGCGCCGTCCATCCCCCGGCGGTCTGCCCGGCGGCAAGCGTCTGCCCGGCATTCATCAGCCCGGCCTTGTTGGCCAGGATGGATTGCCGCGCGGCTGCCGTGTCATAGCTGACACCCAGATTTTCATGGCGGCCGTAACGGTCGTGCCAGGATTCCAGCGTCAGGTTGTTGCGGTATATCTCCGCCAGTGTTGACTCCGGCGTCCAGTCCACGCGGCCCATGTGGGCCTGGGCGTTGAGCTGGTTGGACTTGGCCCAGAGAAGCGCCTCGCGTTGCGACAGGGATGCGCCACCGGCGGACGTGTCGCCGGTCACGTCGGCCTTTTCCCTTGCCAGCACGGCCCGCATGAGCTCCAGCTCCGCCCTGATGGCGTCCACACTCCTGCCGGTGTACTCTCCGGCTGCCGTGCCCGCATTGATGGCCTTTTGCAATGCGTCGGTCTGTGCCGTGATGGCGTCAAGCTGCGCATTGAGGCTGTCGGCCAGGGCCGCCTGCGCGTCGTGTCCGCCTTGCGCCCGCGCATGGGCGGCCCTGAGCTTTTGATCCACACCATAAAACAGATCGTTGTACTCGTCCTGCGTGGCCAGACTTTTCCGGCCAGCTGCCAGCAGATTGTCGGCCAGCCCGGGCAACTCGCGCAGGGCGTCCTGATCCCCCGCCATACCCCTGGCAAGGGCATCATCAAGGGCCGCCATGCTCTCGCGGTAGCTTGTGCCCAGCAGGTTGTCCGCGCCGGACGCCCAGATATCCCGCCGGGCCTGCAACAACGCATCGGCAATGTCGGCAAATGCGTCGCGCATGCGCTCGGCTTCGCGGGCCGACTCACGCAGGGAGGACGCCTGACCGTTCAGGGCGGCGATCTGATTCTGCGTGGCCTGCTGCGCGGCCTGCTGTTCGGCCGCCAGCGCCTTTTCCAGCTCTTTTTCGAGCTGGGTCACTCTCGCCTGGGCCAGCTCGGCCTGCTGGATTTCCACGGCCGTGGAGTACAGGCCGGAATCCCTGCCGTACTGTCTTGCCAGCTGGCCAAGCTCGTTTTCCTGTTTGTATTGCAGGCTGCGGATGCCATAGGCGTCGGAATCCGACCCCAGTTGCAGGGCCAGGGAGCGCAGGGCAAGATCCTGCTCCCCGGCGCGGGTGGCGGCTGTGGCGTACTCGTGCAGGTAGCGCGCCCGCTGCTGCTCGATCTCGGCAATGGCCTCCTCCTGCCAGCCCAGGGCGCGCAAATTGGCGACCCAGCCGTCAAACTGCGTGGTAGCCGTGTTGAGCTGGCCAGCCAGCTCGGACAGGGGACTGATGATGCCACGGATGCCGGATGTGACAACATTCCAGGCCTGCACGGCGGCGTAGGCCTGTTGCAGCCCGGCGAAGCTGGATTTGTCGAAGTCCACGCGGAGGAAGGAGAAATCCAGGTCCGCGAAGGCGTCCACAATCTGTTTACGGGCCTGAGCCTGAAATCTGGCCTTGACCTTTTCATCCTTGAAGGTTTCGCCCACATCGAAAAACGAAAACGCCAGCGTCAGGGACTGGCCCAGCTCGTCCACCGTATCGGCCGCCATGCCGTCGGCGGCAATGGTCAGCGGTTGCAGGTTCACATTGCCGAGAGCATTGGCCATATGCTCCGTGGCTTTCTGGGTGTATGCTTCCGCCGACTTTTGCAGATTTTTCTCGCTAATGTCCCCGCCGCGCCAGCGATTGTAATGATACAGCTCCCCCTGCCGCTCCAGGCCCAGCAGGTATTCGTCCCTCATTGAGTCGGACACCTTGCCCAGCGCATCCGCCAGCGCCCAGCTCTGTTCGGATACGCCCCTCATCACGCCGTAGGCGTATTCCGCGCCCTGCTTGCGCAACTCGCCGGGTATGCCCCATTTCCCCCACGAGTCCACGTGATAGGCATCGCCTTTCTCGCCCTTGTAACTGCCACGATAGCCGTCAAATACCCAGGGCGCGTCCTCTTCCGGTCCCTTTTCCCAGAGTCTTTGATGCAAGTGCCAGTCGTATGTGGGCGGGCCGTCTTCCACGCCGGTGGTGAATGAGCCGATGCCGCCGCCGAGCAGGGAGGCAAGGGCGGACAGCCCGCCAATCACCCAGCCGCCGGGATTCCAGACATTCGCCAGGGCAAGCGTGCCCAGGATGCCCGCTGTTCCAAATCCGCCGATCACGGAACCGGTCTGCGACCCGGCATTGTTCTTGAGCCCAAGCAGGTTATTGACAAACGGACTGGCGGTGATGCCAATACCCGCGCCCAACAGGGCCGGGCCGAATGATTCCGCGAGCGCGCTTGTGAAGGTGGGCAGCGTTGACGGGGCCTCCATGGCAACGCCCATCCCCTCAACCGTGTAAGGGTTGAAAACAAGCGTCTCCGTGGCCGTCGGAGCGAACATCGTCGGAAACATCCCGGCCACGGCGGAATTGATGCTGCCGGTGATGCCGGAGAACAGGCCGGTTCCGCCCGCCCCGCTCATGAGCTGGCTTGTGGCGTACTGCTGCGCCAGTCCGACACCGGCGTCAAGGAGAGAGCCGGACCCCGACCCGCCGGAAGCCGCCGCGCCGCCCGCCCCGCCCGCCGTGGTGGAGCCGTGGAGCATCCCGGCCGCGCCGTTCACCACCGAGAGCACCACGGGCTGGATCAGCGCCTGATAGGCCATGTCCCTGAGCAGCCGTTTGAACAACTGCCCCATGTCGTCAAACGACACCCGGCCCTTGTCCAGGAACTCGTCAAACATGTCCCTTGTGGCGCTGTTGAAGTCCGAGGCAAAATTGTGGGTAATGTCCTCCCATTGCTTGCCAGCGTCGGAATATTCAGCGGCGAACTTCAGCAGGCCACGGTACGCGCCGTCAAGGGGGTCGGTGGATACTTGCAGCTTTTGCAGCTCCTCCCACTTGTCCACCAGATCATCGGATATATCGTAAACATATTTGTAATCTCTGGCCTGTATCTCAATCAGCTTGTTCTGGAGCTCTACGGAATCACCGTAGTCGCCGGACAGCTCACCAAGTTCCTTATAAAATTTGAGCTGGCCCTCGGTGAGATGGACGCTTTTCTCCCGGGCTTTCTGTTCCGCGTCGCGGATTTTAAGCTGCTTTTCCAGCTCAAAGGATTCAGTTTTGAGTGTTTTGAGCCGCTCGCCCTCAGATGCGCTGATCTTCCCTTTGGCGATCTGAGCGTCGATGGCGGCATTGGAATCGTTCACGGCCTTTCTGTATTCTGCCTGGGCCTTGGCCTCGGCCCTGACGAAAGTATCCCTCGGGTCAATGGCGAGCTGCTCTTTGAGAGCCGCAATATTGTCTTCCGTGGTTTTGACCGCGTTGGCATAATCAATCTGAGCCGCCGCTGCGGCTTTGGCGGCAGACGCGCCATTCTTCCCACCCGATAACTTGGGCGGAGTATAATTCTCCGGTAACTGCGCCTCGGCTCCTTTCTCCTTGGGCGCTTCCGGAAGTTTCAATTTCGGTATGGACAACGAAAGTTCCGGTTTGAGGCCGGAGTTGATTTCCAGCTTCGACGTTGACAAACGCAGGCTGGGCGCGTCGAAAGTCAGCGGATTTGTAACGGATAGCCCCTGACCGGGCATCTGCCGCGTAATGGCCGCTTTAAGGCTTGATTTCTGAGTGGCGAGAGCGTCCCTCTCGCGTGCGTCGGCTTTCTCGATTAAGGGATAACGATCGGCAGCCGATTTTATGCCGTCATACTCCTGCTGCGAAATTTTGCCGCTGGCAAGGTAGTCTATAACCGTGCTGGTGGCTCTCAAATCCTTAACAAATTGTACGGCAAGCCCGATCAGTAGCCCTTTTTTGCCAAAAAGGATCGCGCCGATGACGCCGTATTCCAATTCATCCGGGATTTTTCCCCAGATGTCCATGAGGTGGCCGACGCCATCGACAATGTCGGTTATGGCTTCAGCGCCGCTTTTGCCCCATCCTGCGATTTTCTCCTTGTTTTTCTCCAGATATCCCGAAAATTCGGCCAGGCTTGTTTTGATGACCGGCAAAAAACCTTCACCAAATGCGGCCAGCAGATTTTCGCCCGTTGCTTTGGCCTGCCCCTCAACTCCTTTAAATGTTTTCAGAAAAGCCTGAAAGCTCTCGTCGGTGCGACCAGCCTTGAGGCCCACTTCCGCCAGGATGCCGCCATACGCCCTGAAGTCATTGGCCATAAGCGCGCTAACGGCCAGGATGGCCTCTGAACTGCCGACAAATTTTGTAAGCTCCGTGTTGCCGGCCTTGGCCGCTTTGGACAAGAGCCTCAGCGCGCCCTCCAGGCCGTGCTTGCCCACCAGGGCCGAGCCTGTTTCCTCGCCCAGGGATCGGATCAATTTGAGCATCTGCTCATTGGGCTTGATCAGCTCCATGAGCAAAGCCCGGTACTGCGTGGCGGCCAGGGCCGGGCTGCCCGCCGTCTGCGTAAGCAAGGACATGGCCGCCGCCATTTCCTTGTACTGTACCGACGCGATCTGACTCACGCCCGCCAGATCGCCGATGATGGGCACCAGTTCACGTACCGAGGCCTGGCCGTATTCCTCAATGTCCAGTAGCAAGTCAGCGGCCTGGGCCGTGTTTTTCAGCTCGCCCCGGTAGCCAGCCATCATCTTGGTAAGGGCCTGGATAGATTCGGATTGGCTGACCCCGGCCACCTTGGCGAGCTTTGAGGCTGTGGTCAGCGTTTCCTGAGATTTTGCTACATCCGATATGCCCGCCGAAAGCACCTGATAATAACCGGTGGTCAGTTCCGTGACGCTGCCCAGACTGGACGGCAGGGAGAGCATCTGCTGCTTGATGTCTTCGGTGCTGCGCTTGGTGACCTTGGTGGTTTCATACAGGGCCGATTCAAAAGCGGCGGCCTGACCGATAACCGAAGAAAAGGCCAGACCGCCGCCAAGGGCTCCCAGCGCCCCGGCCCCCACACCGGAAAAGAGCCCGCCGAGCGCGCCGGACAGGCCGGAAAGGCGTCTTTTGAGGACGTCCGCTTCGCGACCCATGCCGCGAAGGACCTGGCTTGCGCGGTCTACCGCGCTGATTTCGACTTTGACGTGCCTGTCCGCCACGGCTTATTTCCGTTGTTCGTTTTGTTCTTCCAGGGTGTCATATTCGAGCACCCGCAGCCCGGAGAAGAGTTCCGGGGTCATGGCTATGCCGTGCAGTTGAGCCACCGCCATGACCGCCGGATAATCCAGGCCCACTAGCCCCCAGCCAACCCGCCACTGCGTTTGCGCCAGAAGCCAGAGCCGCCAGACAGGGATATTTTCGGCCAGCAGCGGCACAGGCTCGTTTTCACAATCCCCGCAGGGGGGACTACGCCGCTTACGCTCGTAATGCGTCAGGCACTGGCGGCAGTGGATGGCGCGTCCGCCGCTGCGGCTGCGGCGGCAGGCACGGAGTTTCCCTCCAAAATGCCCACTCGGCTGATGGCTTTGAGCATCTCTTCCAGTTCCACCACTTCGGGCAGGGAGAGATCGTCCCGGATTTCCGCCCAATCTTTGACGCAGGCGGCCAGAGGTCTTTCCCGCCATGCCAGGTTGAAATCCATGATCTTGAGCAGGCGCTCAGGCTCGGAAAGGCTGTCCATGGCCGCCTGCGTTGCACTCAAATCTTCCAAGCGCAGGCGTTGCATCTTCCAGTATTCAGCCCATTTCTGCGGGCGCAACTCCACCTCGCGCCCGCTTTGCAGTGTCTTTTTCTCGTACATTCGTTTTCTCCTAGGCATAGCTGGATACACGGTTTATCAGGGTATAGCGGCTAGATGTGTCCGCCATTTCAACGAATCCGATGGCCTTGACCTGGACGGTTAATCCGCCCTTGCTGCTGATCTGCGCTCCGCCCATATCCAGTTCGGATTCGGGCAACGTAATCCAAAATTCCTCGCCGTTGGCTCCACTCATGGAAATGGCTACCGGGATGGTGGCCGCGCTGTCAGCCAGTTGTTGGTATTCATCGTGTTCAAGGAAGCAGGTCAGGGTCAGGGTTGTGGTGGGATCTCCTTCCGGCTGACGGCTGCGCTTGCCCATGTCGCCCACCGCCACCTTGCCTTCCACGCCGTAGGCCAGAGAAATATCGCCTGTTTCCACGTCGCCCGCGCGCATTTCATTGATCCAGACCGCCACTTCCTTATCGTAAAAAGGCACGGCCGGAAGCGTAGCCGGTTTGACTGTGCTGACGGGTGTGCTGGTATTGTCCACACTGCCCACAGAACACTCCAGTTTGAGCCGCACCTCGGACTGCCCGCCAAATGAAAAATTCAGGCCGTTGAGCTTGTTGCTGCGGATGACGGTGTAAGGATTGGCGCTGGCCCCGGCCTCGTAATCAAATTTTTTCTGGATGCAGAAGGTGGGCTGGGTCAGCGGCAAGTTGAACTCATGCCTGTAAAAAATCGGAAGAGCGCAGGACGTGCCTGTAAATGTTTCCTCCACAAAAGCGGCCGCAATAACCAGCTTGCGACTGCTTGTGCCGGATTGCAGCACATAGGTGCCGTCATAAACCGTGCCGCCGGAGATAATCACGCTCTCCCCCGCATTGAGCGCCACACCCAGACCGGCCACGGGCAAAGCCACTCTGCCGGAGCCCAAATCCTCGGCAACGCCCGCAAGAAAAGCCCCCCGCCCCCGGTGGACCTGCCCGCCGGCGGAAATGGTTTCAGGCACATAGAGAGCCTTAATAACCAGCTTGGTGCTGGTCGTGCCGTACTCCAGCCGGTACGCGCCATCGTAATTGACCGTTCCGGTAATGGTCACCATTGTGTCCTGTACAAAGTCGTGGGCCATCACGGCCAGCCCCACATAGCCCATCCCTTCATCCGTCACCGCCTCTTCGGCCAGAGTGGCCGGAACCGTGACCGTCGTGCTGGGCGCGCCGCAAAGCGCCCGCAAAAAATGCCCCAGTTGCGGCGCATAGGGCGGCACTTCCAGACTGCCCGGATAATTGGGCACGCCCGGCACAGGTTTGCCCTGGCCGCGCACGCCGGAGATCACGGCGCTGGCCTGCTTATTGGATTCCACGGACATGCTTTCCGAATAGAGCGACAGCACCACTCCGGCGTCGGCGGGATCAGGCACGCCGGCCTTGCTTTCGCGATAGAGCACGAGCTGGCAGTTGCCGCCCGAAACCTGACGATACTTCTGCATCATCTTCTCCTTTGCCCCATGGGCAGATTGAGTGCGATTTCCAGCCCCCCGTGCAAAAGGAGGAGAGGGGCAGTTTCCTGAGATACGGCCACTACCGGCTCGCCCAGAGACGCGCCGGGCACAATGCCGGGCAAAACGTCCTGCAGGGCGGCCCATGCCGCTGGCCAGGCCCGTTCGTCCAGCACGGCCAGACCGTGCGACACAAGGACGCCGCCCTCATCATCCACGCGTTTGTCAACCACCGTCAGACTCAGCGAGATGGAATACTCGCGTTTGGCGGGCACACCGTCCGACTGCCAGGGGGCGATAACCGCGCAGGGGGCTTTCTGTTCCCAATCCGTGCGTCGCCCGTCGAAGCCGATGAGCACTTGCCAGGGACGCGCATATTCCTCCCTAGCCACGGCCTGGAACAAAGCGTCCTTTTGGAGCGTCGCCGCGATGATTCGGCACAGGCGCATGGACGGCAGCATCAGGCTGTCCCTTTGCGGAAGAGCAGTTTGACCTGGTTGGCGAGCTGGCTGCGGAAGTCATCCTGCCCATAGGCGGCAAGGCGCTCTCTTGCTTCATCCGAGGTAAGAGCCTGGATAGGCGAAGGTCCGAACAGAGGGTGCATGTAACCTTGCCAGCGCTTGCGCATCCACTCCCGCCCCTTTTTCTCCACGAGCTGGGAGTAAAGATTCATGTTCTTGATCCACTGCCGCGCCGGAGCCTTGGAAGCTTTGTCGCGATACCAGACGTTCATGAATCCCTTCCACGGCCCGAAAAAGGATTTTTCACCGCTCGGCGCGGCGACGACGGAAAACGGCCCGCCCTTCAGGATGCGGACCCGCACACCCTCGGAAGGCTGACGTTTGCGGGGGTCAACGCCTTTCCAGTTGGGCATGCCCTTGGGCTTGGTCTCGAACTCGGCAATAGGGACGCCCACTCTGCCGGAGAAATCCACATAGCCTTCAATTTCCTTGGCCGTGGCCCGCCTGATGCGGGAGGCGGCGCGGATAGCCCTGGCCTTGGCCGTGTATTTTTCACGCGCCGTGCGCACGCCCTCCGCCCGAACGGCATTCAGGGCATGGTTCATGGCGTTGCGCGCGGCTTTTTCCAATCCCTGCGGAGCGAAAAGGAACTGGCGTTTCACTTCCTCCAACATGTCGAGGCCGTTCACCTTGACTTCAAGAGCGTTCACCTGATTTTTTGTCACCATCCCGCATCCCCGCCCTGCTCAATGCTCAAATCAAAGGTCACCAGCCCGGCGCATGCACGGCGGGCGTCAATGGCCCAATCCGCGCCGTTGAACTCCACGCTCATGCCCTGCTCCCATTCCTGCGGCGCGTCTGATTCCGCCACATGAATCCGCACACGGCTCCGTCCGAGCATGGGAGACTGACCCTGGGGGTATTCGCTGGGCTCCCGAATGACCTGGGCCATGACTTCCTTGCCTGCCAAAAGCACGAGTTCGGCAAATTCATTGTTGTTGAGGAAGACATGCCGCGCGTCCCTGGCGATCTGTTCTTTAAAATCCATCGCTTACTCCACGAATTTTCGGCTGCCTTCCAGGTGCGATACGCGCGTGTTCAGTTGATCCATCTGAGCGTCCAGCTCATCCTGATGCTGGCGGATGGCCTGCATGTCATCACGGCACTCGTCCTTGTGGACGAGGCGGGCAAGACGGACCAGTAATTCCTTGAGTTGCGGGCCAAGCGCCGCCACGTCTCCCTTCAGGGTTTTGAAAATGAATGCCAGGAGGGCGAGCAATATGCCCACCAAAAAGGCGATGATCGCTATGGCCCAGCCCAGCATCGACTCCAACGAAACCACGTCTACAGGCATGCGCCCTCCGCATGTTCGATCCAGAGCAACAGTTCCCCGGCCTCGGCGGCGGGCAGATGTATCCACTCCCCTTTCATCGTGGTCAGGCCGCCATCCAGCGTATAGTGCCATTCATCTGTTACGATGGCCCCCGGCGTCGTTGGAACCGGAAGGAGGGCGTTTGTCCGCGCCGCCGAACTTGCGCAACCACTCAGAGCCAGGGTCAGCGCGCACAGCGTCGATGCGATCCCGCGCCTTGCGCTGCCGCCACCATCCCAACAGCGCCACCAGCAGCCGGAGAAGAGCCTGCGCCCAAGACGGCATGACATGCCTACTGTTTCGCCGCCCTGGCGGCGTCGTCGGCGTTTTTGGCTTTGCCCGCATTGAAGCCCAGGGCGTTGACCACCGTATACAGAAGCCGCACCACGGGGCTGGCCGTGTCGGCCGGGCGCGGCCACACGGCGGAAATTGCCGCGCAGATGGTCACGACGAATGTCACCCAACCCTCCCAGCTCGAGGGCAGCCAGCCGATGATGGCGGAGACGATATCCGCGCCAGGGACGCTTTCAGCGCCGTCGGCAGCCAGAGCAAAACAGGGCAGACAAACAGCGGCGGCCAGGGCCAGCGCGACAAAAAAAGACGATTTTTTCACGTGGATATCCATTAGTGGGTTTCAGTGGGGCAATAGGTGCGGGCCAGCCAGCCGTCCATGAACTTGCGCTTGACGAAGCTTTTGGAACCCAGGCCGACGTAATGCGCGAGCTGAAGGCCGTTCAGGGTATGGACGAACACGGCGGCGCTGACACGACCGGCCAGCAGCTCCGCCATTGCGGAAAGGGACTTGGGGCCGAGGCAGCCGTCTTCGGCAAGGTCTGGGAAAATACGCTCTTCACCGCGTGCTCCCTTGCGCCAGTTGAGCGCGTTGCACAGCCGTTGCACATAGCGCCCGGAGCCGCCCCGGCCCAGGTTCACCGCCTGCTCGAACAGTTCGTCCGCGACAATCTGGGGAAACTGGCCGAGGCGCATCCGCTCCCACCACTCCACGCGATACCAGTCCGTCACCAAGTCGGCGAGGCCTGGCACGGAAGACAGGCGGCGCGAAAAGGCCGTGGAGCCCTGTCGGAAGGATACATGGCTTTTTTCCGCGTCAATGAGCGGCCAGCCCGACCAGTCAGGGAAGAAGTTGCGCGCGATACCGGCATAGGTTTCGCCCCCGGCGTCGCCGGGAACGTTGCACCAGCCGCCCTCGAACTGTTTGAGGGGACTATAAGCCGCAAGAAAATCAGCCATGCCGTTCACCTCCTATTTTTCCACCACTTCGCCGCAGGAGGCGGTCAGCTCCACCAGCGCTTCGGGGTAAGTGCAAACGGTCAGGGGATTGGACTGCACTTCCAGGTCATAGCCGCGGCCCTTGGGCTTGGTGTCCATGCGCGCATAAAATTCATTGCCGTAGGTGTTGGCGGTCTCGACCCAGTTGGCCGGGGCGTTGTACTGGATAAAAACGTCCAGGCCTATCGGGTAAAAATGCGCCTTGGTCGCTTCCACCATTTTTCTGCCGCCCACCACTTCACTGGCTTCGATCCACGTGACGTTGCCGTAGGTAAAACCGCGCCTGCGGTAATCGTCGACGCCGAAGTTGGCCTGATTGGCGGACCAGAGATCATAGGCTTTGCGCACCAGCTCGTGGCTGGTGAGCATGTCGTAAAAATCCGAACCCACCAGAGCCTCGAAACGGGTGGCCGGAGTGCCGCCGAGCTTGTCCTCGGCGTGGCGCTTGGCGTCGAGGATTACCTTTTTAATGGGGTTGAACTTGGTAGTGTTGGAGGGGAACACCAGATTGAGCTTTTTCTTTTTGACGCCGAACACCTCGAACAGGTCGTGCAGCACGGTTTGTCCGTCCGCGTCGTAGATCACGCCCTGAACCGCGCCGAGCCGGTGGAACTCCGTGGTCATGGACAGGGAGTTCTTGAGGTCCTGCATTTTGTTGTTGATGACGTATTCCTTGGTGATCAGCTCGGTGGTGCCGAAGCCGCGCACATCCTGGAGATCGTCAGCGCTCACGTTGTCGGACAGCGGCAGATGGGCGGCCTGGAGGACGCGGGTGGTGCGCGTACTGCCGCGCCCGTGCATTTCCTGGGGCGGGTCGCGGCGGTCCTGGTTGCTGACCAGCACGAGGCGACCCTGTTGGATGTCCATAGCGACGTTGGTGGTTTTGACGCTGCGTTGGGTAAACAAGGGGCGCATACGCAACGGCATGAGCGGGAGCTTGTTGACCGCTTCGGTCAGCTCTACCGGCGTGTAGAGGTCGGGGGATGTAAACATCTGCGACATGGTTTACTCCTTGGGCACGATGCCCAGGGCCGTGAGTTGGCCGAGGGCGGTTTTCCTCTGTTCTTCGCTGACGGATTCCAGCCATTCGAGGTTATCAACAGCCACACAGCAGCCGCGCCGGAGCACGGTGCAGGGCTGCGCTTCCTCACTGGCCGGAATCTTTTTGGAGATGAGCACGGCCACGGCCTTGTCGGCATGGGTGGCCGCAACCGCCTCCACGCCTTCGTTGGCCTCAATGGCGGGCGTCAGCTCGGTCATGTAGGGCACATAGCGGCCTGCCGCGTCGAGTGCGAGGACTGCGCCGAGTTGCAGAGGGGCAGAAAGAGGGGCCAGCTCGCCGGACTCACGGCACCATTTCATATCCAGTTCCATGAGCACCAGGTCGGACAACGAGCGAGGCGCATCTTCGCCGTAGGAGTTCAGAGACATATTCACACCATCCTTTGTGCTGCGGCGCGGCGTTCCGCATCGGCCACCAGCAAGCTTTTTTGAGGTTTCTGAACATCCGCCCCGGCGGACAAAGGCGCGCCGGTCGCGGCGGTAATGGCGTTTATCACCTGCTGCCGTGCGGCGGACTCGGCCGTCTTGGGGTCCGGCCCGGATTCCGCTTTGGGCGCGCTGAGCAACGGGGCCAGGGCGGAAAGTTGAGCCGGGGTGATGCCCGCTTGCAGAAGCTGCTCCACACGGGCGGCGGTTTCTTCCCCGGCCACGGTTTTCAGGAGAGCCAGGGCATCGGCGCGAGCCGCCTTGACGGCTTCGGCCCTTAACGCAGCGCTTTCCTGTTCCGCCTGCGCTTTGCCTTCCGCCACCAGGGCGGCGGCAAGGTCCGGGTGCTTGGTTTTGAGCTCGTTAAGATCCATGTGATTCTCCTTGATGTTGGCGGCCAGGGCCGCGATGGCTGCATCCTGATCCTGCACGATGGCCGTCACCAGACCCACGGCTTGAGCGTCGACGGCAAGGAGCGTTTGCCCTTCGGCCCACTGGTCCGTGGACGCGGTGACGCCCATCCGGGCGGCTACGTCCTGTTTAAAAATCTCATGCAGTTGGTTGAGTTGACCTTGGAACAAGGCGCGTTCCTCTTCGGTGAGAGCTTTGTCCGGGTTGCCCGCCGCCTTCCACTTGCCGCTGCTGATGATGGTGCGCACCATGCCCGCCTTTTCGACGGCGCGGGACCAGTCGGTAAGCACCGCGATCACGCCGATGCTGCCGACCAGTGCCGTCTGCGGCGCATAAATACGGCCCGTGGCCGAGGCCAGCCAGTAGGCCGCCGACGCGCACAGACCATCGGCATAAGCGGCGCAGGGCTTATGTCGCGCTGCTGCGGCAATGGCGTCGGCCAGTTCCTTACTGCCCGCCGCCGTGCCGCCGGGACTGTTCAGACTGATCAGGATGGCTTTGGCTTCCGTGTCGGCCAGGGCCGCATCCAGAGATGCATGGATACGGTCCTGACCCGCCGTGTATGGCAATCCCGTAAACCAGGAAACACGGGCCGTGCGGTCGATGACGCCTTCCACGTTGATGACTGCCACCCCGTCGCGCAGAACATAGGGAGGTGCGGAAGGTGCGGCTTGTCCGGCGGAGATAAAGGTCTGGGGACGGGGAACGTCGAGGTGCGCCGTCAGCTCGCGGCCGAGATCGCGGAGAATGGCGTCCGCCGTGTCGAAAGGCAGTGCCCACAGATTGCTATGCACCATGTTGCATCTCCGCCGATTCTTGGTCTGACTGTTTCCCGCCGTCACCGTCTTCACCAGGGCCGTCGCCATCCCGCCCGGTATCCGGTTTGGACGCGGTTGCCTGCTGCGGCGATACGGCGACGGGTTTCGGAAGTTTGTTCAGGGCGATAAGTTCTTCTTCCATAACCGGGAGGGCGTCGGAAAAATCGCCGCCGCGCTCGGCCCAGGCTTCGCCGTAAGTGGCGAGACGGGCTTCCAAGGCCATGATGGTGGCCT
Organism: Desulfovibrio sp. Dsv1; assembly: GCA_000403945.1. Taxonomy (GTDB): domain Bacteria; phylum Desulfobacterota; class Desulfovibrionia; order Desulfovibrionales; family Desulfovibrionaceae; genus Desulfovibrio. Next base: position 31,062 of record APFI01000162.1, read on the forward strand.
GGATTTCTTTTACGGGGTCAATGCTGCCGCGCGCCGGGCCGACCCATGTGGCGCTGCACCAGTATTGCCGCCCCTCATAAAATCCCGCAGCCGGGCTGAGCGCGTCGATGGCGTCAGCCAGGCCGAGGAAGTTGCGCAGGTAGGCTTCCTCAATCACCATTTCCCAGATGGGTTGCGTGTACAGACGTCCGTACCAACGGCGGTAAAACATATAGAGCTTCCATGCCTCGTTCAGTGCGGCGCGCATGGAGCTGTAATTCGTCTTGCTGAAATCTTTGGCCAGCGATTCGTAAGGGATGCCGAGCATGGCCGCCAGGGAGCGTAGGATAATCTCGACAAAGGGCGGAAAGTTGGCCGACGGTCGTTCGTTTTTCAGGACATACGGCTTTTCGTTGGGATTGCCGAAGGTCACGGTGCCGGGTCCGAACTCCATGACGCGCTCCACCGGGCCTTGCGCGTCCATGCCGTAGGCTTCCTGCACCTCCGGCGGCAGTTGGGCCGTACCGTTTTCCAGCCCCACGAATACCGGGAAGCTGGCCGCGATCACCTGTGAAAACAGCTCAGAATCCAGGGCATCGTTAAGATTGCGGAACAGCTTCATTCCATTGGAGAGCGCGGAAACGCCCCTGACCTGCTCCTCCTCTTCGTAACGGAACAAGTGGAACACGTTGGGGCGATGACCGAGACGGGCCGCGCGGCGGATAAAAGAATCAGAAAAGAGCTGTTGCTGGTCCACGGGCACCAGAGAGGGCGGCGGGCAGGCCAGCCAATAGGCCTGGGGCTTGCCGTAGGACGTGAATTCGATGCCGTCCTTGATGTTCAGATCCAGCCTTTTGTCCGCCGGAGTACACAGGCGTGTGGGGCTTATGTCCTGGATGGCGAGGCCGAAGACGCGCCCGGAGTCCAGAGGGAGGATGACGGGCAGATGCAGCATTTCGCCCTGGCGGAGAACCGAGGTGATGCCCAGGTACTGGAGGTCTTCGAAATGGGCGATGCCGCGCGCGTGGGCCTGCTGCGACCAAATGGAAAAGGCCCACTCCATCTTTTCCCCGATGGCCACGGCTTCCTCACGGGAAATGCCGAGCAGTTTGTGGGGGATGGACGACTTGGGCACCAGCCCGGTGCCCACGGCATTGTCGGCGATGGTGCGGATGCCGGATTTAGCCGCCCAATCATTGGCCGCAAGGTCCGCTGCCCGGCGCTGCATGGTCAGGCGTTCGCGGATTTGCGCGTCCATATTGACCAGACGCGAAGGGTTCCAGTTGGCTATGGTGCCGCGATAGGCTCCGGCGTCCCGTGAGGGTCCGGCGGCATAACGGCCGGTGTTGAGAGGTTGGCCGTATTGGTTCAGGAGGCCGGACATATCACCTCCTCCTGAATTGCGCCCGCACGAAGACCGGGCCGCGTTTGCCGTCAAGGGCGGCTAATTGATTTTCGAGGTAGGTAAGTTGTTGACGGATTTCAGGCAGTTCGTACCGGGTGAGCGTGCGCCCGTCGATGGTGTAGGACTTGCCGGTGGAGGCCGCCCGGTAGGCGGCCTTCCAGTCGGCAATGAGGGTGTGGAGTTCGTCTCGTGTCCAGATGGAGGCCATGCCCTGCAATTAGCATGGCAGGAAATGCATGTCGCGCGAAGATGAGACAACAGAGACAACAGAGACAAAAAATTTACAGACGGACTTGATCCCGCCGCTGAAGGTAGGCTTCCACATCCACGCGCAGCACTTTGATGCCCCTGCGGTTGCCCGTCCGGGAAGCGCACGGTATTTCCCCCGACGCCACAAGCCGGTAAAAATGGGCACGGCTGCACTCAATCAGTTCACATGCCTGCCGCCAGTTCAATCGTTCCGGCAGACTTTCAAAGCTGGTCACAGCGTTATCTCCTGATTTGCGCAAGCCGGTCAGCGACAGAGAGGCCGCCGCGTTGCTGTACGGGACGGGGTGCGGGTTTCGTCGCGGCTTCCGGCCTGCGTCGATGCCGGATGTTGAGAATATAGGCAAGGGCCAGGGTCATCGTTTCGCAATCCCAAAAATGGTTGGCCTTGTCGTGCGGGTTGGCCCACGCCTGTTTTTCATCGTCCCACACCTCCGCGCACATCTCGCGGGCGTATTGCTCCAGCATGCCGTCCGTGTTGGTGTGCAGATGGAATGCGCCGGGATCATCGGGAGCGACAGAGAGCTTGTGCGAGAGGTCGGATTTGAAAAACGTGGTGTCGCAGCGCCAGAGCATCAGGCCGCCGGGAATTTTGATCTTGTTCCCTTTCAAATCAGGGTAATATTCTTGCGGCGCTGGCGTGAAAGGCTGTGACAGGGAACGGACGCCTTGCCACGGGTAGACCCTGCCTCGATGGCGGATCGCCCAAGAATAGACCTCTTTCGTCCGGCCGCCCATCGCGTCGATCATGCAGGCACGAACTTTGTATTCGTGTCCGTCCGGGTCGCGGTAGACGGAGTTCCACAAAATGTCGTTGAGCGCCGAAAACGACGGAGCCGTGCCGGCCTGGACAAGCCAGGATTCTTCTTCCTCCCCATAGCCGAAAGCCCGGAGCACGTAACGGAAATAGCCCTTTTGCTCGTTCGTGCCCTGGGTATCCACTCCGGCCAGCAATGTGGCCACGCGTTCCCTGCCCGCCACTGGTCCGGGAATGGCTCCGCGCGGGCGGTCGTCGCACAGGGCTAGGACGGCATCCTCGGAACGTGCAACGTGCTCTTCCTTCCAGGGTTCGGCCCTATACTGGTTCTGGAGGTTTTTCAGGTCATCCAGCTTGCCGCTCTCTTTGTACTTGAGGGAGGCGGACGCCACCTCCGACAGGCTGACGAAATAAGACAGCCAGGCTGGAATATGGAAGCCCACCTTCACGGGCCGGTGCGCCGCGAGGTGCGCGACAAGGTCCAGACCGCTGGTCCGCTCCCGCCACTCGCCCCGGCGCACGGCGCGGTCCCGGTCCCCATCGTCCCACACCACGCCACAGTGCTCGCAGGGATATGTGGCCAGACGGCGGGTAAGCACCTCTTCGGCGGACGGCTCTTTGTCCGTATCCTTGCCCGGCCAGTCGATACGCTCGAAGTCCATGAGCTGGGCCATGCCGCAGTGAGGGCAGCGGACGTAGTAGTCGAAACGCGCTCCGGCCTCTCGCGTGAGCGCCGTCCAGATAGGGCCATCTTCTGTGGTGGGCGTGGAAATTTTGAAAATGTGCCGCCGCCCGCGCCACGTGGTGGTGCGCTTTTCGGCCAATGTCTCGGACGTAGCCTCGTTTTTGGGGTTTTTGTATTTGTCCAGTTCATCAAGGATGAGCGTGCGGATAGGCTTGTTTCCCAGGCGGGAGACGGAGCCGGACCATCCGAGATAGATGGGCATGTGCGCCAGATTGATGCGCAGACTGCTCGCGTCGTCGCCGGCGCCCGTCATGTATTCGCGCAGGCGCGGCGAACCGGTGATCATGGGGATGATGCGGTCTTTGGCATTTTCGCGGGCGGTTATTTCGTCCGGGAACACATACATCACCGGGCCGGGACTGCGGTCGATGCACCAGCCCACCAGATTGTGACCGGCCTCGGAGCCGCCGGTTTGCGGGCTTTTGCAGATGATCACAGTTTCCACGCCCGGCGTTCCCGCCGCATCCATGATGCCGACAAGATACGGCGTGAAAAGATTTTTCCAGCGGCCGGGGATGCTGGACATCTCCACGACGCGGTGGCGCTCGGCCCACTGGCTGACAGGAATCGGCTTGCGGCGACGCATGATTTTACGCTCGCCCTTGGAGAACCGAAAACGGATGGCCGCGCCCCCGGCCTGCGCATATGCCGAGATCTCCCGCGCCACCACGGGCGAGAGCCAGCGCGGCACGGACGTTGTGAACGTCACGCGCCGCACCGGCTCAGGTTTGGGAACGGGGTACAATTCAAGCTGACCGGTTTGGGTCATGTGGCCTCCGGCACAATCAAATCATTCACACAATCCTCCAGCATAGATACAGACATCAGAGGTCGGCGGTTCGACATATGCCATCATGTCATATTGCCTACCTCCACGCTTAGTCATAGACCACTTCACAATTTCTTTCATCGAAATGGGACCAGAGGCTCTAGGGGTTTTACTCTGATGAAAGAATGTGGATATCCCTTTACGCGAAGCGACTCGAACCTGTCGTTCCCAATCGCGTATCTTTTCCACAGCCCAAGGAAACAGTTGCGCCACGAGCCGAATATCTTTCTTGGAGGAGTTGATGCAGGGCAGGCAGCCAACACGATCAAATCCAAGTCCGTAAAGCGGATTGAGTTTCAAGCCGTGTCGCCGGTGCATGGCGGACACGTCTTCCAGCGTCCACCCCATTAACGGACGGAAGATCGTCATACCGTCGGCATCGGGCGATTGTTCCCACATGGGATAGCAGGCGCGTTGTACGGATTCTTCAGCCCGGATGCCCTGCCAACTCCACACATGATAACCCGCGTCAATGAGCGGCTGTTGCACCTGTATAAGCAGCGGCAGACGTTTTAGTTCCTGTGAACAGAATGCAGATTTTCTGCTCGGAAACATCCCTTTCATGCGACAAAGATCCAGAAAGGGAATCCCGGTTGGTTCCAAGCCATGACGCATAACATAATCCACGCGCTCTTGCGGCCAAGGAGACTTGGAGCGAGTTACCGCCTTGCCTGAAGTCAAAAACGCCTTTTTCCGCTCCAATGCCTCCGTAAAATCCGCTTTGATGATCTGAACGCGCGGCCCACCCGTGCGCTCGTGCAACCGCGCGACGTATTCCAGCGTAGCGGGGTGCTCGTTGCCGGTGTCCGCGAATGCGGCCACAAAGTCTCCACCGGTCAGTTCCAGAAGCAACAGATACACCGTCCCGCTGTTTTTCCCCCCACTGATCGACGCCACATGCTTGACCCGTTCACGCCCGACAAAGGAAGGGATATATTTCCCGACTATGCTCATTACTTTTCTCCTGACGTCTCCACTGATTCCGCGGTAAACGTCACCTCGAACTCCAGTTCGCGGCTGTATTCGTTGAGGGCTTCATCCAAAACGGCTTCCAGGCGTTCGACGAGGGACGCCGCTTTTTTGGGATTACCCTCCACTGCCGCCACGAAATCAAGGTTGCGGGCCTCAAAGTTTGTCTTGAGAGTGGAGGCCAGAGCCACGGCCCGCGCCGCCAGCTCCAGGTTGACCTGTTCACGCGGGACAAACTTGCCTTTCTTCACCGCGAGATCGAACTCTTCCCGCTCCGCAGCGGCCACGGCCTTGCGGATGTCAGCCTCTTCTTTGCGGCGCTGGCGGTCGGCTGCCTTTTCAGCCACAGCGTCGGGCGTGCCTGCCATCGGCAGGCTCGCCATGTAGCGATCCACGTCGCGCTGTTTGAAGGTGCCGTCGGACTGTTTTTTCAGGCGGCCCAGGCCAATATCGTTGTAGAGTTTCGTCTTGCCGAGCTTGCGCCCATTTTCATTCACATATGCCAGCACGGCCCGCCAGTCCCGGATATTAGAGGATGCCTGCATGGCACCCTCCAACATTTTTGTTGCGCGATCCAACGTGGCAAGATTCGCCTGCGAAGGATTTTCCAATGCTGCGCGTTTGGCCTGCTCTTTGGTGGTGAGCAGCACCTGAATGTCGGTACTCGCGCTTTTGGCAAGCAGCTCTTCTATATTCTTTTCCGGCATTCTCTCTCTCTCTCTCTCTCTCTCTCTCTCGTGGCATGGCTCCCTCCGTTGATTTTCAAAAACGGAGGAGATAGGCTCGCAAGTGGCTCTTGGTGGGCCTGATCCCCTCCAAGTCCAGGGGGCGGCAGACCCGCCAGTCTGTTGCCCCCACCCGTTTTTTAGAGCAATGAAGCCTGTTCAGGCCCCTTTGCCGCCCATTCGGGAACGTCCCAATTCAATTTTTCCTTGATGTACGCGGCCAGTACCCGCCGGTGGCATTCGGTTGGGTTCAGCTCAAAGCAGCAAAGAATGGGGTCGGGCGTGGCGCGCTCGACCTCCTGGAGATAAAGGCGGAGGCTGGACTCAGTTGGGAAACGCTGATCCAGGTCACGCCGGTAGGCGGCCGCCCAGTCTGCCGCCTTGGGGTCCGACGGAGCGAGCTTGGGCGCGCGCGGTCCGGTCCAGTTCCGATGCCATTTGGCTATGCAAACCTTCCTCTCCTTGGGCGCTTTGCTGCCGAAAAATGAAGTTTGAATCACCTTACTCTCCTAGAAGGGAACTTGGTCCACTTCGGTTTGCGTCGCGGGCGTCTCATATTCATCCAGGCGTTCCGCGAGAAGTTGTTCAAAAAAACGGTCTTCCACAGGACCGCGCGGGGTATAGGCCAACAGGAAATCCACAAGGTCGGACGTGCTCTCGAAACCATAGCGCTCAGATACAATATCAAGAGGGCTGATGGTCGGATCATGCGTCAGCAGGTTCGGCATGCGTTGATTGATCTCCCTGACCACATCCTTGCCGTGTTCATACAGTGCGGAATCAATCTTGATCCGGTCCCACCAGATGTCATCGTAGAGCCTGTAGTGTTCCCGCGTCATCTCACGGGTCATTTCCCGGCACTCCTTTTTGATGCCCCGTAATGTCTTTTTGTCGATGTTCATGGCTGACTCCTTGACTTTTGAAGCCTGCGGAGCCAACCTGACCGAGCATGATGGTGGTTGGTTAGCTCCGCCGCTGTCTTCTCCTCTTGGGGCGGCAAGTGGCATTGCCGCCCCTCTCTATTTGTCCGACATGCCGGGCAACAAAAACTGCCCCTTGCTGCCTGCCTGATGTCTGGCAGACCCGGCAACACAAACTGATTGCCGGTCCCCTTGTGCCAAAGCGTGCGTGGCCGACAGTCCCACCAGACCAGACACAGCGCGATACCAAAGTACAACTTTACGCTGCCGCCAAACTTTTGGGCTCCCTGCCTGGCCAGCTCCCAGGCGTCGTTCATGATGCGGGCCAGGAAAGTGCGACGGGAGGTTTTCATGGCATTCCTCGTGTATGTTATGTAAGTGACTGACATAACTAAACAATACCATATTATCCTCCGTATTCAAGTAAAAAATGCTGCAAAAACACTCAGTTATGGAATTTTTTTAGCCATGCGGCATAACCGTCCACAAGGCTCCACAGGCCGAGTTCGCCGTAGTAGTTGAGCCGGTAGCCGCCTGAATCCGGGTCTTCCAGCCGTTTGTGGAGCTTGTAGACGCCGCGATATTTCATGCTCACGGGATTTTTGGAAAAAGCCGTGGTTACGGCATAGCGGACATCATCCTTGAACGTGGCGTCGATGAGCTGCTTGACCTCATGCGACTGGCACATCATCAGCACCAGCTTGGCAAGGCGCGGCTCCACACTCGGTACGGCCAGATCGGAACGCTGGTAAATCTGATGGCCGGGTTGCGGCAGCGCCCACTCGTGTTTCGTTAAATTGAAATCGAGCTTACCTATGATTTTTTTGTCCAGGCAGAGAGCCAGGGACAGGGCCACGTCGGCTAGGAAATAATCGACGCGCACGGACATGAACAGCTCGTTCATCCGCACGGTCTGCTTTTTGTCCATGAGAATGACGCCGGGCGTTTCCTTGCCGGTCAGGAACTGGTCGCCGGGGAAGATGGGACCCGGACTGCGTGAAATCAGGTAGCCGCGCGTGACGATGCGCCGCTTGCTGTGTCCGGCGTAAGCGTAGGTGATGGATTTTCGGCCCTTGTGGACCACGGCCACCGGCGCGCCGAGAATTTTTTCAACCTCCGGCAAGGGTCTTTCCATGATGATCATCCACTCGCGAAAGGCCGTGATCTGCTCATAAATCACCACGTCCTGAAAGCTGATGTCCTGATACTCCGGTGCAGGCCATGTGGCCGCAGCCGCGAGCATCCGTTCTTGCTTGATGTAGTCGCTACTGCCGAAGGTCGGCGGCGCGATGAACACGGCATGGTCCAGGCCGTGCGCCTGCAGGAAGGCCGAAGCGTCCTGGGGAATGTAGCCGAAGCCGTCGCCCTGGTTCAGGTGGGCACGATAGGCTTCCAGCTTCGTCAAGGTCCTTTCCATGAGCTGCGGCCAGCCCCGCCGGTAGTTACCGAGTACCCGTCGATGCCAGACATTTTTGCACTGCCAGACTTGGCGCAGATCCAGCATGATGGACACCGAAGCCGCGAGGTGCGCGGAGTCCGAGAAGTCCAGCAAGCCGCGCAGGTGCTCCGGGCAGTCCTCGCGCTCGGCCACCTTGCAGGTGATCCCCGGCCAGATACGCGCCCAGGGCGGACGTGTAGAGCGTGATGTCACAACCGGTAATCCGGCCCCGGTAGCCGCCGGAGCGGAGCGCCGCGCCCACCGTGAAGTTGCCCGCGCAGGGGAGCAGTACCGGCACGCTGATTTCGTCGGCATAGGCGGCCAGCACTTTGCGCAGCGGCCCGGCGATGGAACCGAGGAAGCTCATTGCGCGGCCTCCTTCTGGGCTTCGGCGGCCTGTCGCTGAAGGTATTCGGCGGCAATTTCCATCAGGCGCGTCATGGCCAGGGAGCTGTCGCGGATTTTTTCGGCGTTCTTCACGTCCGCAATCGTGCGGGTGAATGCCTCGTATTGCTCTGACGGGCAGACGTGGACCGCCGAAGCCTTCTTGGCGGCATCGGCCAGTAGGTCGAGGATTTCCGAAAGCTGGTCGCGCTCGCCGTCCGTAAACATGAACGTGACCATATGCGCGGGCACCTGGGGCGTAGAAAAGTTGACCAGTTCCACATCGCCAAGTTCCTTGATTTCCTCGCTGTCAAGGCCGCTGTACAGCTTGTCCTGGACGGATTCGATTTGCGCCCAGAGGTTCGCCAGAATGCTCTGGTCATCCTCGCCGACCAGGGCGTTGTGCGAGAGCTGGATGGCGATGCGTCGGCTCTTGTCCAGCTCTTCGGTGATGACCAGCACAAGGATGTACGGGATGCCCGCCTCAATGCTGGCCTTAACCCGGTGATTGCCGGACAGCACTTCCAGCCTGCCGTCTTCATGGCGGTAGCACAAAGGCACGCTGGACAGGCGCTTATCCGCCGCAATGTTATCCCGTAGCTGGCGGAACGTCTCACGCTTGAAAAAACGGGCGTTATCTTTCAGGAGCGTCAGAGACGCCGGAGCCACAACCATAAGACGCATACCGTCTCCGAGCATTTCCCGACTGATGACCGCCAATTCTTCATTGCGTTGCAATAACGTGTCTTCACTCATTATTTACCCCAGATATGCAAAAGGTTTTGGGAGGTGATTTTCAACTCCGGATGATCGGACATCCATTGCCAGAGCACGGGCGAATGCTGCTGGAATCGCCAGAACGCCTCGAACCGTTCAGGGTTTTTGCGGCACCAGGTATAATCGCGGTCCCATAAGAAACCCGTACTGTCGCCGTTGTCGTCGCGGAACTTGGTGAAGGTGGCCGGGATGCCTCGCCACAGCAGGTAGGCGCGGGCCACATCCTCCGGCACAAGGTCAAGAGGCAGGTAGGACGGTAACGCGGCCTGCAGGCGGCACAACTCGTCCGGTGTGAAGGCGTCCTCCGTAGCCCAAGCCCATGCCGAGGGCGTTGCGCCTATTTCCTCCCTGGTACGCATCTGCGGGGCAAGGACCGCAGGGCCGCTTCCTTTTTCGGGAGAGGCCGTTTCTGGCTCCGCCCCGCCCCCCACATCCAACGGACCAGACGGCAATGTGCCCGCCTGTCCGTCGTCAGCGCAGCGGGCATCCTCCATCGGGAGGGAAATGCTGGAGGGCAGCGCGGCGGCCGCCCATTCGCGGATGTCCACGCCCAGGCGATAGGCGTCGCCGGGATCTTTGCCTTCGGGGGTGGGCCAGCGCAGGCTGGTCGGATACGTGCGCTCCCAAAAATCAACGCCGTCTGCGCCGGGTTCGTCGTAGTCCAGGGCGATGCAGACCCGCACAGCGTCACGGAGCAGCGCATGCGCGACGGCATCGGGTTTGCCGCGGTTGGTGCGCACGGCCAACGCACCGACCACGCCCCCCGTGGCTGCATGAATGAGCATGGCGTCCAGTTCGGCTTCGGTGACGAAGTAGGCGGCCAGCGGGCCGGGCCGCGAGGAGCGCAGAAGCAGCGGAGCCTTGCAGGAGCCTTCCAGCTCCAGATACTTGGGGCTGCGCTCGCTCAAGTCTCCCTTGTGCCGACGGATGCGCAGGTTGATGATATGTCCGTCGGGAGCGAAAGTCGGGATAACGATACCGCGCGGGATAAAGATTTTACTGCGCTTCCTGCCATCGTCACCAATGCGGGGTGTCAGTCCCAGGGCGGAACGGGCGCGGTAGCGTCCGGGATATCGAGCACTCTCGGCAGGCAGATAGCCGATGCGATAGGCGCGAACGGCCTCCTCGGTGATGCCGCGCGCGGCCAACCAGTTCAGGGCGGCAGGCTGTTTTTCGATGCACGCTTCCGCTTCTGCGAGCAGCTTGGCGGCGTAGGTGCTCCACTGCTCGGATGGTTCCGGCCACTCGCGGGGAGTCCATACTTGCGCGGCGGTGCGGCGTGGTTCAGCCGGGGCACGGCGACGCCGATACTCGGCACGGCCGCCTTCGATACCCAGCTCCGCCAGTGCGGCCTTGAAATCCAGGCCGTCAATCTTCATCAGGTAGGCAATGGTGTCGCCGCTGGCGCCACACTGGCGGCAAGACCAGATACCTGTGATGTTGTGAGATGCACAGGTTTCCCCCAAGCTCTCCGCGCGATCCGGCCAGACCATGAAGCGGTCGGACTTTCCCGGTTCGCCGCCGCACAGAGGGCACGGGCCGTTCCATGCGCCGCCCTGGCGCTTTACAGTCGCGCCAAAACGGGATTTATAGAGATCAAGAAGTTGCATCTGTCCGCACCTGTCCGCTTATAAAATTTGTTATCTATCTATTTTATTAGTATTTTTATGGATATGGACACATGGACAGGTACGCGATATAGGCCATGCGCACCTGTGCGCCTGTACGGGTGATGCGGAGAAATAGCCTTGTACTCTGTCCATCTGTCCATTTTTGAACTTGTCTTGTGATTCCATACAGTTATGCCTCACATGCGGCGGACGGTTGCGGACAGATCATTTCTCGGCCCGGTAGTCGGCCAAAGCGTTTTTACCCTCGACGTTCAGACGGATGCCCAAGCGCCACGAACCATCGCTGCGCTTGTACGGGATGTCTTTTTTATTCAACATTTCCGAGAACTTCTTGGCGGAAATGCTGAACCGTTTGTCCCGATTTCGTGCGTACCAGATGCAAAAGGCCTCGTGTAAATCCGTCGCCTTGATACGGGTTTTATAAGCGTCGGGGTTGTCCTGATGGGCTTCCTGTTCGCACCAATCCGTGATGAAGAGGCCCACATCGTCCCAACTGGCCCTTTGCTCACGAGTCCACTTCTGAACTTTGTCCGGAATTTTCAGGCCGTCGCACAGATATTCCATGCAGCCTCGGACCATGCGGACGAGTACTCCCTTGGCCTCGGCGCAAATTTTTTCATAGAGGTCTTTATCCGCCGGGCGCTCGTAGGGTTGCTCCGGGGATTCGACGAACGACAGTGGCCACTTCACCAGTACGGCGCGTGACCAGAATGCCGCGTCGTCGGCCTTGGCCTTGGGCAACTCGTTGGTGGTCATAATGGGCAAATGTGTCTGGAGCCACGTCGTTTGCAGCTTGTCTTGCAGGCCACGCGCCGTGATATAGCCGCCGCCGGTGAGCTTTTTAAGCTTGGCCAGGGCGAACCGCTGGCCCTCCTCGGCTTCGTTGATCCACGCCAGGCACATGCCGCGCAGGGCAAGCACGTCTGGCGATGGGGCCGACGAGTTCCGTGTCTGTTGCATCTGGAGGAACATCTCGACAGGTACGTCGCCGGAAAGGGTCTGACCAAGAACGTGCGTCACCAGCTTGATCAGCGTGTCTTTGCCGTTGCGGCCGTGCTCCCCCCACATGATTGTGAAGATGTGATCGCGGCGCTCGGTGATAAGGCCGTAACCGAGCAGCCGCCAGATGAAATCAACAAGCTCTTGATCACCGTCCATCGATGACAGCAAAAATTTGTTTGTCTCTGGGCAAGGATCGTCTTTATCAAGAAGCGCCGGATCATACTCCGTGACAATGGCGTTGAGGATGTACTGTTCCGGCCTGCCGGTGCGCAGCTCGCCGGTGCGCAGATCAATCACCCCATTTGGGCAGGCTTTGATATAGTGCTGCTGGTCAATATGCTTTGGCAGTACCACCAGAGGGTCACGGATACGCCGAACCATCTGGAGGAGTTTTTCTTGACCGTTGGTGTCGCGGAGCAAGTTGACGCGCCGCAGAGACGCATCCGCGACGAGCTGAATTTTGGGTTTGTCCTCCTTGTCGGCTTCATTTGCTTCCGTTTGCTTGTGTTCCGCGAGGCGGAGATACAGCTCGCATACATCCTCAATGCGCTGAAACGCCGCATCGTAGTCGTCCTCAATCCAATGATGCCCTCCCCATATCAAAAACCGTTCCCAATATTTGACATAGATGACGGTGCCGCGATGCAACCGACAATACAACTTGGCGTCGCCAACACGGTTTTCATTGAGATAGCCCTGTAGATCGTCGTCTGAAATTTCGAGCTTCGTCACAGCTACAGGCTTTGCTTTTGCTGCGCGAGCTTCCGCTTCCGCCTTGCGGCGCTGTTCGACTTGGTCTTTAATGTCTGTTTTTTTCTTGGTCATTTACATAACCTATTGTTTTTAAAAACTAAAAATAAAGAAATAGGAAAGGACGAAAAAACAGAATGATTCCGTTTTTCCGCCCTTTCCGTTCCGCATATCGCGACCAAAGTCTGAGGGGCACGCCGCGTTGCTGACTTGCACACGGCGGAAGGACCCGCCAGCATGGAAGTCTGAGCAGACGAATTGAGGTCCAGCGCAGTCCGTACCGGACTATTCTGGATCGGCTGAGTTTTTGTGTGGGGGGTAAGGGGGGCGTCTGCCCATGAGTTAAAGCAGAGAAATATGGGGAGGTGGGCACCATATGGGCACCACAAAGCCCATACAGAGCATGAACTAAAAACAGGACGCCACATGCTGTTGCATGTAACATCCTGATTTAATTCTGGTGCGCCCGGCAGGAATCGAACCTGCGGCCTACAGCTTAGGAGGCTATCGCTCTATCCAACTGAGCTACGAGCGCGTTGCCCCCTTGTAGGGGCTCTTGATGCGCATGTCAAGAACATGCCTTGGCAGCGCATACAAAGCCGAAAAGGGCCGCCAACACAAGGCATTTTCAGAAGGCGGCACAGGAAGGACACAGAGCTTCAGTTAAACCCCTTCTCTCCGGCCCAAATTAGCAGGGCCAATGTTCCCAGACTGCCGACCAGCACCATATAGGCGCGGTGCGTGCGCAACGAAAGCACCGCCCCCATCAGGGCCGCCGCATAGAGCGTGGGCCAGTTCAGCAGCAAAAACTGCGGCAGGGCCTGACGCGCCGTCAGCACGGCAAGCAGGCAGAACAACAAAGCGTAGCACAGGGAATACAATAAAAACTGCAAGAAAGCCCGAAGCAACGCGACGCGCAACACCGCACCCGCAGGCGCGAGCGTAAAACCGTCACCGGCGCACCAGGCTTCAACCCTGTCCACCAGCCGGTTTTCATGAATACGCAGATTGCGTTCCAGAAAAGCGCCCAAGTAAGCGGCCAGCATGACCAAAATCAGGGGCAGCAGCAGCTCTCCCGGCTGATCCAGACCGAAATTCATGGCCAACGGAAAAAGCAGCATAAAGCTCAGACCGCCGAACGGGGGCACGACGCTGCCCAGTTCCAGCACATCCAGCCAGAGCAGTTCAAGGATAATGCCAAGGGATAGGGCCAGAGCCCAGTCAGAAGTACAGATACCCGTGATCAGCGCCAGGCAGAGGGGTCTGTCCAGCAGGCCGACAATGCAGGATGAGCGCGCCGCCCCTGCCAAGACAAAAAAAAAGCGTATGGAAGCCCTGTATGCATCAGCTCAGAGAAGTTGATCATAAGCGCCTCGCACGTTTTCAGTGGGCACACAACGAAAGTCCAGTTGCACAAGATGTTGTCTGATAATGTGTAGATCTTCCCTGTCCTGCGAGGAAAGCGCCACATGGGGCAGCAACTGCAGCTTATCCGGTCCGTAATGCAGATTGCCCATATTCAGCACCGGCATTTCAATGCCGTCGTCGCAAGCCCGACGGGCATCCTGGCAATTGGCGAACAGCACGAGACTGTTTTCGCCGCACTTGTCCAACGTGGCCGCCAAATCGCGCACAGGGACAAAATGGATGGTTACGCGCTGGGGAACAGCCAGTTCCACAATCTGCTGGCGCAGCATATCCGCAGCCAGCTCGTTATTGGCCACAATCAGATGTCTGGTCCCGGTATACGGCAGCCAGGCCTCAATCACCTGACCATGCACCAGGCGGTTGTCCACACGAAACCACATATATCAGTCGCCCGCTTTATCACGGTTTTTGTTCCGCAGCATGCTTCCGGCCACCACAATGCCCTTAGCCCCGGCATCTCCGGCAAGTTGGGCCAGTTCATCCAGTTGTTTGTCGCGTGACGTGAATACTTTCAGCAGCATGGGCAGATTGACGCCCGTAACAACCTCCACCTTATGGCTGCCCAATAAGGAAAGAGCCAGATTGGTGGGTGTGCCGCCAAACATATCCGTAAGGATGATGACGCCCGCCCCCTTGTCCAGACGCTGGGCCGCATCGTCCAGGCGGCGTACGGTTTCGGAAACTTCATGCGCCACATCAACGCTGATGGAGCTGCAATCGCTCAACGGCCCCAAAATAAACTCGGCCGTGCGCAACATGGCTGAACCGTAGTCCGCATGCGAAACCACAATTATCCCGACTTGTGCCGTCTTGCTTTCATCCGTCATGACATTCCTCGCGGTTCACAACCTGCCGGTTTTTTCAGCCAAGTTCAAGATGCCGGTGCTCCAGAGAAGCCGGATAATCCGCCTGGCGGAGCGCCTGTGACAATTCCTCGGCCATGGCCACGGAACGGTGCCGCCCACCGGTGCAGCCCACGGCAATGGTGACGCGGTAGCGGCCTTCGGCCTCCATTAACGGCAGCATAAAAAAAAGCAGATCCAGCAGTTTCTCGCGGAATTCCACAGCGTTGGCCGAGGCGAAAACATAATCGGACACGGCCTTGTCCCTACCGCAAAGGGGACGCAACCCTTCCATAAAATATGGATTGGGCAGGAAGCGCAGATCGAAAACCATGTCCGCTTCGCGGGGAACCCCATACTTGAAGCCAAAGGAAATCACATTGACTCGGATGGCGCGCAATTTATCCTTGTTGCCGCTCCAGCGCTTCTGGATGGAGCGTCGCAGGTCATGGATGGAAAAACGTGAGGTGTCGATGACCAGATCCGCCATTTCCCGCAAGATACGCAGGCGGTTGCGCTCGGTGACAAGGGCGGCTTCAAGGCCCATGCCTTCGCGTTCCAGAGGATGCGGGCGGCGGGTAGTGGCGTAGCGGCGCATGAGTTCCTGCGCGTCGGCCTCCAGAAACAGCAAAAGCGGACGGATGCCCTTGGCGGCCATAACGCTCAGGGCGTCGTTGATTTCATCCAGAAAATTGCTCTGGCGCATGTCCATGCCCAAAGCAATGCCTTGGAAATAGCTCATGGAAGGCCATTCCATCATGCCGACCATTTCCGGAGCCAGGCTCGCGGGCAGGCCGTCCACGGCAAGATACCGCAAATCTTCAAAAACCTGCAAGGCAGTGCTTTTACCTGCGCCGGAGAGCCCGGTGACAATACAAACCTGGACGGCGCGCGCGGGAACCGTTCTGGGGCTGTCTTCGGACGAATCCGCGCAGGAAGGGCCGCGGCGGTGTGGTTGTGGCGTGTTCATGACATATGATGCTTCGCGAAGGACCGCCAGGCCGGAATACTGGAGAGTCAGGCCCGGCGGATAAAAATATGGCTCAACCTACAGCACGGGATCGATCAGGGCGTAACCGCTGGTGCGCCGCCGGTAGACCACATTGACGCGGCTGCTTTCGGCATTGAGAAAGACCAGAAATTCGCCGCCGATGGAATCCAGCTGCATCAGCGCTTCATCCAGATGCAGCGGCTTGGGCGCGAAACGGTCCGTGCCTACCACGGTCTGGTTTTCCTCGGGCTGGGCTTCCAGGTTATAGGTAAAGACATCCACCTCGGCGTTGCGGGCCTTACGGCGCTGCTCCTTGACCCGGGAAACCTGCCGCTTGATCTGGGCCTCCACCTTGTCGGTCACAAGGTCGATGGCCGCATACATATCGGAGGTCTGCTCCGTGGCGTTGATATGCAGGCCTTCGCCGCTGACGGTCACCTCGCAGCGATGGCGGAACTTATCAACCGCAAGCACGACGTTCACTTCCAACCCGGCGGACTTGCCGTAAAAGCGCCCCAGCTTTTCCATGCGGCGGCGGGCATACTTCTTCAGGTGATCGGAGGCCTCGAAGTTCTTGAAGGCGAAAGAGATATTCATGTTTCCTCCTTGGGATTGCTAAGCACCGCCGCGGGATCAAAAGTGCTCCTTGCGCCGTGATGACGAGGGAATGTCCAGCGCCGTACGGTATTTGGCCACCGTACGCCGGGCGATGTTCACTTTCAGGCGGTCCTTGAGCATCTCGCCGATGCGTTCGTCGCTCAGGGGAGCCTTGGGGTCCTCATCGGCGATGAATTTCTTGATCAGGGCCTTGACGCTTTCCGAACCGACCTGACTGCCGTCATCCAGCTCAAGACCGCTGTTGAAAAAAAACTTCAGTTCGAAAATCCCGTGGGGTGTGGCTACATATTTATTGGTGGTGATCCGGCTGACTGTGGATTCATGCATGCCGATGTCGTCGGCGATGTCTTTCAGGATCAACGGGGCCAGCTTGGTGACGCCGTCTTCGAAAAAAGGCTGCTGATGGCGCACAATGCTCTCTGCCACCTTGTACAGCGTGCGTTGGCGCTGATACAGGCTCTTGATCAGCCAGGAGGCCGAACGCATTTTTTCCGCGCAGTATTCCTTTTCCTTGTCCGAAGAAGGCCCCATGTCCATGTGGCAGAGCGAGGAAAGCTGCAACTGCGGCAGTCCGTCCTCATTGAGCAGAATGATGAATTCATCGCCCATCTTGTAGACAAAGACATCCGGGCTCACGTAGGCGGGCTCGCCGCCGCCGAAACTCGCGCCGGGCAGCGGGTCAAGGCTTTGGATGATGTCCAGATATTCCTTGAGTTCCTCCATATCCAGCTTGAACTTGCGCAGCAGCGGCTTGTAGCGCTTGGCTTCCAGATCCTCCAGGTGGGACTGGACCAGCTCCAACAAAATGGGATCGCGATCGTAATTCAGGCTTTTCAGCTGGATCAGCAGGCACTCGCGCGCATCGCGCGCGGCCACGCCGATAGGATCGAACAGCTGCACCCGCTCCAGCACGGTCCGCACCCCGTCGGGCGTGGATTTGGTCATCTCCGCGATTTCTTCCAGCGTGGCCTTCAAGTAGCCGGAAGAAGCCAGATTGCCGATGATGACCTCGCCGATTTCCTTCTGCGTGTCGGTCAGCGTGGAGAGGCGCAACTGCCAGAGCAGATGGCCTTCCAGGGTAGGCTTGGCGGCGTAGCGGGCTTCCAGAGGAGAAATTTCTTCCGCCACTTCAAACTCGCGCGGCTGCACCAGACGGGGAGTGCTGGCGAACTCGCCGAGGTAATCCTCCCACGAGGCGTCCTTGGCCAATTCCTTGTCATAGACTTCCTCTTCAACGCCGTCCCGGCGCTCGCTCTGGGTGGGCGGATCGACAACGTCATCACCGGGAGACTCTTCAAGAAAAGGATTGTCCAGCATCTCCTGCTGCACGGTTTCCAGCAGCTCCAGGCGCGAAAGCTGAAGTAGTTTGATGGCCTGCTGCAGTTGCGGCGTCATAACCAGCTGCTGGGCCAATTTCAATTGCTGATGAAGTTCCAGTGCCATGCCTGCTCTTTTGCGCTGAAGAAATGAAATGTCTGAACGGATTTCCTATTTTACAAAAATTGTGCCATACGTTGAAAAATTATGCAATAGCCGAAGGCTGTGGGTGTATGCGGGGACAGGCGCGCCCGCCGTCTTTCCTCAGCCGACAAGGCACCGCCCCAAGCACGCGGAAGAGGGACGTGGAATGCCTCCCCTTTTCGCGCTTCAAGCCGTGTAAAATTCCACGCTCAGGCCTTGGATTGCCTTTTGGCCGCCTTGATGAATTCACGGAACAGGGGGTGAGCCTCCATGGGGCGGGACTTGAACTCGGGATGGAACTGACAGCCCAAAAACCAGGGATGGTCGGACAGCTCCATGATTTCCACCAGGGAGTCATCCGGGGCCGTGCCGCTGAAGACCATGCCCTTCCGTCCCAGAATTTCCTTGAAGGCGTTGTTGAATTCGTAGCGGTGGCGGTGCCGCTCATCCACCATATCCTTTTTATAGGCTTCGTGGGCCTTGGTGCCGGGCTGCACCTTGCAAGGATAGGTGCCCAAGCGCATGGTACCGCCCTTGTCGCTGCTGGCGTCGCGCTTTTCCACATTCTTGGTGCGGAAGTCGAACCACTCGGTCATCAGGTAAATGACCTTGTGGTCGGACAGGGGATTGAATTCTTCGGAATTGGCATCTTCCATGCCGGCCACATGACGGGCGAACTCGATGACCGCGCACTGCATGCCAAGACAGATGCCGAAGAAGGGCACACGCTTTTCGCGGGCATAACGGATGGCTGTGATCTTGCCTTCCACGCCACGATAGCCGAAGCCGCCGGGCACCAGAATGCCGACGCAGCCCTTGAACACCGCAGCCGCGTTCTGCTCGGTCACGTTTTCGGAATTGACGTAGCGCAGTTCCACGGCCACCCGGTTGGCCACGCCGCCGTGGATCAGGGCCTCGTGCAGGCTCTTGTAGGCCTCTTTCAGGTTCACATACTTGCCCACAATGGCGATGGTCACCTTATCCTGCGGATTGGCGCAGTCGTGGACCAGCTTTTCCCAGGACTCCAGATGTGCGTTGCGCGCGGGCAGACGCAGCATGATAGCCACTTTCTGGTCAAAGCCTTCCTCATAGAACTTGAGGGGCACTTCATAAATATTGTCCACATCCACG
>APFI01000163.1 GCA_000403945.1 Desulfovibrio sp. Dsv1
GGCGGAATTGCCGGTCAGCGGCGAAGCCGAAGTGGATGAAAGCCGCTTTCGGGGCGACGCGGGTCAGGGGTGTCAGAGCCTGCGGCGCTCGCGGCAAAACCACTGTTTTTGGCCTGTTCGGGCGCAATGGACGCGTATATGCCGAAATCGTGCCGGAATTTGTCCAAGATCCACACTCCAGGAGGATAATCCGTGGCCGTGTGGAGCTTGAAAGTGTTATCCATTCAGATGACCGGCGCGGTCATGACGGCCTGGTGGATTCGGGATGCCGGAAACACTTCCGGGGGCGAACACGGCGACAACGAGTTTGCCGGCAGACGCTCTTGCGTCAACGGGCTCGAAAGCTTTTGGACCTTCGCCAAAAGGATACAAAGATGCTCCTCAAAATGTTCAGAGAACTACCTCTCAGCTAATCATGACTCTGAAACATTACATCTAGCGTTGAAACTTTTGCTCGCCCGGCGCAGGCCGTCCATGCCCTCGGAGTTAACTGCGGTACGCTAATCGGGTCAAGGACGGTTGACTTTATTCCCGGTTGAGGTCATCAGGAATTGCATCAAGTCGCACGGTGGCAGTGTCCGGTTTGTCCAAGTGGAAGGTCTTGGAAGTGCCCAAGCGGCGTCGGATATAAGGATTGTCGTGCCACGTGGAAGCGCGCTTGAATTTCCGCCGGAAAAGTCGGGATGGGTAAGGCAGGCTGCATCAGATGCAACCAATGGCTTTTATTAAGGGGCTGTCCTGGCCAGGGTTAGCGTCCAGCCCGCCTAACCCAATAAATCAACCGTGTCAGCGGGTTGTTGTGGTCGCCTCCATTGAAGCGCCACTCACACTCCTTCAGGGACCAGTAAAAATGATCCGGCCTGATTCCGTTGAATCGGCGCGGACGCCTCCCGGCATGGGCCCAAAAGTTTTCCATCCCGTTGACATGATTGCCCCGCAAGGCAAAAATCCCTGAGTGCCTCATGGATGAAAACGCGCCGACATCTGATGCATTGCATACCG
>APFI01000164.1 GCA_000403945.1 Desulfovibrio sp. Dsv1
AGGTTCAATCCGCTCCTCAATGTCCCGGTTTGGGCATCGGGAATCACTGCGGTATAAACCTTGCCGTAGCGTTTCGGCGGACGAGCTACGACGATTTTTTCCATCTGCGCATCTTCCCCGCCCGCCTTTACTGACTCCACCGAAACAGCTTTCGTCCGCTTCTGTCTCACCTGAAAAACGATAACCTGGCAGAGCGGCATTTCGATGAACGCCGACAAGCCCGCCAGCGGCGCGCGGTGGCTTTGGCAACAAAAGGTTTTATCAATTCAGACTGTTGTCGCGAGCTTAACCCGCTTCGTCTTTCGTGCTTAAGCTATCCCGGCCCATTCGGCATGGCTGGGACAGCCCCCTAATTATATGCAGACACCACCCCTTGCCTTGTCAAGCGATGCGCCGGTCTGATTATAAATACGGCGTATTGCCCGCCGAAAAAATTTTTGAAAAGCCTTGACGCCAAGCTATCTTTCGACTAGGCTAACTCCCGCTTCAACGGATTCTTGTCCAGCGAAGCATCCCTGGACGGCAGGGAAGGGCAGGTTGAGCCTGTCCTGCTGCGCCCGAAAGCGACCGGAGCCGACATGGCTCCTTTCCGTAACGGGTTTTGACATTCGCAGGCGTTACCAAATGCCGGACAATGTCGAGCCGTTCCAGCCCGAGGACGGACCCCACGTAGGCCAGAGCCGGCGTGACCCGGGGCTGTAAGGTGTTGGGGAGAATTCCCATTTGGTGACCCTGCGGGACCGCCGCGCCGCTGTTTTCATCAGCGACCAAGCTTGGGCTGCGCCGGGGAGCATCACACGGATGATACCGGAATGCCCAAGCGTCCATCGTCTTCCGACTTCCTGATTTCAGGTGTGATGCGCGCGTTTCGCGCAGCCTCTTACGGCGCCTCGTTCCGTCTGTCACTAGAGTGTGGTGGGCTTCGGGCCATGCTTCATGGTCTGCAAATGCTGTGAAGGAGCCCGCGTCGGGCCATGTGGCTGTGCGGGATGTTTTTTGCAAACGGAGTAGGCACAATGACAACTGTTAGCAGTGATCGCATTCGGATCAAGCTCAAAGCCTACGATTACCGCATTCTGGATAAGGCCGTTGCGGAAATCGTGGATACGGCACGCAATACCGGTGCCGGTGTGGCTGGGCCCATTCCCCTGCCCACCAACATTTATAAGTACACCGTTCAGCGCTCCGTGCATGTGGACAAAAAGTCCCGTGAGCAGTTTGAAATGCGCATCCACAAGCGGCTTATGGATATCCTGGAACCCACGCAGCAGACCGTCGACGCGCTGGGCAAGCTCTCCTTGCCCGCTGGTGTGGACGTGGAAATCAAGCTTTAGCGAGAGGCAGTCATGGCTGAGAAATTGGGAATTTTGGGTCGCAAGCTTGGTATGACCCGCATCTTCGCCGGTGACGGCACCGCCGTGGCCGTGACGGTTATTGAGGCCGGGCCCTGCCCCGTCACACAGGTCAAGACTGTGGGAAAGGACGGCTACAACGCTCTGCAGATTGCGCTGACCGATGCCAAGGAAAAGCATGTGGGCAAAGCCATGCGCGGCCACTTCGCCAAGGCCGGCGTCGGACTTTTCCGCCACACGCGCGAAATCCGCCTTTCGGGCACGCCCGAGCAGCAGCCCGGCCAGCAGCTCACTGTGGATATCTTTGTCGTCGGCGAGGTGGTTAAGGTGACCAGCAAGAGTGTGGGCAAGGGCTACCAGGGCCGTATGCGCCGCTGGAATTTCGCTGGCTCCAAAGATACGCACGGCTGCGAAAAGGTGCACCGCAACAATGGTTCGGTAGGTAACAACACCTTCCCCGGCCGCGTCTTCAAGGGGCGTAAGATGGCAGGCCATTGGGGCAATGAAACCGTGACGGAAATGGGCCTTCTGATCATGGGCGTGCGTCCCGAGGACAACGTCATCTTGGTCAAGGGTTCCGTGCCCGGCCCCAAGAGCGGGCTGGTGCTGATCCGCAAGCAGTAGGGGAAGCAACATGGCTACCGTGAAAGTATATGACCAGAACAAGCAGGAAAGCGGCGAAGTGACGCTGGCTTCCGACGTGTTCGAAATCGAGGTGAGGCCCGAAATCCTCAATCTCGTGGTGCGCGCCCAGATGGCGGCCAAACGCGCGGGCACGCATAATGCCAAGACCCGGGCGTTCGTCTCCGGCGGCGGCGTCAAGCCTTGGAAGCAGAAGGGCACCGGTCGGGCGCGATCCGGCTCCAACCGCTCGCCCGTGTGGCGCGGCGGTGCCATCATTTTCGGACCCAGCCCGCGCGATTACGGCTTCAAGGTCAACAGCAAAGTGCGCGCTCTGGCCCTCAAGATGGCTCTGTCGAGTCGTCTGGCTGGCAAAAACCTGCTGGTGGTCAAGGACATTGAGCTGCCCGAAGCCAAAACCAAGCATTTTGCCAAGGCGGCCGGAGTGCTCGGCCTTAGCAAGGCGCTCATCGTGGCACCCGAGGGCAACGAAACTCTGATCCGTTCGGCCCGCAACATCCCCGGCCTGACCCTGACCACGCCCGACCGCCTGAGTGTGCTGGAAGTCCTCAAGCACAAGCAGCT
The DNA here is from genome assembly GCA_000403945.1 of Desulfovibrio sp. Dsv1. Lineage (GTDB taxonomy): Bacteria > Desulfobacterota > Desulfovibrionia > Desulfovibrionales > Desulfovibrionaceae > Desulfovibrio. Next base: position 2,559 of record APFI01000164.1, read on the forward strand.
TGTGCTTCTGGAAAGGGCAGTGGAACCTGTTCATGCGCGTTTTGCCGGAAAGAAGGGGGCCTGAGATGGAATCGACTCATGTTCTGCTCAAGCCCCTGCTGACGGAAAAAACGACCCTGCTCAAGGATGAGGCGCAACAGGTGGCTTTTTATGTCCACCCCAAAGCCAACAAGATTGAGATCAAGCATGCGGTGGAAAAGGCTTTTGACGTGAAAGTGGAAGCGGTCAACGTGGTGCGCCGCGTCCCTTCCGTGAGGGAGCGCCAGGGCCGCGTGGTGGGCCGCAAGCCCGGATGGAAGAAAGCGTATGTGACGCTGCGCCAGGGTGATAAAATCGAGTTCTTCGAGGGAGTGTAATCATGGCTGTCCGTAAGCTGAAACCGACCTCCGCGGGGCGTCGCTTCCAGACGGTTTCCGACTTTGAGGAAATCACCCGGACGCGCCCTGAGAAGTCGCTCACCGAGGGTCTGCCCAAGAAGGCCGGCCGCAACAACCGGGGCCGCGTCACCAGTCGCCGTCGCGGCGGTGGCGTCAAGCGACTGTACCGTATCATTGACTTCAAGCGGGACAAGACCGGTATTGAAGCCACTGTGGCACACATTGAATATGATCCCAACCGTACGGCCCGTATCGCGCTGCTGCACTATGCGGATGGCGAAAAGCGCTACATCCTTGCGCCCGTGGGTCTGAACCAGGGCGACGTGGTGATGAGCGGCGTCAACAAGCGCAGCGGCGAAAGCGCCGACATCAAACCCGGCAACGCGCTGGAAATGGCCCGCATCCCTGTGGGTACAGTGATCCACAATGTGGAGCTTTACCCCGGCAAAGGCGGTCAGCTCTGCCGCGCCGCCGGCACATATGCCCAGCTTGTGGCCAAGGAAGGCAAATACGCACTGCTGCGCCTGCCCTCGGGCGAAGTGCGCAAGGTGCTGGCATCCTGCGTGGCGACTGTGGGGCAAGTGGGCAACATCCACCACGAAAACATCTCGCTGGGCAAAGCCGGCCGCAACCGCTGGCTGGGCCGTCGCCCCCGGGTGCGCGGCGTGGCCATGAATCCCATTGACCATCCGCTGGGCGGCGGTGAAGGCAGAAGCTCTGGCGGCCGCCATCCTGTGTCGCCGTGGGGTATGTCCGCCAAGGGTTATAAGACCCGTGACAAAAAGAAAGCCTCTTCCCGGCTGATCATCAAACGCCGCGGCCAGAAGTAGGAGTAGATCATGCCGAGATCATTGAAAAAAGGGCCGTTCGTGGACGGTCATTTGATGAAAAAGGTCGATAGCGCGGTGGCCAACAGCGACCGCCGCGTGCTCAAGACTTGGTCGCGCCGCTCGACCATCCTGCCGGAGATGGTGGGGCTGACTTTTGCGGTGCATAATGGCAAGAAATTTGTGCCGGTGTTCGTCACAGAAAATATGGTGGGTCACAAGCTGGGCGAGTTTTCGCCCACCCGCACCTTCCATGGGCACGCCGCCGACAAAAAGGCCAAGGCCGGCAAGAAGTAGGGTAACATTATGGAATCGAAAGCTATTGCGAAGTTCCAGCGCGTTTCGCCGCGCAAGACCCGGCTTGTGGCCAAGAACGTGCGGGGCCTCGGGGTTGAGGAAGCCATGAATCTTCTGCGCTTCACCCCCAACAAGCCCGCAGGCGTGCTCTTCGGCGTGCTCAAAAGCGCGCTGACCAATGCCTCGCAGCTGGGCGGCGTGGACGTGGATGCCATGGTGGTGAAGGAAATCGTGGTCAACGAGGGCCCTTCTTGGAAGCGCTTCATGCCCCGTGCTCAGGGCCGGGCCAGCAAGATTCACAAGCGCACCAGCCACATCACCGTCATACTCGCAGAAGGGCAGGAATAGGCTATGGGTCAGAAAGTACATCCGTTCGGCTTCCGGCTTGGGTATAACAAGAACTGGCAGTCCCGCTGGTTCAGCAAGAAGGAATATCCTGCCTTTGTCTACGAAGACAGCAAGATCCGCGCGTTCGTCAAAAAACTCCTCTATCATGCAGGGCTTGCCAAGATCGAAATCGAACGCGCCGGCGGCAAAGTGCGCCTGATCCTTTCCACGGCCCGCCCCGGTATCGTCATCGGCCGTAAAGGCGTAGAAATTGAAAAATTGCGTGAGGATTTGCGCCAGAAATTCGGGCGCGAATTCTCCCTGGAAGTGAATGAAATTCGCCGTCCCGAAGTGGATGCCCAGATTGTGGCCGAAAACATCGCCCAGCAGCTGGAGCGCCGCGTGGCCTTCCGGCGGGCCATGAAGCGCACCGTGTCCACGGCCCGCAAATTCGGCGGCGAAGGCATCAAGGTGACCTGCGCCGGCCGTCTGGCCGGGGCCGAAATCGCTCGTACCGAATGGTACCGCGACGGCCGCGTGCCCTTGCAGACCCTGCGCGCCGACATTGACTACGGTTTTGCCGAGGCGCGTACCACCTATGGCATCATCGGTGTCAAAGTGTGGATCTACAAGGGTGAAATTCTTGACAAAGAGGTTGAACAATAATGTTTGCCCCCAAGAAAGTTAAATTCCGCAAATGGCAAAAAGGCCGTCTGCGCGGGCTGGCTACGCGCGGCGCCGCCATTGCCTTCGGCGATATCGGCCTGAAAGCCGTGCAGCACGGACATCTGTCCGGCCAGCAGATTGAGGCCGCCCGTATCGCCATGATGCGCCACATCAAGCGCGGCGGCAAAGTCTGGATCCGCATTTTCCCTGATCGTCCGGTCACCGCCAAACCTCTGGAAACCCGTCAGGGTTCCGGCAAGGGCGCCCCGGTGGGTTGGTGCGCTCCGGTCAAACCCGGCCGCGTGCTCTATGAAATCAAGGGTGTCAGCCTTGAACTGGCTCGCGAGGCGCTGACCCGCGCCGCGCACAAGCTGCCCGTCAAGACCGTGATCGTGGTGAGGGAGGGCTTTTAATGGCTGCCAAGAAGAAAAATGACAGGGCCGTCCGCGACCCCGCCAAGGTTCTGCGCGATATGAGCGCGGAAGAGCTGCGCGGCAAGCTGGCCGAGCAACGGCAGGAACTGATGAACGCCCGCTTCAAGCATGCCGCAGCGCAGCTTGAAAAGACTTCCGAGCTGAAAGCCATGCGGAAGCATGTGGCGCGCATCAAGACCGTGTTGAACGAAAAAGAACAGAGGGCCTGAAAATGCAAGCTCTGGAAGAACGCAAGGGCAGAACGCTGACCGGCATTGTGGTGAGCGACAAGAACGACAAAACCATTGTCGTGCGCGTTGAGACCTTGGTCAAGCACCCTCTGCTCAAAAAGTATGTGAGGCGCCGCAAGAAGTTCACGGCTCATGATCCCATGAACGAATGCGGTATGGGCGACAAGGTCACAATTGTAGAGTTCCGCCCCATGTCGCGCAGCAAGCGCTGGCATCTGGTCTCCATCATTGAAAAAGCCGTGTAGGGTAGTGCCATGATCCAGGTAGAATCGACGCTTCAGGTGGCCGACAATTCCGGCGCCAAAAAGGTGGCCTGCATCAAGGTGCTGGGCGGTTCGCACCGCCGTTACGCCTCGGTGGGCGACATCATCATGGTTTCCGTCAAGGAAGCCATGCCCCACAGCAAGGTAAAAAAGGGCGACGTGATGAAGGCAGTCATCGTGCGCACTGCCAAGGAAGTGCGGCGCATGGACGGCAGCTACATCAAGTTCGACGGCAATGCCGCCGTGCTGCTCTCCAATCAGGGCGAGCCGGTGGGGACCCGTATTTTCGGCCCTGTGGCCCGTGAGCTGCGCGCCCAGAACTTTATGAAAATCATTTCCCTTGCCCCGGAAGTGCTTTAGGAGCTCGTCATGAAAATGTATCGCATCCGCAAGGACGACAAGGTGATGGTGATCACCGGCAAGGACGCGGGCAAGATTGGCAAGGTGCTCAAAATCCTGCGCAAGAAGGATCGTGTGCTGGTGGAAAAGGCCAATATGGCCAAGCGCCACATGCGTCCCAACCCCTATGCCCAGCGGCCCGGCGGCATCGTGGAAAAGGAAATGCCCATCCATGTCTCCAACGTCATGGTGGTCTGCTCGGCGTGCGGCAAAGCCACCAAGGTGGGCTATAAATACATCGAGTCCGAAGACAAGCAAAAGAAAGTGCGCTTCTGCAAAAAGTGCAACGAAGTCATGGAATAAGGTGATACGATGACACGCCTTGAAAAGATATATAGAGAGAAAGTGATTCCGGTGTTGCAGAAGGAGTTCAGTTACACCTCTTCCATGCAGTTGCCAGGAATTGAAAAAATCTCTCTGAACATCGGCCTTGGCATCGCCACTCAGAATAATAAGGTCATGGAAGAAGCGGTGGCGGAACTGACCGCTATTGCAGGCCAGAAAGCTGTGGTGACCCGTGCCAAGAAATCCATTGCCGCTTTCAAGCTGCGCGAAGGCATGCCCATCGGCGCCCGCGTCACCCTGCGCAAGGACCGCATGTGGGATTTTCTGGACAAGCTCATGAACTTCGCCCTGCCCAGGGTGCGCGACTTTCGGGGTATTCCGGACCGAGGATTTGACGGTCGCGGCAATTTCACCTTGGGTATCAAGGAACACACCATCTTTCCCGAGCTGGAAATCGACCATGTGGAAAATCCCAAGGGCATGAACATTACCATTGTTACTTCGGCGGCCACGGACAAGGAAGGCAAGTTTCTTCTGGACCAGTTGGGCATGCCGTTCCGTAAATAGGAGTCTGCCGTATGTCCCGTACTTCGCTGGAAGTGAAGGCCAAACGTAAGCCCAAGTTCAGTGCGCGCGCGTATAACCGTTGCCCGCTCTGCGGTCGCTCCCGCGCCTTTTTGCGTCAGTTCGGCATCTGCCGTATCTGCTTCCGCAACATGGCCCTGCGCGGCGAACTGCCGGGCGTGCGCAAGTCGAGCTGGTAAAGCATTTCCGGGCGCTGGCGCGTCCGGGCGGCGCGGCCTGATCCGTGCCTGTGGGAAGTGGCGGCATGGGGCCGTCAACCCCGCGTATAATCTCTCAGGAGCTTTCGATGTTGACAGACCCCATTGCGGATATGCTGACCCGCATCCGCAACGCACATTTGGCCCTGCACAAGGAAGTGAATGTGCCGCGCTCGAAGATGAAGGAATCGTTAGCCGCCATCCTCAAGCAGGAAGGTTACGTCGAGGACGTGGCCATGGCCGGCAGTACCATCACCATCACCCTCAAATATCTGAAGGGCAGACCCGTCATCTCGGGCCTGAAGCGCGTGAGCACCCCGGGCCGCCGGGTGTATGTGAATTCGCGTCAGATCCCCAAGGTGCAGAACGGCCTCGGCATTTGCATTCTGTCCACGTCCAGCGGCGTGCTGGACGGCATGACCGCCCACGAGAAGAAAGTGGGCGGTGAACTTCTGTGTGAAATCTGGTAGGCGGTGCGTTATGTCTCGCATAGGTAAACTGCCCATTCCCATTCCCAATGGTGTTGAAGTCAAGATCGGAACAGATGTTGTGGAGGTGAAAGGCCCCAAGGGCTCGCTGAGCACGTCTGTCTGCTCTCTGCTCAAGTATGAGCTGGCTGACGGACATGTGACATTGACCCGCCTTGAAGAAACCCGTGAAAGCCGTTCGCAGCACGGTTTGCGCCGCACGCTGCTGGCCAACTGTATTGACGGCGTGACCAAGGGCTTTTCCAAGGCTCTGGAAGTCATCGGCGTGGGCTATCGCGTGGCCGTGAAGGGCAATATTATTGAGCTAGCCGTGGGCTATTCCCACCCCGTTGTGGTGGAAATGCCCGCCGGCATCAAGGCCGCCGTGGAAGGCCAGGTGTTGACCATCAGCGGTCTGGACAAGGAACTGGTGGGCGAAATGGCCGCCAGGATCCGCCGCATCCGCAAGCCCGAACCTTACAAGGGCAAGGGTATCAAGTACGTGACCGAGACCATTCGCCGCAAGGTGGGCAAGTCCGGCGGCAAGAAGTAGGGGCTACGTCATGAGTTATAACAAGAATGAATCCCGTCAACGCCGCAAGATTCGCATCCGCAAAAAGGTCAACGGCACGGCTGAACGTCCGCGTCTTGTGGTCTACAGGTCCAACCTGCATATTTATGCCCAGATCGTGAACGATCTGGCAGGCGTGACCATGGTGTCCGCCTCCACACTGAGCCTGTCCAAAACCGAACCAGGCATGCATTGCAACATGAGCGGCGCCGAACGTGTGGGCAAGGAAATCGCCCGCTTGGCCAAGGAAAAGAATATCAGCAAAGTGGTATTCGATCGCAACGGATATATTTATCATGGTCGCGTCAAAGCCGTAGCCGACGGTGCCCGCGAAGGCGGCTTGGAGTTCTAATATGCGTCAGGATAGCTCGAACAATAGCGAAACCCAGCAGAACGAACTGGGCGAAATCGAAAAGATCGTTTCCCTCAACCGTGTGGCCAAAGTGGTCAAGGGCGGTCGTCGTTTCAGCTTCAGCGCCTTGGTGGTGGTGGGCGACGGCAAGGGCGGCGTGGGTTTTGGTCTGGGCAAGGCCCAGGAAGTGCCCGAAGCCCTGCGCAAGGCCACCGAGCGCGCGCGTAAGAACCGTGTGCAGGTGCCCCTGATCGAGGGAACCCTGCCCTATGAAGTGCTGGGCCGTTTCGGCGCGGGTCGCGTTATGCTCAAACCCGCTTCGGAAGGTACCGGCATCATCGCTGGCGGCGCTGTGCGCGCCGTGATGGAAGCAGTGGGCGTGCGCGACGTGCTGGCCAAGGCCATCGGCACCAATAACCCGCATAACGTGCTTCGCGCCACCATACAGGGGCTTGTTTCCCTGCGTAGCGCCGAGGATGTTTCGGTCCTGCGCGGCAAGAAGTTGGAAGCCCCGAGGAAGTAGTCATGATCAAGGTCAAACTCATGCGCTCGCGCATCGGCACTACGCCGGATCAGCGTAACCTGCTGGACTCTCTTGGCCTCAAGCGTCGCGAGATGGTCAAGACGTTCAAGGACACCCCGGCCATCCGGGGCATCATCGCCAAAGTTTCTCACCTTGTGGCTGTTGTGGACTAGCGGCCGTGCGAGGAGTATACTATGCAATTGCACAATCTTTTTCCTTTTCCGGAAGAGCGTAAGACCCGCCGCAGGGTGGGCCGGGGCGGCGGCTCCGGGCTGGGCGGCACGTCCGGCAAGGGGCACAAAGGCCAGAATGCCCGTGCCGGCGGCGGCGTACGTCCCGGTTTTGAGGGCGGCCAGATGCCCCTGCAACGCCGTCTGCCCAAATACGGTTTCAAAAACGCGCCCTTCAAGGTAATCTACGATGTGATCAATCTGGATATGCTGACCCAGGCATTTGAAGGCAAGGACAGCATCACGCTGGACGACATCTACGTCCGCGGCTTGGCCCGTATGGGCGCGCCGGTAAAGATCCTTTCGCATGGTGACCTGAAGTCCGCCCTCCAGGTGGAGGCTCACAAGTTCAGCCAGGCCGCTGTGGAAAAAATCCGCCAAGCCGGGGGCGAAGTCACCGAGCTGGAAGCGGCCCCGGCGGCCGAATAATCCCGGGCCGTGTATGCGGTCGGAACGGAATATTGCGGCGTCATAGTCCGCCGCGCGCGGCGGACTATGACGTTTACGCGCATACGGTGCCCTTGGGCGCGCAAACGCAAACGAGTTTTTTATGGCAGTAGGATCGGCAAACAATATGGCGGGCCAGCCCGCCCTAGCCAAACGCTTGGGCTGGACCTTCCTGATCTTGTGTTGCTACCGGATCGGCGTTCATGTGCCTGTACCCGGCGTGGATGCCGCAGCCTTGGCTTCTTTTTTTGAAAGCATGTCCGGCACCCTGTTCAGTCTCTTCGACATGTTCTCGGGTGGCGGCCTGCGCAATGTTTCCGTGTTCGCACTGGGCGTCATGCCGTACATCTCGGCGTCCATCATCATGCAGCTTTTGCAGGTGGTCAGCCCGGACGTCAAGCGTATGGCCAAGGAAGAAGGGCAGACGGGCCGCCGCAAGATCACCCAGTACACCCGCTACCTCACCGTGCTGATTACACTGGTGCAGGGACTGGGCATTGCCGTTGGACTGGAGAATATGACCAGTCCGGCGGGCACGCCTATTGTGCTCAATCCGGGTTGGCATTTCCGTCTGGTGACCATGGCGACCTTCACCGCCGGTTCGGTGCTGGTCATGTGGCTGGGTGAACAGATCACCGAGCGCGGCATCGGCAACGGCATTTCGTTGATTATCTTCTGCGGCATCGTGGTGGGTATCCCGCGCGGCGTCATCCAGTCCGTGGCCCTGATTGAAGCCGGTGATATGAGCATCTTCATGGCCATCGTCATCTTGGCCTTCATGGCGGCGGTGACGGTCTGCATCGTCTTTGTGGAACGGGCGCAGCGGCGTATTCCCATCAGTTACGCCAAACGTCAGGTGGGCCGTAAAATGTTCGGCGGGCAAAATTCGCATCTGCCCCTGCGCCTGAACACTGCGGGCGTTATTCCACCCATTTTCGCATCCTCATTGTTACTCTTTCCGGCCACGATCGGACAGTTTTCCACCAACGAGTATGTGAAGCATGCGGCGGAACTCTTTTCGCCTCACGGTTTCCTGTACAATGTCATCTATGTGGCCCTGATGTTCTTCTTCTGCTATTTCTACACGGCCATCATTTTTGATCCCAAGGATATGTCCGAAAATCTGAAAAAGGCCGGCGGCTTCATCCCCGGCATCCGTCCGGGCGAAAAGACCCAAGAATACATTGACACTGTGCTTTCACGGATGACCCTTTCGGGTGCGATGTACATCTCCATCGTCTGCCTGCTGCCCATGCTTCTGATCAGCAACTTCAACGTGCCTTTCTACTTCGGCGGGACCAGTCTGCTGATTCTTGTGGGCGTGGCCATGGACTTTATGAATCAGGTTGAATCGCACATGATCTCAAACCAGTACCGGGGCTTGATGCAGAAGGCGCGCAAGGGCGGAAAGGCATAAGCGCGGGACAAGGGCAATGAAGAAATATCACGGCGCATTCATCAAAAATGAACGGGAAGTGGGCTGCCTGCGGGAAGCCAACCGCATGGTCGCCAATATACTGGACGCAGTGGGCGATATAGTGGCACCCGGTTTGCCTACCATGCGCTTGGAAGAACTGGCGCGCGATATGTGCGCCGATTACAAGGTGAAACCGGCTTTTCTCGGTTATTACGGCTATCCCTTCGCCATCTGCTGCTCGGTCAACGAGCAGGTGGTGCACGGTTTTCCCTCCGCGCGGATGCTCCAAGAGGGGGATATCATCAGCGTTGACATGGGTGTGGTTTACGAAGGCTTTGTGGGGGATGCCGCACGCACCTACCCTGTGGGGCAGGTGAGCGACGAGGCCCGGCGGCTGATGCGCGTGACCGAGGAAAGTCTTTACGTGGGCATTGAACAGGCTCGGGCCGGTAACGATGTCTATGCCATTGGTACTGCCGTGCAGGACTATGTGGAGGCCGCCGGTTTCAATGTGGTGCGTCGTTTCGTGGGCCACGGCGTGGGCGCGAAGATGCACGAAAAGCCGGAGGTGCCCAACTTCAAGCCCGGCATGCATGGGCTGACCCTGCAAAACGGGATGGTCATCGCCATTGAACCTATGGTGACGGCCGGAACCTATGAAGTGGATATCTTGGACGACAAATGGACCGCTGTAACCCGTGACGGCCTATGGGCCGCGCACTTTGAACACAGCGTGGCGATCACCCCGCAAGGGCCGAGAATCCTGAGCATTTCGGATCAAGGCTTGAACCGGCACACAATTGATGGTTGACAGAATAGGCAAATATAAATAAAAATGTCTGTTCACGCCCCGAAATAGCTGGGGCCGTCAGACGGGCCGTCACAACGGCCAAACGGGCTATCAGTGGAGATATGTGATGAAAGTCAGACCTTCCGTCAAGAAAATATGCCCCAAGTGCAAAATGATCCGGCGCAAGGGAGTGCTTCGAGTTATCTGCGAAAACCCCCGGCACAAGCAGCGCCAGGGCTAGGGCAGGAGGCATGTTGTGGCGAGAATAGCAGGTGTTGATTTGCCGCGCGGCAAACGGGTGGACATTGCGCTTACCTACATTTACGGCATCGGCCGCACAACGGCCCTGAAGATCCTTGACACCACCGGCGTCAACTGGGAGCGCAATATTGATGAACTTTCCGCTGACGAAGTGAACGAGATCCGTAAGGAGCTCGAACAGAATTACAAGGTGGAAGGCGATCTGCGCCGCGAGATTTCGGGCAATATCAAGCGGCTGATGGATATCGGATGCTTCCGTGGGCTGCGTCATCGTCGCGGTCTGCCCGTGCGCGGCCAGCGCACCCACACCAACGCGCGCACCCGCAAGGGGCCGCGCCGCGGCGCTGTGGGCAAGAAAAAGTAGGCGTGCTCATTTACTCGTTTTTTAGCCAGATTGAGGGATAATCATGGCCAGACCCAAGAAAGCGGTCAAGAAAAAGGAAAAGAAGAACGTGCTTGTGGGCATTGCCCACATTCAGGCTTCGTTCAACAATACCATCATCACCTTTACGGACACGCGCGGCAATGCCGTTTCTTGGGCATCTTCGGGGCAGAGCGGCTTCAAGGGCTCGCGCAAGTCCACGCCTTTCGCCGCCCAGGTGGCCGCTGAAACCGCCGCCCGCAAGGCGCAGGACAACGGTATGCGGACTGTGGGCGTTTATGTGAAGGGACCCGGCTCCGGCCGTGAGGCCGCCATGCGCGCTATTGCCGCCGTGGGTTTCCGGGTGGCCTTCATCCGTGACGTGACGCCCATCCCGCATAACGGATGCCGGCCGCCCAAGCGCCGCCGCGTTTAGTTTTACGCTGCCGCGAGCAACGCCGTACAAACGAAGAGGACTTATTCATGGCCAAATATACTGAAGCCAAATGCCGCATGTGCCGCCGCGAGGGTTGCAAACTCTTTCTGAAGGGGGACCGTTGTTTTACCGACAAATGCGCCCATGAACGCCGTCCTTACGCCCCTGGCCAGCACGGCCGCGCGCGCAAGAAGGTCAGCGAATACGCAGTGCAGTTGCGGGAGAAGCAGAAGGCCCGCCGCGCTTACGGCGTGCTGGAACGCCAGTTCCACAGCTACTTTGAAAAAGCCGAAATGCAGAAGGGTGTCACCGGCACCAATCTACTGGTTATTCTGGAGCGTCGGCTGGACAACGTGGTCTACCGTCTGGGCTTTGCTAACTCCCGCAACCAGGCTCGCCAGCTGGTGCGTCACGGTATCTTTACGCTGAACGGTCATAAGGTCACCATTCCCTCCTTGCAGGTGCGGGTGGGCGATATCTTGGAAGTGCCCGAAAAAAAACGTAAAATTCCTGTCTTGGCTGAAGCCCAGGAAGTGATCGCCCGTCGCGGCTGCCCTGGTTGGCTTGAAGCCGATGGATCCGCTTTCAAGGGTACCGTAAAAGCCTTGCCGCAGCGCGATGATATTCAGTTCCCCGTCAACGAGCAGTTGATTGTCGAACTTTACTCGAAATAAGCGGGGGGCGCATGTTAATTAAACAAGGCGAACGCCTTATTAACGCGCGCAACTGGTCGGAGCTCGTGAGGCCCGACCAGATTTTGCGTGAGGAAGAGACGGCCAGCGGCACGCACGGCAAGTTTATTTGCGAACCTTTGGAGCGGGGTTACGGCACCACCATTGGTAACGCCATGCGGCGCGTTCTTCTGGCCTCCCTGCAAGGGGCGGCCTTTGTCTCAGTGAATATCACCGGCGTGCAACATGAGTTCACGACCATTCACGGCGTTTTGGAAGACGTGACCGACGTCATCCTCAACCTCAAGCAGGTCCGTCTGCGCATGGACACGGACGAGCCCCAGCGGCTGACCCTGCGTGTGGACCGGAAGGGCCTTGTAACCGCCGCCCAGATCCAAGCCAACCAGCATGTGGAGGTGCTCAACCCCGAGTTGCACATCGCCACCCTCACTGAGGACACTCCGCTGGAGATGGAACTGGAGGCGCGTATGGGTAAGGGGTATGTGCCCGCCGACATGCATGAGGGGCTGTCCGAGGAAATTGGCATGATCAAGCTGGACTCCAGCTTTTCACCGGTGCGCAAGGTGGCCTATACGGTGGAGCAGGCCCGTGTGGGCCAGATGACAAACTATGACCGTCTGCTGCTGGAAGTCTGGACCGACGGTTCGCTTACGCCTGAAGATGCTATTGCCTACAGCGCCAAGATCATCAAGGACCAGATTTCGGTCTTTATCAATTTTGATGAACGCGTTTCCGGCGATATGCGTCTGGGCAGTAGCGACGGCGGCGAGGTGAACGAGCATCTTTTCAAGAACATTGACGATCTCGAACTCTCGGTGCGCGCCACCAACTGTCTGCGTAGCGCCAACATTGCCCTTGTGGGCGAGTTGGTGCAGCGTTCCGAGGCCGAAATGCTCAAAACCAAGAATTTCGGTCGCAAGTCGCTGGATGAAATCAAAAGCGTTCTTTTAGATATGGGCCTTGACTTCGGCATGAAGGTCGACGCCTTCGACAAGAATTATCAGGAATGGAAAAGGAAGCAGCAAAATGAGGCATAGCAATTCCGGCAGGAAACTCTCGCGCACGCCCGCACACCGTAAGGCCCTGTTGTACAATCTCGCCAAAGCGCTGCTGATTCACGGCAAAATCCACACCACGGAGATGAAGGCCAAAGAATTGCGCCGAGTGGTGGAACCCCTGATTACACTGGCCAAACGCGACGATTTGCACTCCCGTCGTCTGGCCTACCGGGTACTGAACGATCACGCTCTGGTCAAGCGTCTGTTTGATGAAATCGGCCCGTTGTTCGCCGATGTGCCCGGGGGCTATACCCGTGTGCTCAAACTGGCCATGCCGCGCAAGGGCGACAACGCTCCCATGGCTGTCATTGAGCTGTCCCATGTAGCTGAGCAGCTCGCTGACACCAAGGGCGGCAAGGACGCCGCTGATGAAGCGCTGGCCAAGGCCAAGCGTATTCGCAAGCCCAACGTTGAAAAAGAAGGGGCCACGCAGGAAGAAAGCGCCGCCCAGTAGGGCGAAAGTGCAGCAGTTTTTATAAAAGGGAGTCTTTGGGCTCCTTTTTTGTTTATGAATCCACGTCGGGCTTGTGTGCCCGCAACGGAGTGATACCATGAGATTGCTGGAAAAGGCCCGCGCCGCCGGCTGAGCGGCCAAGATGGCTCCAGGGGCCTTGGAGCGACTTTTGCGTGGCCTCGCTTCCAAAACAGCGCCAGAGCTGGAGGGCAGGGTGCTGGCGGGCCGTGCCCGTAATGAGGACGCGGTGGTGCTAGCGGTTCCGGAGGGCAAGGCGTTGGTGCAGACGGTGGATATCCTTGCGCCCATCGTCAACGACGCCTTTGCCTTTGGGCGCATCGCGGCGGCCAACGCTCTGTCAGACATCTACGCGATGGGCGGCGAGCCTTGGTGTGCCATGAACGTGGCCTGTTTTCCCCAGACTCTGGCCGAGAACGATCCCGAGCATATTCTCAGCGACATTTTGCGCGGCGGCCAGTCCGCTCTGCTGGAAGCTGGAGCCGTGCTGGCTGGCGGCCATACCGTGCAGGATGACGAATTGAAGTACGGCTTGGCTGTGACCGGCATTATCGATCCCGCCCATATGGCGGTCAACAGCGGTCTGCGGCCGGGCCAGCGCCTACTGCTGACCAAAGCTTTGGGCACCGGCATTTTGGCCACAGCGGTCAAGGCCCGTTGGGAGGGCGCTGCTGAAAGCGAGACGGAACTGGTTCGTTGCTGCGGCCGCCTGAATAAGGTGGGCGGTGCGGTCATACGCGAATTCCAGCTGTCTGCGGCCACAGACATCACCGGCTTTGGGCTGGGCGGCCATGCCTTGGAAATGGCCTTGGCCTCGGAGGTCTGCGTGGCTCTGGATACGGCGTCCCTGCCGTTACTGCCGCGCGTGCTCGCCTATGCGCGCGACGGTCTGATTCCCGCAGGTAGTCATTTGAATCGCAAGCACTGGATTTGCTCCACACTAGTGGAAACAGACGTGGACGAATCTCTGGAAAGTGTGGTGTTTGACGCTCAGACCTCAGGCGGTCTGCTGCTGGCCGTGTCGCCAGACCTGCTGGGCGCGGCGCGCGCCATGCTGGAGGCTGGCGGAGATCTGGCCTGTGAAGTAGGGGAAGTGCTGTCGCCTCGGCGGGACGGCAAGGCCTTGTTGCTACACTGATGAAAGCCCCTAGTACTATATCACATTTAAATTTTTGTATTTTTAAAAAATGAAGTATAATCATGACAACCAAGTGAGGTTGTCATGGCTCCCAGATACAGGCTTACATTGTCGGATTCCGAACGCGTTGAGCTTGAAGCATTAACACGTAATGGCAAAACTGGGTCGAAAAATTTTATTAATGCCAGAATGTTATTGCTTTGTGGCTCTGGCCAGCATGGCCCGGCATGGACAGTTGCTGGAGTTGTCGAAGCGCTGGGAGTAACTTCACGAACCATAGAACATGTAAAAAAACGCTTTGTTGAAGAAGGGATTAAGGCTGCTCTGGAACGCAGGAAAGGGGAGATGCCG
>APFI01000165.1 GCA_000403945.1 Desulfovibrio sp. Dsv1
TGCCCGTTTGACAGCTCTTGCCTGTTCTGAAGCCCTGGAAGGCCACGCCCGGTGGACCGTAAGACTTCTTGCCGACAAGGCAGTGGAGCTTAATTTTGCACCTTCAGTTTCCCACATGACTGCACAACGTATTTAAAAAAAGGCGAACTTGAACCTCACCGCAGCAAATATTGGAAAATCCCACCACAACAAAATGCGGCCTTTGTAGCAGCAATGAAGGACGTTCTCTGCTTTTATCATTTGCCGTATGGCACAGACTATCCCGTCGTGTGTATGGACGTATCCAATAAGCA
>APFI01000166.1 GCA_000403945.1 Desulfovibrio sp. Dsv1
CGCCAAGCATATGAAGCGCGTGCGGGAAGCCAATCTCGATCATCCCATAATAATGGACGAGGAAGGTTTCATCATGGATGGATGGCACCGCGTGGCAAAGGCTTTGCTGGAGGGTCGTGAAACCATCAAGGCGGTTCGATTCGAAACGACGCCCGCACCGGATTATGTGGAGGATTGATGCCGACACTGATTGTTGAAGACGGCAGCATGCCCGAAGGGGCCAACGTCTATGCCGATCTGAAAGCGGCCGACGACTGGCTTGTGCCGCGCGGCCTGTGGCCCGCGACGCCGGAGACGCCAGGCGAGAGCGCGAACGATCCGGCCGTTCCCGATCCGGCGACGGTGTCCTCCAAGGAATCCGCCCTGCTCCGGGCCGCCGATTACCTCAACACCTTGCAATGGCATGGGCAATCTGTGGACTGGCGGCGCACAATGGCATGGCCACGTGTGGGCGTGCCGCAGCCAGGCAGTGATAACGGCGCGGTACTGCCGACCAACATCGTGCCCAGAGCCGTGGGGCTGGCGCAGGCCGAACTTGCCGCGCTGATCTACGGCGGGACCAACCCACTGGCCCCGGTGGAGCGTGGGGGCAAAGTGATCGCTGAATCCCACAGCGCCACCGAGGGCGGCATTGACGTGATTGGCGGCGACAGCAGGAGCGACAGCTACACCTATGCCGAAGGCGCCCCCGTCGAAACGTATTTCCCGGCGGTGTCTGGCCTTGTGGCCGCGTTTCTGGCCGTGGTGCCAGGGAAGAAGGGCGGTGCGCGAATCGTTGAAGCGGGGAGGGGGTGAAGCGTGGGTGATTACGCCGCCATAGCCGTCAAGGCGAAAGCAAGGCTGATTGCCAAGGGCATGCCTATGCGCTTTGTCCGCATCGTGCAAGACGAAGGAGGGGGCTTTGACCCCGAAACGGGTCTGCCCCATGCGCCAGTGGAAACAATCACGGACTTTCACGGCGTGAAGACTCAACCTGCGAAAGAAGAGGTGCAGTCCGGCGCGTTCCAGGGTGTGAGCATGGTAGTGCTGGCCCCGGCTGACGCCACGGACGGCGAAGAACCGACCACGGCGCACAAGCTGCGGTTCGGTGGCCATGAGTGGGACATCACCGAAATACGCCCTGTAGCTCCCGCTGAGACCGTGATCCTGTACAAATTCGGCGTGCAAGACGCCGGGACGGTAGTGTGATGGGGAACGGACATCCTGCGCCGAGGTCTGATCCGGAATACTGGAAAAGGCGTATCGCCGGGCTTGACCGGAAGAATTGCAAGACGGTCAAAGAACTCCGGGAAACGCTCCATCAGGTGGCAGAAGCGCATGCGGGGTTTGCGAGAACTTCCGTCGTCGCGGCCGTATTGTCCGAATACGGGCAATTGGTACTGGACACGCCGAAAGACACCGGGCGGGCGCGGGCGGGCTGGCCGTGCGCAACGGTCTGTTCCTGGTCACGCTGTCCGCGCCCAAAGGAACCAGCCAAAAAGAGCACTGGGACGCCGCACAGGCTGTTGAAGACCATTTTTCGCGGTACAGCGCCGACACTTTGGAACTCCCGGCAGGCGGCGCCGTGTACTGCGATCACCCATATACCACGAACGCCGGAGAAACTCCGGACAAACGTATTGCCCTGCTGGTCACGCTTCCGTGGCGAACCTGGGCAAGCAATTAAAAAAGAGGACAGAAACATGGCTGAAAGACGTTGCCCCACAGTCGCAAGTTCGAAGAAACAGCAAGTGTTCGTCGCGCTGGAAGATGTTTCCGGCACGTTGCAGCGCCCGACGGCGGAAGGTTTTTTGTATCCGGCCGGACGCGCCACGCTCAAACAGACTGGTAACGAGCCAGACCTTCTTGCCGTCCTTGAACTTGCTGTCCGAGACGTTGCAGCCCTCAACTTTCACCGGCAAATAGTCCATGAATTCCCATTCTCCTTGCAGCCAAGTTCCGCGCTTGAGTCCGGGCGGGGGTCGCGGCCCCCGCCCGTGGGCAAGCTCAGAACTACGGCGCGGAGGTATCGCCGTCAGCCGCATCGGCGGCTTTCGTTTTGCCCTTGAACCTGGTGGAAGTATCACCAGGAAGCAGAACCCACCCGTGCAGCTTCCACGCCTCGACTTCGTCGGGATGCACGTCGGCGGTCACAGGGCCGCCTGGGACCATCGGAGCTTCGCGCGCCATCTTCACGATTTGCATGACGCCTCCTAGCCCAGCAGCAGGGCGATATGTTCGCTCTTCACGGCCTTCACGCCCCAGGCCAGGCAGACCTCGTATTTGACCTGCCGATACTGGCGATAGACGCGGACCTCGAAAGACAGGCCGGAAACCGGGTCCGTCAACGTCATGGCGTCGTCCGCCGAATCGCCGCCATCCGGGAGGGCCGGGGCGCGGGAAGCAAGAATTATGGCCGAACGGGCAAAGGCCGCGTTGGCCGTGTAACTGTCGCCCACAGTTACAGACTTGTCGTTGGCAAGCGCCACAAGCAGGCCGGGCTTGTTCAAGAGCAGGCTTCCGGCGGCCAATTTTGTCCCAACAACGTACTTGTTGGGATCATCAGCAAAGGTCACAACGTCGCCGGGCAGGATATCCCCGGAGCCGGTGTCCAGGGCGACAGTCGAAGCACCGGGCGCAAAACCGGCGTCCAGATTGGACATATAGCCATTGCCGGAACCCTTTTCATGGGTCTTGAACCCGGCGGAATAGCGCAGGGCGAAATTCTGCACGCGGTCCGTCATGCCGTCGCGCAGCATGTCGTTGGTCCCGGCCTCGTTGACCTTGAACAGCACGGATTGCTTGCCGCGCAAGTTGCCCATGGCCGCGCTGTTGAGCACAAGCTGGCGATTCGTCGTGGGGCATCCGTTGTCGTCAAGAATCTTGGCGACCCCGGCAAAGTCGGAAAGGTCGCCCGCCGTGCCGAAGGGCGCCGTTCCGGCTGTGCCGAACGCACGGGAAGCGCCAACTGTCGCTTCAAGGGCCAGGTCCTTTTCCACCTCGTTCACCAGCTTGCGCAGGCCGTCGGCGAATTGGTCCGCAAGGATGATGTTGTAGGACCCGAACTCGCTGACGGACAGCCGCTCCTCGCCGGACCACAAAATGGGCGCGGCTTTGGATTTGGTGATCTTCACATCCACATATTCAGTGGTCGTGCCGCCGGAATTGGCGGGCTGCTGGCCGGGAACGATATCTTCCAGCTCTCCGGCCTCGCCGATGGGAGAGCGCACAATCTGGCCCAGCGCGGCGCGGTCCGCTTTGGCGTCGCGCGCGACCGCCAGGACAAAGCCGACCATCTCGCGAGACACGACATTAAGCGCGGTGTACAGAGTGGGAATAATCCCGGTGAGGCTGTTGGAAGTGGGCATGTTTTTTCACCTCGTGTTTAATCCACAACGCGACCGTCGCCTTTGTAGATAAAGGCCATCTGGTCGGCAGGGGCAAGTTTTTCAAAATCCGCCCGGAGCATGGTTTTTCCGCCCGCGCCGCCGCCGCTGCCGCCCTGTGTGCCCGCGCCGCCGCCTGGTGATTTCAGGATGCGGTCTTTCATCTGATAGGCGTCAATGATGGCTTCCAGCGCTTCTTCGGGGGAGGCGATTTCGCCGGGCTTGGCGCGGCTGAGAATGGGCTGGCCGTTAAGGCTGGCCGAAATTTTGTAGCCGTCGCCGTCTTCTTCCACTGTGAAGTTCTGGCCGAAACTGGCGAAAGCGATTTCAGGGGGCAGCACGGTTTTTTCCCGCAGGAATTCGGACCGTTCAAAAAGCCCGCGCACCGCCATGTTGCGAATGCGGCCCTGCACCGTGTCCATCTCGGACTTGTGCTTGGCCTCGGCATCGGCGGCGGCTTTCTGCATCTCGGAAATGCGCTGATCGTAGCCCTTGGCAATATTCGCTTTAAGCTCTTCCACCTTGCCAGCCTCGATGAGCCTGCCCTGGTCAATGGACGTCAGCTTTTCTTCCATTTCCCGGTATTTCGCGGGGTCGATGCCATCAAACACCTTCAACTTCTCGTTGAGTGCGTCAATGTCCTTGCGCCGCCCGGCGGATTCGCCGTTGACGCGCTTCATGTCCTCGACCAGTTTGGGCACATCGTAGGCGATTTCCTTGCCGTCGTCGGCCACCCACACGGGCAGGCCGTTTTCAAGCGCCACCTGGCCCTTTTCGTCCAGCTTCAGCTTCATGTGAAAATCCTTCAGGAGTTCGTGGTTATGGCTCTCGCCGAAACACGGGACAGATCCCCGCACAATTTTGGCGAAAGCGTACCACACCTTTTTGAGGTTTTGCCGAGATTGCTACCAAATCCCG
>APFI01000167.1 GCA_000403945.1 Desulfovibrio sp. Dsv1
GCCAAAAGGGGGGTTGACAGGGTTTTTCGGTTTTGCCGAAAACCGCAAAAAGCCACAAAAAAGCCGCCTCCGGAATGACCGAAGGCGGCGCATGTCGGGCGTGCCCGACCTGGGGTTATTTCTTTTCATCCGGCCGCTTTTGCAGGAGGGCGTCAATGTCGTAGCCTTCGAGGTCGATCTCGGAGAGGGGAATATCAAGAGCCTCGGCTTGTTCCTTTATGGCGTTCAATGCCTGCATAGGGTTCAATCTTTCGCTGAAAGACAATTCTTCATCTTCAAGCTGTTTTTTCAAAACATATACAGCCTGAATAATCAGGAGCTTGTATTCTTCACAACTCATCTATTTGGTCCTTTCTTCAAGAATTTTTCTTAAAATATATGTCTGAGCCCGCTGACGCTCCATATCATGCCGCCATTTTCGTACCAGGCCTTTTTGTTCCCTGGGGTCAAGCGCGTCATAATTTTGTGCTCCAATATGAGGATTTTCAATCTTTTTCGCATGGTTGGCAAGCTGCCTTTCAATAGATGAAATTCCTCTGACTATATTCTTTTCGCCCAACGCTGAATAGTTTTTAAGAAAATTGGCATGCCTGCCGCCGCTCTTTGCTTCTTCATAAATATTTTTCCCGGAAGTATGGTATCCCACCTCCGCCAGAGTCCTTGGCAGGCCGGTCTTCCGGTCCCACAGATCATCCCATTGGACCGCGCCGGATTCAAGCAGTTTCCGCCGCGCCGGGCCGATGGGCGTGCGGTCCCTGTCTTCCGGCGAAAGCGACCGCCACCAGCCGGAATAGTTTTCCGTCGTCTTGCCGAAATTCTCCAGCTTCCGCCCGCCCGCGCCGATGGAGCCGGGCTCCCGTATGGCCCATTGGCGGACGTGTTCGCGCGTGTCGTCAAGATCCAGGCCCAGCTCCCTCCAGGTTTTGACCACCGGCAGCCACATTCCACGGCAACCGGGATGCGCCGGAAGCGGCGGGCGTTCCTCGTCCACGCCGTACACGGCCCCGTCGGCCAGAGCGCACGCCATGCAGATTCTCGTATCCAGCACCTCGATACGCCTGTAGCCCCTGATGATATCGTGATTTGCCGCCCAGACGGCCTCCTGAGCCCGAACATTGGCCGTCTGGATAAAGGTTCTGGTCAGGATCACGGCCTGCCGTCGCGTCATGGCCATGCCCTCTTCAGTCGCGGCAAGCAATACGCGCCTGACCGCTTCGGCTGTGCCCTTTCCCTCAACGCCGACCTGCCGGAGCGCCGCGAGAATGGAATTTTTCACCCCGCTGTCAAGGGCCGTGTCCACCCACTTTTCCAGACCTCCCGCGCCAAGGGCCGTGTCCTGAAACCATGCGGCGACCTGTTCCCGCGTCATGCCCACAGTGGCGACGCCCCTTGCCATTCCTTCCACGGACAGAATGGAACCGTACGCGGTCAACGACGCCGCCGCCGTGGCAATGGTCGCTTCGCTGACGGTTCCCAAAATGGAGGCCCGCGCCCCGGCCAGAACCTCGTCGGCCCAGGCGTCAAGCGCGGCGTCATGCTCCTTGCGCCATTCAGAGAGATTCGCAAGCCCGGCGGCCTCGTCCGACA
Source organism: Desulfovibrio sp. Dsv1 (assembly GCA_000403945.1). GTDB lineage: Bacteria > Desulfobacterota > Desulfovibrionia > Desulfovibrionales > Desulfovibrionaceae > Desulfovibrio. The sequence continues at coordinate 1,588 of APFI01000167.1, forward strand.
GGCGTTGGGCAATGTCCCGGCGGGCGGCGTCCAGCGCTTTTATAACGGCGGCCACCGCCGCCGCGTCAAGTTGTTCCAGGTCATGCCGCCACCAAAGAATGCGGGCAAGCAGATAGCGGGCAAGCAGTTCGTCATCGGACATGCCCCACCCTCTATGCCTTCAGCCTGTCCATCAGACTCCCGCCAAACCCGTTGCCCGCATTGGCGCCGATCTCCCGCGCCACCCTGACCGCCTCGTCTTCCGCATCGAAGCCTTCCGGCAGAGTTCCAATACGCCGCAGCTGTTCCAGGGCCGTGGCCTT
>APFI01000168.1 GCA_000403945.1 Desulfovibrio sp. Dsv1
AAATCTTCCCTCCTGAGTTGGCTATAACGTATACCAGTACTCAAAGGGACTAAACACCTAGCTGCTGCGCATGCGCAGCAGATTTTCACACCGCGCGCTCCTGTAGACCGAATGCCGATTGTCGAGATGGCTGGCGGCCATGTCCAGCAGGGTGCGCAGTTCCGGAGCACTTCTTCATACTATATTATTATGAGCGGTAGTAAAAGTGGCGCACATCGTTTTCCACGGCGTCTTTGCTGCCCCAGAAGTATAGTCACTGGATTGAAGACCACAAAAGGATGCATCCGATCTGGACAACGGCCAGGAATGACGCCGCCTTTTTCGCGTATCGGGTCACAATGCCGCGCCATCGCTTCAAATGAGGGAACGCGTTCTCCATCAGGCATCGGGCCCTGCAAGGCTCCCTGTCGCAATCACGCCGCTCCCTGCGGCTTTTCTCCGGAGGAATGACCGCTTCCATTCCCCGCCTTTCGGCCCGGGCGAGAATCCCATCCCTGTCATGGCCATTGACCGCCAAAAGTCTTTCCGCCGCAAATCCGTCAATCAGAGCGCGATTGCCCGAGCGCAATCCGCTTGTCGCGCCCTGTGTGACAAAAGCCCTGCCCGGCATGTCATGCGCATCTGCGGTCAAATGCCATTTTGTGTTGAGCCCCCTTTTGCGCCTGCCGCATGAGGGTGAACCTGGCAATGGCCGGCATCGATCATCAGACATGCGGGGTCCGGCTCATCAATCGGAATTTCAGGCGGTCGCTCCCACACGCCATTGTCGCGCCAACGGATGAAGCGTCGGCGGGTGTCGCTCCATCCGCCAGGGTCGGGGGGGGCAGGTCTCGCCATGTAGCGCCCGCGCACCGGTTGTCGTGATCCCCGCCGCCCCAACTTCCTTCTAGGGGGCCATGCAGAACTCACTGGAGCTTGGGCGCTCCGCTGGGCAAAGGCTTCGCTCTGAGCAAGGAGGCCCCGCCGATTTCGGACGGCCGTGAGCGGACTGGCCTTTCCGGTTGCTCCCAAGGGGTCGCTTGTCTTTTCAACAGGCATTGGATAGAACGGCAACAGGTCCGGCGTGGGGCCTTGGTGGCGGGACGATATGTGTTTGCCGGCCGCCGCGCAGCATTGACTGCCACCAGCCTTTACGCAGGCACATCACTCGCAGGAGAAATGTTCATGTTGAAAAAGTTTGTGGCCTTTGTGTCCATTATGCTGCTGGCCCTGCCCGCCATGGCCGGGGAGTTGAGCACCGAATATTTTACGGTCAATATGCCTGACGACTGGAAGGTCATCATGCCGTCCACGGAAAATCAGGGCATCACCAGTGCCGTCTTCGCCAAAAACACGAGCGGCGTTTCCGTCACCATGGTGGGCCCCAGCAGCGGTGCCGACGCAAAAACCATTGCCGGAATGTTCGCCACCCAGTTCAAGGCGGAAAAGCCTCCGGTGGAAAAGAACGGCCAATACACCTTCAATTTCACCCAGCAGCAAGTGCCCTGCCAAGCTTGGGTGGCCGTTCAGGGCGACGTGTTCATGGTCAGCTCCCTGGCCGGAAACCAGAAGGAAGCGCTGAATTTCATCAAGAAGAATGTCAAGAGCGCCGATTACGCCAAGCTGCTCCCGCAATAATAGAAAATGTGATACGCAGCAAAACGTCTCGAATGGGGCGTTTTTTATACCGTTTCCTCGGTCAGCCAGCGGCGAAAATGCCTGTTCGGCTTGGCACCGCCCAAGCGCAGGGCGTCTTTGCGGATGCGCCGGGAATCCAGACCGGCTCTGGGCCAGTTCGCGGCAATGCCCCATGAGCCGGGTTTCCATGCACGCCGCATCCACGCCCGGCATAGACCCGCGCGCCGAACGCCGCTGTCATCAACTGCGCGCCCAGGCAGACGATCAGCAACGGGGCGGCCCGAAGCCAGTCGTGCTTTGATCAGGGGCAGTTCCTGTCGCAAAAAGGGGTAAACGTCCTCCTGAGCCACGCCGATGTGCCCACCCAAAGTCACGGCCAGATCGGCGTCCAGCCAGTCCCCATCGTCTCCAAAGACGCAAGGCCGGTCTGCAGATGCGGATCGTATAGCCCGCATCTTCCAGCGGCCCGGCAAAAACGCCCAGAGATTCAAATTTCCACTTCCTGTGGATATTGGTAGTCGCCCCGCCAGGGGGCAATATGGTCGGAACGTATGCGGATACGGCATGGCCGGGATCACCGCAATTTTCTATTGCTACTTTTTTAAAATTTGTGCTACCATAACTTCACATATGCAGCCAAAAGGGCGCAATCCCCAAGCCCCAAGGGAAGCCGCCACCATCCCAAAACATAGAGGACGACATTATGTGGAAAATCTGCTGCGCAAGCATGACCCTGCTGTTCTGTGTCGCCGCGCAGGCCGAGGCGCATTTCGGCATGGTCATTCCCTCCACCGCCACAGTGACGGAGAAAAAAGACGCTGATCTGAAACTGGATATTTCCTTCTCCCACCCCATGGAAATGCAGGGCATGGACATGACCGGGCTCAAGGCCTTCACCGTCACCATGGACGGCAAAACAGAGGATCTCAAGGCCAGCCTCAAGCCCGCCGCGATCATGGGGCACAAGGCTTGGCAGACCGCCTTCAAGATCAAAAAACCCGGCGTCTACCAGTTCGCCGTGGAACCTGAACCCTACTTCGAACCCGCCGAGGACTGCTATATCATCCACTATACCAAGACCGCCGTGGCCGCCTTCGGCAACGAGGAAGGCTGGGATGAATCCCTAGGACTGAAAACGGAAATCGTGCCCCTGACCCGGCCTTTCGGCAATTATGCGGGCAACGTCTTTCAGGGCCGCGTGCTGCTGGACGGCAAGCCCGTGCCCGGCGCGGAAGTGGAAGTGGAACCCTACAACAAAACCAAAGACCACGTGCCGCCCAATGAATATTTTGTCACCCAAGTGGTCAAGGCCGACGAAAACGGAGTGTTTTCCTATGGCGTGCCTTGGGCTGGCTGGTGGGGCTTCGCGGCTTTGAACACGGCCAGGGAAAAGATGGATTACAAGGGCGAAGCCAAGTCTGTGGAACTGGGCGCGGTGCTCTGGCTGGAATTCGCGGACCCCAAAACCAAGTAAAGGGACCGCTTCCCCGCGCCGGACCGGGCGCGAAACTGCCGCAAGGAAGCAGCATGCATATCGCGGAAGGCGTCCTTTCCCCGACCGTGCTCGGCGCGGGCGCGGTTCTGGCGGCGGCGGGCACGACCATCGGCCTGCGCAAACTGGATTACGACCGGCTGATGACTGTGGGCATTCTTTCAGCGGCCTTTTTCGTGGGTTCGCTGATCCATGTCCCCGTCGGCTTTTCCAGCGTTCACCTGATCCTCAACGGCTTGGTGGGCGTACTGCTGGGCTGGGCGGCTTTTCCCGCCATTCTGGCGGCGCTGCTGCTGCAGGCTCTGCTCTTTCAGTTCGGCGGTCTCACGGTGCTGGGCGTGAACACCTTCACCATGGGGTTTTCCAGCGTGCTGGCTTGGTACTGCTACCGGGGCGTCATCCATATCTGGCCCGGCCCGGCGGGCATCCGCGCGGCCGCCTTCTGCGGTGGCGTGCTGGGCGTGGCCTTGGCCGCCGTGCTCACCGCCCTAGCTCTGGCTTTCACCAGCGAGGGTTTCCGGACTGCCGCGCAATTGCTGCTTCTGGCCCATCTGCCCGTCATGCTGGCAGAAGGCCTGATCACCATGTTCACTGTGGTCTTTATTCACCGCGTGCGTCCCGAAATGCTCCAAACCGCGCGCGCCTGAACGCCGTTGCCACAGTTGAAGGAATTCGCAATGAACAACATTTTTTTGCTTTCCCCACGCCGCTCTGCGGCTATACTTATCTCGCTTGTGCTGCTCGCGCTGTTGCTTCCGGCTCCGGCCCAAGCCCACAGGGTCAATATTTTCGTCTGGCTGGAGGGCGACAGCGTCATGGTGAAATGCGGCTTCAACCGCAATTCGCCGGTCAAGAACGGCCTGATCGCGGTTTTTGACGTCACAAACGGCAAGAAATTGCTGCAAGGCCATACCGACGGCAACGGGTGTTTCAGCTTTCCCATCCCCCCTGCGGCGCGCGCCGGCCACAGCCTGCGCATCCAGATTGCTGCGGGCGAAGGCCACCAGAACGAGTGGATCATGGATGCCTCCGAATTTTCCGGCGCGGCCGCACCCACGGCAAACCCCATGGAAAAGGTGGAAAGGGCGGGCAGACCCCAAGGCGCGGCGGATTCTGCCACAGCCGCCACGCCGGACGAAGTGCGCGCCATCGTCAACGCTGCCTTGGACACCAAACTGGGGCCCATCCGGCGCGATCTGGCGGCCCAGGTCAATGCGGGGCCCAGTCTGCGGGATATCATCGGCGGCATCGGCTGGATTCTGGGTCTGGTGGGCATAGGCCTTTACCTCAAGGGACGGCGCGGGTAATGACAATGCCGGACAGGCCCTGCCGCCCGCTTTCGGAATGGGCGGCGGAGCGCTTTTTTCTCTGAAACCGAAATAAAAAATTATCTTGTGTTCGACCAGCCCGTTGTCCGCCCTTCGCCCTTTCATGCCATTGACCCGCGCGTGCGTTTGGCGCTCGCCGTTCTGATCGCTGTCTGTCTGGCTCCGCTGAAGAACCTGACGGCATGCTGGCTGGGTCTGGTTCTGGGCGTGGCGCTGCTGGCGACTTCGCGCCCGCCGCTGTCGCTTCTGTTTCGCCGGCTGGCGGTGGTGAACACTTTCATTCTCTTTCTCTGGTGCGTGACGCCTTGGACTACGCCGGGCACGGATCTGGTCCAATGGGGCGTGTTCGCCATCAGCGCCGAAGGCGTGCGCCTGTCCCTGCTGGTGAGCATCAAATCCAACGCAATTGTCTGCGTCTTTCTGGCCTTGGTGGCCAGCATGGATTCGCCCACTGTGGGGCACGCCCTAGAGCGGCTGCGTTGTCCCCGCAAGCTTGTGTTTCTCTTTCTGTTTACGGGCCGCTACGTATATGTGCTCGCCTCGGAATGGCAGACGCTCAACGTGGCCGCGCGCCTGCGCGGCTTCAGGCCGCGCACCGATCTGCACACCTACCGCGCCTTGGCCTCCCTGCTGGGCATGCTCTTGGTGCGCGCGTACGAACGTTCGCTGCGCGTGCGCGAAGCCATGTTGCTGCGCGGCTTTGAAGGCCGCTTCCGCTCCGTGACCGTCTTCCGCGCCCGGCCCGTGGACGCGCTGTTTGCCTTGGGCCTGCTGCTCTGTCTGGCGGGCATCGCCTGGACGGAGTGGAAAGGAGACCCGCATGTCTGAGCCCGTTGTTTCCCACGCGGGCGGGGAAGCCATCTTCAGTCTGGAGCACGTCGATTTTGCCTATACCCGTGACGGGAAGCCGAGAGCAGTGCTGCGTGATGTGAATTTTGCTCTTTTTCCGGCGCAAAAGATTGGTCTGTACGGCCCCAACGGCAGCGGCAAAACCACATTTTTCCGCTGTATCACGGGGCTGGCCCGCCCACAGCGGGGTATGGTCCGCTTTCACGGACAGATCCTGAGCCGTGAAAAGGATTTCCGCGAACTGCGCTGCAAAGTGGGATTCGTGCTCCAACACGCCGAGGACCAGCTTTTTTTCCCCACCGTGCTGGAAGATGTGGCCTTCGGCCCGCTCAATCTGGGCCTCACGCCCGGCGAAGCCCGTCAGCGCGCTCTGGAAACCTTGGAGAATCTGGGGCTCGCGGGCTTTGAACAACGCCTCACCCACCACCTGTCCGGCGGCGAAAAAAAATTGATCTCCCTAGCCACCGTGCTGGCCATGCGACCTGAAGCCCTGCTGTTGGATGAACCCACCAACGACTTGGACAACGACGCGCGCCAGCGGATCATTGATATCCTGCGCGGCCTTTCTACGGCCCGGATCACGATTTCTCACGACTGGGACTTTCTAATCCAAACCTCCATGGAATATCTGACCATTCTGGACGGCCGCCTCACTTTTTGCGCCCCGTCCTTCGCCCACGCCCATCCGCTGGGCAACGAACCGCACGAACACGAGATATAGCGCCTCACCGGCCTGTCCGCACGCCGTTGTCGGCGTCAAGAGTAATGGCCCCCACAACCGTGCCCTTGTCGGCGGCACCGTCGGTGCTCATCTGAACGATGCTATAGACGTTCTGCCCATCAGTGTTGGTGTCATGCAGGAAAACCACGGCCCTGTCGTCCTTGGCACAGGTCAGGCTGAGGCTGTTGGCGGCCACCAGCACGTCGTCCTCGGCCTGGGTGAAGATGCCGGAGTCCGCCACAGCAAGGAACTGTTCTGTTCAATACGGGAAGGACTGGGGAGTGCCTTGCATAAGCCGGTGGAGCGGAAGCACAGCAAAATACCAACGGGGCATCTTTTAGCAGGCCATGTCCATATCCTGATACCGATACCACCCAAGATAGCGGTGCCTTCAGTAGTAGTAGGGTATATGAAAGGCAAGAGTGCCATATACATGGCAGGAAACATAAGTGGCCATCGAAGAAATTTTACAAGCGGGGGAGAAATAGTCGCCTTTAGGCGGTTCAAGCGAAGCGTTAACCTGCTTTGAGCGGTATCCACAATAACGCCCGGCTTTGCCGGGGGATACTTATTCAGCGGTCCGCGCAGGCGCGGCCACACCCGCATGTTATGCTCCGGCCGGGCGGCAAGGGCTTATCCTTCGAGCGCTAGCGCGGGTATCATCTCAGCTAACGGTAAGACGGAACGCTTCATCAGAACGGCCTTGAAGCGATTACCGTCCTTTTTTGCTCAATTGCCCTGAAGGAGAGGAGGGCGCTGGCAACCCTCACGAGGCCCAGGCGGCCAGCGCCTTGTCCAGCTCCGGCCCCGGCCGTACCTTGAGCGCGTTGCCCAAGCGCAGATGGCAGCGGCAGCCGTCCAGGCAGACCAGGGCCTCGGCTGCCACCGGGCCGGGAAACGTCTCCAGAATATTTTTCAGGGCCAGCATGTCCTCGCGGCCCAGACGGTGTGCCGGAATCTGCACGCAGACCGGCGTATCGCTCTGGCCGCAGGCCTCGGCCAAGGGACGCACGCTTTGTCCCAGCATCTTGAGTTCGCGCGGGGCGTCCTCATTCTCCTCGTCCGTGTCGCGGGCGTCGTCGCTTTGGCTGTCCAAGCGGGCCGTGAGGCAGATGGGCTGTTCGGCCCTGATCAATTCGCGGGCCTCGGCGTAGGGGCGCGGAAAAAAGGTCACTTCCGCGTGGCCGGTGAGATCCTCCACGCCCACAAAGGCCATACGATCGCCCTTGGACTTGGTGAGCACTTCCTTGACGCTGGTCACCAGCACCGCGCAGGTGAGCTCCGCGCCGGGGAAGAGCTCGCGCGCGTCCTCCAGAGGGGTCAGGCGCAGGCGGCGGATCTCGCGGATGTAAGGTTGGAGGGGATGGCTGGTGAGAAAGAAGCCCAAGGCTTCCTTTTCGGCTTTCAGTTTCAGGTCGTCCTCCATTTCGGGCAGTGTGGCTTCCGGGCAATCTAGGCCCACACCGGGCTGGGGTGGGGCATCCGCCACCGGGGCCATGGACAGCAGGGAAACTTGGTTGGAGCTCTTGCCCTTGGCCTTTTTTTGAGCGCGGACCACCACGATTTCCAGGGCGGCCAGCATGCCCGCCCTGGAAACGCCGAAGCAGTCGCAGGCTCCGCCTTTGATCAGCGATTCGAACACCCGCTTGGTGACCTTACGCAGGTTGACCCGGCAGCAGAGATCCAGCAGGGAAAGGTAGTCGCCGCCGTCCTTGCGGGCCTCCACAATCTCGCGGATGGCTTCGTCGCCCACGTTCTTGATGCCGCCCAAGCCGAAGACCACCCGGCCACCGTGGGCCGTGAACTCGCGCTGGCTCTGGTTCACCGAGGGTTGGACCACGTCGATACCCATATCTTTGCAGCAGGAGACGTATTTGAGCAGCTTGTCCTGATTGCCCATTTCCGAGGTGAGCAGGGCGGCCATGAACTCCACCTTGTAATGCACCTTGAGATAGGCCGTGTAGTAGGAGATCAGGGCATAGGCCGCCGAGTGGGACTTGTTGAAGCCGTATTCTGCGAATTTTTCCATCAAGTCGAAAATTTCGTTGGCCTTTTCCTTGGCGATGCCGTTCTTTTTCGCCCCGGCCACAAAGGTTACGCGTTCCTTGGCCATGGCCTCGGCTTTTTTCTTGCCCATGGCCCGGCGCAACAGATCGGCCCCACCCAGCGTGTAGCTGGCGATGATCTGGGCGATCTGCATGACCTGTTCCTGATAGACGATGACCCCGTAGGTATCGCGTAGGCATTCAGTGAGCGAGTCGTGCGGATAGACCACCGGCATCTGGCCGTGCTTGCGCTTGATGAATTCGTCCACCATGCCCGAGCCCAGCGGGCCGGGCCGGTAGAGGGCCAGCATGGCGATGACGTCCTCAAAGCAGGTGGGCCTGAGCATGCGCAGGTACTGGCGCATGCCCGAACTTTCCACTTGGAAGACGCCGTCCGTGTCGCCGCGCGCGTAAAGGTCGTAGGTTTCGGCGTCGGTGAGCGGCAAATTGTCCAGATCCGGCGGGGTCTGACCCTGAAGGCTGATGTTGTCCAAGGTGTCCTGGATCAGGGTCATGGTCTTGAGGCCCAGAAAGTCAAATTTGACCAGTCCGGTCTTTTCGGTCATGGGACCGTCGAACTGGGTCACAAGCTCGCCGTGTTTACCCAGATAAAGGGGCAGATACTCCTCCATGGGCCTGTCCGAGACCACCAGTCCGGCGGCGTGGGTGGAGGCGTGACGGGCCAGACCTTCCAAGCGGCGGGCCGTGTCCAGCAGATGTTTGACCTGCTGGTCCTCCTCGTAAAGTTTTTTCAGGTCCGGTTCCAGGTCCAGAGCCTTCTTGATGGTCATTTTCAGGTCGTCGGGCACCAGCTTGGCGATGCGATCGGTCTCCGCGAAGGTCATGCCAAGAGCCCGGCCCACGTCGCGCACCGCGCCCTTGGCCTTCATGGTGCCGAAGGTGGTGATCTGGGCCACCGAGCCTTCGCCGTAGGTGTCCACCATGTGGCGGATCACGTCGCCCCGGCGGCGTTCGCAGAAGTCCACGTCGATATCGGGCAGGGAGACGCGCTCGTTGTTCAGAAAGCGCTCAAAGAGCAGGTTGTAGGGCAGGGGGTCCAGGTTGGTGATGCGCAGCGCCCAAGCCACCAGTGAACCGGCCGCCGATCCGCGCCCCGGCCCCACCGGGATGCTGTGATCCTTGGCCCAGTTGATGAATTCCTGCACGATGAGGAAATAGCCGGGGAAACCCATTTCTAGGATGACATTGAGCTCGTATTGCAGGCGCTCGCGGTAGCGCCGCGGGTCGATGTTTTCGCGGTCCGGGTGTTTTTCCAGGCGTTTTTCCAAGCCTTCCTCGGCCAAACGGCGGAATTCGGACTCCATGCTGGCTCCTTCGGGCAGCTGGTAGACCGGGAAATAGTGGTGGCCGAAATCCAGCTCCACATTGCAGGATTCCGCGATGCGCATGGTGTTGTCCAAGGCTGCGGGCACATGGGCGAAAGGTTTTTCCATTTCTTCGATGGACTTGTAGTAGAGTTCGTGCGTTCTGAAGCACATGCGCTTGGGATCGTCCATGGTGGTCTGGGTCTGGATGCAGAGCAGCACCTCATGGGCGTCGGCGTCGTCGGCGTTGAGATAATGGCAGTCGTTGGTGGCCACTAGGGGCAGCTTGGCGGTTTCGGCGATCTCCAGCAGGGCGTTGTTGACGATGGCCTGCTCGGCCAAGCCGTTGGACTGCAATTCCAGATAAAAATTGCCGGGATAGATGGCCGCGTATTCTTGGGTCAGACTCAGGGCCTTGTCCATGTCCTTGCCTAGGATGGCATGGGGAATTTCGCCCGCAATGCAGGCCGAAAGGCAGGTCAGGCCCTCGGCGTAGCGGCGCAGCAAGTCCTTGTCCACGCGCGGCTTGTAGTAAAAACCGTCCAGAAAACCATGGCTGACCAGCTTGACCAGATTATGATAGCCCAGTTCGTTTCGGGCCAGAAGGATCAGGTGGTGACGACGGCGCGCCAGCTCCGAGGTTTTGTCCGTATGGTCGTGGCAGACGTAGACCTCGCAGCCAAAAATGGGCTTGACGCCGAAGTCCTTGCATGCCGTGTAGAAATACGCCGCGCCGAACATGTTGCCGTGGTCGGTGATGGCGCAGGCGGGCATGCCGTAATCCTTGGTGCGGGCGCAGAGATCCTTGATGCGAATGGCACCGTCTAGCAGGCTGTATTCGGTATGGCAATGCAGATGGACAAAGTCGGACATGGAAACTCCTGAAAAAATGGCCGGGGTTCCTGTATAGCAAATGACGGGATGGGGCTCAAGGCAAAGACAAGGGTGGAGGCCCACAGCGTCAGCCGTTCTTGCCCTTGGAAAACTGTCGCGCTCCGTCGCCTCCGCTCGGGAGGCGACTATGTTATCCTCACATTCTAGAAGTCATCTCATAATCACAAGCGGCTTGAATCTAGAAAATTTTTAGGGTCAGGACTCGTTTTATTTTTAAGGGAAGGAAACAGGATATGAAGGAAGCGCGGAGGTGTCCCGTGCGTCCCCTGTTTTATCTTTCCGAAAACCAGCTGGAGCGTATCAAACCTTTCTTTGCTCACGGTGTTCCATGCGTCGATGACAGACGCGTTGCCGGTGACGTCATCGGGCATGGGTTTCAGTGGAAGGCCGCTCCTGATAAATACGGTCCGCGCAAGACGCTGTGCAGTCAGTTGGTGGAGCAGGCGTGGTGTTTTCAGCAGGATTTTTGTTGAGTTGGCAAGTCAGACATCTTTTGATGGTTCCCTGATGATTGACGCCACCCGCCCCAAGGCTCACCGTACAACGGCAAGCCTGCCTGAAAAAAGCCGTTTGTGACGGTCATGGACGTGCTGTTCCGCTTATGCTGACAGCGGGACAAGCCGACGACTATAATGGTATGGTGCGGCCGTTCTCCAGCATGTTCTTCCCGATGACAGCATCTTTCTGGCGGGCGGAGGGCATGATGCGGCGCGGCAAAAAAAAGCACAACCGCATCAGGACCGAAAAAAGGGAGGAGCCCCCACGGCCCCTCCCTATTCTGAGTGGAGATAACTGGGACACGGATCAGCAGCCCAATCCCTATCATGTCACGGAAAGGTGATGCGTTCCGGTTATGCTGCTTGGCGGCGTTACGCCGCGCTACGGATGTTCTGCCCGCCCGGCGCGTGAATGCGGGGGGGCATGGCATGGGTTTGGCACGTTATTGCGCGGGCGCGTCAGGGCAGGTCTGCACCAGAGCCAAGGCCAGTCGCGCCAGAGAGCTTTCCGGCGCGGCACGTCCGCCGCACAGTCGGTTGCGTATGAAACCGGCCATATCCAGAGCCAAGGCCGCGTCGTCGGGGACAAAGCGGCTGGCCTTTTTATTGTCTTCCAAAATGGCAAGATAACGCGTGAGCCGCACCAGATCCTCTCTGGCTTCGGGATCGGCGTCATCCTGCGCGGTCTTCGCCGTTAGGGATGCGTCAGTAAGTAGTAGCGACATGTCCATTCCTCCCTGAATGGCTCACTGCTTCCCTGCAACGGGGTGGTCTGATCCGCCTCCTTTATGGTTTGCTGTTACGTTCTCCCCTTTCCCCACTCAACATTTTCCTTATCGGCCTGCCGGCAACGCTCTTTAGGGACGGGCATAAAAAAATCCATTTTGACTGGATATTCAAACAAACCGGGCGCTGGCGGACGCCAAAGCCATGTGAAACAAGACGGTTAGCCGCCCGCCAAGCTTGCCACACTGTTCATTCGCGGCTACGGTGATGCAAATTGTTTCGCCGGAAGCGCGGTTTTTGACTCGTTCCGCCGCATCGGACGGCGTGTTGCCCTCCAGGGCAACGGCTTTGTGTTGCGCCACTTTGTACCCTTGCCCTGAGGACGCAACGCCAGTCTGCCGCCAAAGGCCAATTGCAGCACAGGAGAGCATATGCCGACACACATTCTGCACAAGGAAAGCCTGATCCCGGGCAAAACCAGCAAACTGATCCTGCACGCGCCGCACATCGCCCAAAAGGCGCACCCGGGCCACTTCGTCATGTTGCGCATGACCCCCACGGGCGAGCGCATTCCCCTAACCATTGCCGACACTGATGCGGCCAACGGCACCATCACCATCGTCTATCTGGTTCTGGGCAAAAGCACAGCCCTGCTGGAAACCCTCAAGGAAGGGGACGCCATTCTGGACGTCTGCGGCCCGCTGGGGCATCCCACGCACATTGAAAAAAACGACACCGTGATCTGTGTGGGCGGTGGCACGGGCATCGCCGCCATGCACCACATCGCCAAGGGGCACTCCCGCGCGGGCAACCGGGTGGTGGGCATTATCGGCGCGCGCAGCAAGGATCTGCTGCTCTTTGAAAAAGAGCTCTCCTCCTTCGCGAACGAGCTGCTGATCTCCACCGACGACGGCAGCTACGGACACAAGGGCTTGGTCACGGACCTGCTGCGCGACCGGCTGCAAAAGGACAAGACCGTCTTTGAAGTGGTGGCTGTGGGTCCGGTGCCAATGATGGCCGCCGTGGCCGACACCACACGTCCTTTCGGCGTGAAGACCACAGTGAGCCTCAACCCCATCATGGTGGACGGCATCGGCATGTGCGGTGCCTGTCGCGTGAGTGTGGGCGGCAAGACCAAGTTCGCATGCGTGGACGGGCCGGAATTCGACGGGCATGAAGTGGACTTCCCCGAACTGCGCCGCCGCCTCTCCGCCTACCGCGACCAGGAAAGAACCTCTTTCGACTTCTATAACGGGTGCGCTCATGGAAACTAAGAAAACCAAAAAACCGCTGGCCCCCAGAGTGGACATGCCCTGTCAGCCCGCCGAAGTGCGGCGCTCCAATTTTGAGGAAGTGGCCCTGGGCTACACCAAAGAAATGGCCATGGAAGAAGCCTCGCGCTGCCTCCAGTGCAAAAAACCGCTCTGCGTCTCGGGCTGTCCGGTGGAAGTGCCCATCCGCGACTTCATCGGCGAAGTGGCGCGCGGCAATATGGACGCGGCCTACCGGATCATCAAATCCACCAATAGTCTGCCCGCCGTCTGCGGCCGCGTCTGCCCGCAGGAAAACCAGTGCGAGGGTAAATGCATTCTGAAGGCCAAGGGGCAGCCCATCGCCATCGGCCGCCTAGAACGCTTTGTGGCCGACACCTACATCGCCACCACAGCCTGTGAGCAGGTCACGGGCACCAACGCCTGCGCCGTGCCCCAGTGCGGCAAAAAAGTGGCCTGCATCGGCTCCGGCCCCTCCTCCCTGACCTGCGCGGGCGTCTGCGCCGCCGCAGGCATCAAGGTGGACGTCTTCGAAGCCCTGCACGAGCCGGGCGGCGTGCTGATTTACGGCATCCCGGCCTTCCGTCTGCCCAAGAACGTGGTCGCCACGGAAATCAACGGTCTGCGTCAGGCGGGCGTGGATTTCCACATGAACTACGTGGGCGGCCGCACCTTGGACGTGGCCGAACTGTGTAAGAAATACAACGCCGTGTTCATCGGCGTGGGCGCTGGCCTACCGGTCTTTCTGGGGGTGCCCGGCGAAAACCTGGTGGGCGTGTTCTCGGCCAACGAATACCTGACCCGCGTGAATCTGGGCCGGGCCTATGACTTTCCTAAGCAGGATACTCCGGCCTTCCCCGGCAAGAACGTCACCGTCTTCGGCGCGGGCAACGTGGCCATGGACGCGGCGCGCACGGCCCTGCGCATGGGCGCGGATAACGTGTATATTGTCTACCGTCGCACCAAGGCTGAAATGCCCGCCCGCCGCGAGGAAATCGAACACGCGGAGGAAGAGGGCGTGCAGTTCGTCATGCTGGCGGCGCCCCTGCGTTTCAACGGCGACGCCGAAATGCGTCTGCAGTCCGTGACCCTGCAAAAAATGGAACTGGGCGAACCCGACGCTTCGGGCCGCCGCCGCCCTGTGCCCGTGAAGGGCGAAGTGCACGACCTATCCACGGATCTGGCCATCGTGGCCTTGGGCACCCGTTCCAATCCCATTCTGCTGGACGCCACGCCCGACCTGGAGCAGAATAAGTGGGGCTACATCCAGACCAATGAGGAAACCGGCGAAACATCCATTCCCAACGTCTTTGCCGGGGGTGACATCGTCACCGGCGCGGCCACTGTCATTCTGGCCATGGGTGCGGGGCGAAAGGCAGGGCAAGAAATTGTAAAAAGATTAGTGGGATAACACCGGCATCGTAAAAGGCGAACCTTTACCTAGCGGCGTTTCTCAAAAGGCGCTTTTGAGAAACGCCGCCTGAAAAAGTTATGATAACAATTGATCTGCACACCCATACTAAGTACTCCCACGGGGCGAACACGCCCGCTGAGATGTACGCTTCGGCCCTGGACAAGGGCCTGACCCTGCTGGGTTTTTCCGAGCATTCGCCCCGCCCGCAGGGTTTTGACTACCAGCACGAGTACCGCGAGCAGCTCATCCGCCATCTGCCGGACTACGTCCGCGAGGTGCTGGCCCTCAAGGCCGCGCCACGCGAAGGGGCGCACGGCCCCTGCCATGTGCTTTTCGGCATGGAAATGGACTGGCTGGACGGGCAGGGGGACTTTACCCGCGCCGCCTGCAACGCCTATGACTTCGACTATCTCCTGGGCAGCGTGCATTTTCTCGGGCGCTGGGGCTTTGACGACGGCGTGGAACCTTGGAGAAACGCCTCCCAAGAGGAGTGCGAAAGCCGCTACACAGCCTATTTCACGGCTTGGGAGGCCATGCTCCGCTCCGGCCTGTTCAATATCGCGGCCCACCCGGACCTGATCAAAATTTTCTCTGTGGAGCAGTTCCACATCTGGCTGGCCAAGCCGGAGAGCCGGGTGCACATCCGTCGCTGCCTCACGGCCCTGCGCGATGCTGGTATGGCCATGGAAATCTCCTCCGCCGGGCTGCGCAAAGCCTGCCGCGAAATCTATCCGGCACCGCCGATCATGGCCTTAGCCGCCGAACTGTGCCTGCCCATCAGCTTCGCCTCGGACGCCCACGGCACGGATGACGTGGCTTACGGTTTCGCGCGGCTGGCCTCCTACGCTAGGGCCTTCGGCTTCAGGGAATATGCGCTTTTCGACAAGGGCCGCATGACGGCGCTCCCACTGTAAAACAGAGACCATCGCATGTCCCCGCGCCATTCTCCGGTCACCCCGCCCGCCCCTCTGGTCACGGTAAACGACGTCAGTCTGTTTCTGCCCGGCGACTCCCGCCAAGACATGGTTCTGCGCCATATCAACTGGCGTGTGGAGCGTGGACGCCACTGCGCCCTGCTGGGCCCCAACGGCTCGGGCAAATCCACCCTGCTGCGCCTGCTGCACGGCGAACTTTGGCCCGCGCAGGGGCATATTTACTGGCATACGCCGGAGGGAGAGGAAGAGTCCCCCTTGGCCGGACGGGCCGTGAGCGCGCTGGTTTCCCCGACCCAACAGGAGAACTACCAGCGCCAGGCATGGGATATCACGGGCCGCGACCTGCTGCTCACCGGCCTGGAGGACGCCCCCCTGCTCTACAACCAGTCCGGCGCATGGGGAGACACTGAACGCGAGCCCACCGTGGAAGCCTTGGCTGCCCGTTTGCATGCCCAGGGGCTTTTGGCCCGCAGGCTGATCACGCTTTCGCAGGGCCAGTTGCGCCTGTTGCTGCTGGGCCGGGCACTGCTGCGCGCGCCCGTTCTGCTGCTGCTGGACGAGTGCGCCGACGGCCTAGACGCGGCCCATAAAAAAATTTTTTTCGAGGTGTTGGAGAAATATTCCGGCCGCTGCACCGTGATTTTCACCGCGCACCGGGCTGGAGCCCTGCCGGACTGGTGTACGGAACGCCGCTACGTCAGCGAGGGCCGCCTGCTGGACGCGCCGCCCCCGGTCCCGCCCGTTTCCGCCGCCGGGGAGAACAAAACAGCGAGGGTCGGGTCAAAGCGCCCGGTCTATAGCGCCATAGGCCGTATTCTGCTCTCGCTGGAAAACGTGTCGGTCTTCATTGACCGCCACAAGGTTCTGCACAATGTCACCTGGAGCCTGCACGAAGGCGAGTACTGGCGGATCGCCGGGGCCAACGGTTCGGGCAAGTCCACACTGTTGCGGCTGCTGGCCGGGGACGAATTCGCGGCCGCCGGGGGTGCCGTCATCCGCTGGCTGCCGGGCCGGGGCGGGCATGTGGAAATGCTGGCCGACGTGCGCAAGGGCGTACGCTTGGTATCCGACCTTTCCCAGGCCCTCTACGGCTTCACGCTCAGCGGGCTGGAACTGGTTTGCTCCGGCTTTGACAACAGCATCGGGCTGTACCGGGATTTTACGGAAGCGGAGCGTGACGAGGCCCGGCGGGCCATTGCCGGACTTTTCCCGGAAGGGGATGCGGCCCGCGTGGCGGAAAAATCCATCCGTCTGCTCTCCAACGGGCAATTGCGCCGGATGTTCCTGGCCCGCGCCCTGGTGGGGCACCCAGACATCCTGCTGCTGGACGAACCCTGTTCCGGCTTGGACGCAGAAAGCCGCGCCCGCTATCTGGCCCTGCTGGACCAGTTAGCCGCCCCGGCGGAAGCCGGAGGCCTTGGTGTGCATCTGGTCTTTGTCTCCCACCACGGGGAGGACGCTCCACTCTGCATCAACCGTGAGGCGCGCATGGAGGAAGGGCGGCTGACTGTCCTGCGCTGACCCGCGCGCATGCCTCCCGCAGCCACGAACATTACAGACAACGGATCCCGCAAAACAGTGTGTTCACGGAACCTGTTGTTTTACCAAGCATTGTGTTTGCCACTTATCCACAGTGCCAAAACTTCCTATTGTGATATTTAAACTTGAGGCCGCCGAATTGCTCATACAGCATCAGACTGCTTTTACTCTCCAAGTAACCCATAAAACCCGGCACGCTCATTGAGGTTTATGGCCCCACGCTCTTCAGGGTCACAGGCGAGTGCCTCGGGGATGTTTCGGAATACGCCCGTTTTGCCCCACTTGCCGAATCGGC
>APFI01000169.1 GCA_000403945.1 Desulfovibrio sp. Dsv1
GGCGCTGTTGAAGTCCGAGGCAAAATTGTGGGTAATGTCCTCCCACTGCTTGCCAGCGTCGGCGAATTCGGCGTTGAACTTCAGCAGGCCACGGTACGCGCCGTCAAAGGGATCTGTGGAAGCTTGCAGCTTTTGCAGCGCCACCCACCTGTCCACCAGATCGTCGGATATCTTGTAAACATCCCTGTACTCTCTGGCCTGCATCTCGATCAGCCGGTTCTGGAGCGCGATGGATTCGCCGTAGTCGCCGGAAAGTTCCCCAAGTTCCTTGTAAAATTTGAGCTGGCCCTCGGCCAGGCGGATGGCCTTTTCAGACGCGGAGTTTTCCGCGTCGCGCAGGCTGACCTGCCTTTGCAGCTCGGCGGCCTTGTCCTTTTCCAGCTTCAGGGCATCGGCCTGGGATTGCGTCAGGGCGCCGCGCGCAACCTGTTTCCCAAGTTCCTCGCGCGTCTTGCTGAGGGTGGCCTGATATTGCTGCTCAATGCGGATTTTCGCCCGCGTCAGATCCTCGCCGCGATCAAGATCAAGCTGCTGTCGCAGGCTGTCGATCCGCTGCCGGGTGCGCTCCAGCTCGCCGGTGTAATCGGCCTGGGCGACAGCGGCGGATTTGGCGGCGGCCGCGCCTTTTTTTCCAAGTTCGGCCAGCTTGTCGTCGTACACGGTCTCAACCCTGGCGAGGTCGGCCTCCAGGGCCGCCAGCGTGCCGGCGTTCGAGCCTTCCGCCCTGGCCGCGGCTATTTCTTTCCGTATGGCGCTGACAGCGGCGCTCTTTTCCTTTTCCAGAGTGGCTTTTCTCCACTCCGTCGTGCCTTTAAGGGCTTTTTCCATGGCCGCACGGGCGTTGGAGCTGGTTTTTTCTCGCCGGATGGCGCGCGCATCGGCGGCGGCCTGTCTGGCGGCCTGTTCCGCCTCGCCCTGTCTGACCACTTCCCGCAACTCGTCGGAGTATCCCGCTTCAATTTCCGGGTTGGTCAGCGAAAAACCGGCCTCGCGCCGCGCGTCGGGAGATACGCCCCACTTTCGCAGCTTTTCGTCAATGCGGGCGTCATCGCGCACCTTGGCGATGCGGTTGTTAAAATCCCGCAAAACCTCGGTGACAACCCGCACAGTAAACACGGCCGGGCCGCTCTCAACAAGGCCGGCCTTGAATCGCTCCCACTCCGTGGACATGCGGTTGATGGAGCCCTGTACCGTATGGGCGGCATTCTCGGCGGCCCTGGCGTATTTTTCCTCCAGGACTTCGGCCAGCCTTGGCAGCAATTCCTCGGCGGTCAGCTTGCCGTCGGCCATGAACTTGTCCAGCTCGGCGGTGGTCATGCCCATGGCGCGGGCCGCCATCTGGAACGCGCCGGGCAGGCGCTCGCCCAACTGCCCACGCAATTCCTCGGCCTGCACCTTGCCCTTGCTGATCATCTGACCCAGGGCAATAAATGTGCCGTTGACCTGCTCCGTGGAAAGCTGGAGGGCCGCGCCGGCGTTGGTGACGGCCCTGAAAATGTCGTTGAGCTGCGGGGCAAGCGCGGTGCCCTGCCCGGCGGCGAAGAAGGATTTCGCGGCCTCGGCGGTCTCAAGGAACTTGAGGCCCACGCGGTTGGTCTGCTCATAAACAGCCTGGAGTTGCGCCCCGGCCCCCGCCCCGAACACGGACTTGTAGGACTGCTCCAGGCGCTGCATCTGGATCTGGGCGTCAAGACAGGCCTTGCCCGCGTAGAGGATGGCCGCGCCCCAGGCCAGGATGGCGACTCTTGAGGAGGCGACGCCCTGCCCCAGAGAGGACATGGCCCCGCGCATGTCGCCCATGCCCGCGCGCAGCCGCGCCATTTGCATGGTGGAGAGACTGGCGTCCGAGGCCAACTGTTGGAAGGCCCGCTCCCGCGATACCCGCTGCATGCGGGCCACAAGTTTTTCAACTTGCGCCGAGGCGGAATTGACGGCTATGCCGGTGTCCTGGAACGTGCTTTTCAGCTTCTGGACATGGGCCAGACTGGTGGCCCCGCTGAACTTGACAAGAGCCGCCGCCCCCCTGCTGGCGGACGCGCCTACCATGTTCAGCTGGGCATCCACCACGGCAAGATCTGTCGCGGCTTTTTGTGTGCCCTCAACGGCAAGCCGTATGGATAGATTCGTGGATGCCACTGTCACTTGCCCTTTTTCTGTTGTCTGGCCGCTTCAGCCAGCCAGGCCCGGTCCATGGCCCGGAACATCCCGGCC